>JALYKM010000187.1 GCA_030774785.1 Gemmatimonadota bacterium
CGCTTGGATAGTGCTCGACGGTTGACTTGCAGTGCGATGTTGGGCACGACTCGGTGAGAAAATCGGCGCTTCCTCAACAGGCTGGAGCTAGTGAACTAAACCGCTGGCGCGGTAGCCGGCGGTCCACAGTGTCTGCGCAACCAGATCGGCATCGGTTTGAAAGTGGACACGCTTTTCGATTTTGATTTATGGACTGAACCCCCAAAATGAGACACGGGGAAAAGACACACTTTGCAGCGAATGGAGGAGGCACAATGGCCAAGATGGCAAAGTGGCGTCGACATACAGTGGAATTCAAGAGGCAGGTCGTGGAGCGAATGAAGACCTGCGACAACATTCGATCCTTAGCGCGCGAGCTGAAGCTGGAGCGGAAGCTAATGTATAGCTGGAAGTACCAGTTCGAAGGGCGGCCCGAACCGCGTCACGCGAATTTGGGGAAGACCGCAGAAGAACGCAAAGATAAACAGCTACGCGATGAGATTACGAAGTTGAAATTAGCGCTGGCGGAAAAAGCGTTGGAAAACGATTTTTTCGAAAGTGCCTTGCTCAAAATCAAGGAAGTACGCCAGCAGAGTTTAAACAGTGGCGCTTCAGCATCTACGACGTCATCCAGTCGCGGACGCAAGAGCAAGGCCTAGGAGTGGAACGGATGTGTCAACTGGCCGGCGTGAGCCGTGCCAGTTATTACTGGTACTGGTTGGAGGCGATTCCGGACGAGGCGGAAATGGCGATACGAGTGGCCATCCAGAAGGTGGTATTGACGCACCATCGGCGGTATGGCTACCGGCGAGTCACGGTGGATTTACATCGCCAGGGCATGACGATCAATCACAAGCATGTGCTGCGGATCATGCGAGAAGACAACTTGTTGGCGATTCGCTACCGGAAGTACGTACTCACTTCCAATTCCCGGCATGAGTGCGAGGTGTATCTGAACCTGGCGGCACGCATGACCCTGACCGGCATCAACCAACTCTGGGTGGCGGATATCACTTATATCCGTTTACGGACCGAGTTCGTGTTCCTGGCGGTGGTCATCGATCGGTTCTCGCGAAAAGCAATTGGTTGGGCGCTGGATCGCACGCTGACGGCGAGGGTGGCGATCACCGCGCTACGGCTGGCCATCCGGCAACGCAAGCCACCACCGGGGGTTGTCCATCACGCCGATCAGGGGATCCAGTACGCCTGCGCCGATTATGTGGAGGAGCTCAAGATCAACGGTATGGTCCCCAGCATGAGCCGACCGGCAAATCCCTGGGACAACGCGTTCTGCGAAAGCTTCATGAAAACGTTCAAGCAAGAAGAGATCTACTGCCATCAATATCGGGATTTTCAGGAACTCTCCGATCACATCGAGGAGTTCATTGGGAATTACTACAATGTCCAACGGCTGCACTCGGCTCTAGGTTATCGGACACCGGAGGAGTTTGAGCGGGACATCGCGGTGGCAACTGCGTCTGGTGCAATAGCCGGCGCGGCAACCATCCAGTGCTTTAGTGCCCCCCATCAGGAGATCTCCCTGAATCAACCGCAGTCCGGGGAAGTGGGGAAGGCGGTTGGCCTCCACACAGGGGGCGCAGAGTGAATCAGGCGATCTTATCGTGATAGCGGACGGCGGACGAATCGTGGCGCGGTGCGAGCGGTGCGAGCCCGGGAAAAGGCGAGCTTTCCAGCTCGGCCAGGGCTCGTGCAGCGGTGCGGCGCAGGTAATCGTCGGGGTTGGAATGGCGGCGCGGAAAGCCAGGGCTGCCGAGTTGGAGGATGGCTTGAACTTGGGAGACCGGCGTGCGGCGCCACAGCAACTCCTTGGCGATCCACTTATCGGCGATGCTCCAGTCGGTTTGCGGGAATCGTTGTGGAATCCGCAGCCGGTTCAACCAAGCCTGATAGATGGCTGCAGCCGCCCGAGCTGTGAGGGAGCGATCGGGCGGGCCGAGCGAACAGGGAGCCGCCTGGCTGGTGCGATCGGGCAGTCGGCGTTGGGCCGCTTCCACCAGCCAGGCGCCGTTCGTCGCCAGGCCAGCCTGGGCGTGAAGCAGTTTCACCCACGGAGCGTAATCACCGCAGCGGCGCTGCGGTTTTTGATTGGTGAAGCCGGCGAGTCTTCCCAAATGGCGCCAGTCCACGCTGGCGGGATCGCCTCGATAGAGACGCGCCAACTGGGCGCCAATTTCGGTGGCCACGGCGGGCTCGAGCGGAGTGGCGCTGACCTGGACCCAGGCTTGGAGATTGCCGGGGCTGGTCTGCAGCACGACGCAAGGCTCATGCCCATTGGAGCGCATAGTGTGGATGATCTGCGGATCGGCTCGATCCAGATCCACCAGAATGTAGCCGGTATTGCGGTCCAGGGTGAAAGGCGAGAGGTAAATATCAAATCCCTCGCAGTTGCGAGCGCGCAAGAACCCTACCGCCGGCCCCCTTGTCAGCAGACCCGCCGACCACAGCCGTTCTCCGGCGCACGGCCTTCCACTCTGGGCATGAATCGGACGGACCAGGTAAAGTTGGTTCGGCATCGCCGCCAGTTGCCGGCGAATGGCCGTCAAGGTAATAAAAAATCCAGTCATCATCGCGACTGTGATCATAAAACTATTGACGAATTGAAAAAAGGAATTATCATTGAATGGTAGGTGCGTCTTTTCCCTTGTGTCTCACCCAAGGGGTTCACCCCAGGACCTGGCGGCCGATGGTGTTCGCCGTGCGTACGGACGGCCCGCCCTCGTCGCTGATCTCCGCCATACGCCGCGAGATAGCCGCCATTGACCGCGAGCAGCCTGTCTACAATATGACGCCTCTGACCACTATGCTCGAAGGCTCCATCGCCACGCCGCGCTTTCACGCCGCTCTGATTCTTTGCTTCGCCGCTCTGGCGCTGGCGCTGGCGGTGGTGGGCGCGTACGGCGTGATGTCCTATTCGGTTGGCCAGCGCACGCAGGAGATCGGCATCCGCATGGCG
>JALYKM010000188.1 GCA_030774785.1 Gemmatimonadota bacterium
CGCGGTCTTCGCTCGTCGGCGGAGGCCGTCGAGCGGGGATTGAGAATCAGCGCCGCGCAGCTGTTCGTGCTGAGCGAGCTGGCGCAGGTCCCCGACCAGTCAGTCAAGGATCTCGCGGCGGTCACCATGACGACGCACAGCACGGTTTCGCAAGTCGTCAGTCAACTGATCGCGAAGAGCCTCGTGACGCGTACACCCGACCCGTCCGATCGGCGTCGTGCCGTGCTTCGCCTCACACGCCAGGGTGCGACTCTCCTGAAAAAGGCCCCGCGCGCGATTCAGGAAGATCTGATCGAAGGATTCGGCACTTTGCGCCAGTCAGAGCGGCGGGGATTGGCCAGCGGCCTCGAGAAGTGGCTCGATGCGTCGGGCCTGGGCAGGGTGCCGCCGACGATGCTCTTTCAGAAACCGCTGCTCGACAAACGGGAATCCCGCCCGCGAAAGAGGGAATCAGAGCGCGGTCAGGGCTCGGGATAGGAATCCCGGAGACGTCAGCCCGAAGCCGGCGACCCGGGTGAAGCAGGAGGCGCGGAAGGCGGCGCTGTCTGTGACGGATTCGTCATCGGTGAGTCGCGTGAGCACGCCCCAGAGCAAAACCGTAGGTGATCAATTGTCGCAGAACCATTCGAATACTCAAGTTGGCACGGGTGCCGCAATGTCGAAGTTGCGGCGGGCCGAGGCTAATTTCTTACGATGTCAGCTGACACATACTCGACACGCTGGCGGGTGCTTGCGTTACTTGGAGTCGCCGAATTGTTGGGTATGTCACTCTGGTTCGCGGCGAGCGCGGTCACCCCACAGCTCCGTGCGATCTGGGGCCTCACGACATCGGAGGCCGCCTGGCTGACGACGATCGTTCAGCTCGGGTTCGTCTGCGGGACAGCGGTCGCCGCGCTGCTCAATCTTCCCGATCTCATTCCCGCCGGTAGGCTGTTCAGCGGTGCTGCGTTCCTCGGCGCGGCCGCGAACGCCGCGATTCTGGCGGCCCCGAGATATCAATCCGCGCTCCTGCTTCGGTTCCTCACGGGATTCTTTCTGGCGGGCGTCTATCCCCCCGCGATGAAGATGACGGCTACCTGGTTCCGCTCGCAGCGCGGCCTGGCGATCGGCGTGATTGTCGGAGCGCTCACCATAGGGAAAGCGACTCCCTACCTCGTGCGCGCCATTCCGCACGTCGGCTTGAGGCCTGTCCTGCTCACAGCAAGCGTTGGGGCAGTCATCGCGGGCCTTCTCGTCACGCTCGGTTATCGAGACGGCCCGTTTCCATTCGCGTCGCGCCCGTTCTCATGGAGCCACGTCCGGGACGTCATCCGTGTGCGCGAGTGGCGCCTCGCGACGGCGAGCTACCTCGGTCACATGTTCGAGCTTTATGCATTCTGGACATGGATCCCGGCGTTTCTGGCGGCGAGTGTCGCGGAGAACGCCGGCGGGCGATTTCGCGCCCCACGACTCATCTCGATTCTCGCATTTACGACCATTGCAATCGGCGGATTCGGTTCGGTCTGGGGTGGGCTCTTCGCGGACAAACGGGGAAGGGAGCGACTCGTTGCGATTTCGCTCTTCATGAGCGGCAGCTGCTGTCTGCTCAGCGGGTTCCTCTTCGGCGGACCGACATGGGTGCTCGGGGCGCTGGCGATGACGTGGGGATTTTTCGTGATCGCTGATAGTGCTCAATTCAGCACCCTGGTGACGGAGTCGGTTCCTGCGCACGCTGTCGGCACCGCGCTCACGGTTCAGACGTCTTTGGGATTCCTGTTGACGATGCTTCCAATGCAGATCGTTCCTCTCATTGCGCAGAGAACCGGCTGGCGCTGGGGCTTCGCCGTACTGGCGCTCGGACCGGTCGCGGGAATCGCGGCGATTCGCAGGCTGGCAGCGGTCCGGGCCTCGGCCTAGCCAACCGCCGGCTACTGGGCGTAGCCGAGGGCTGCCCGGACTTCGGACAGAAGTGTCTCGCTCGTAAATGGCTTCTGGAGATAGGGCGTGCGGCTGGCAGTTGCTTTCTCGAGGAAGACGTCTTCCTTCGGGATGCCTGACATGAACAACACCCTCATTTCTGGACTCAGCTCCTTGAGCTCCTCGACCATTCCCCGCCCGCCGAGGTTTGGCATCGCGACATCGGTCAGGATGAGATCGATCTCACCCACGTGACTCGCGGCGAGCCGCAAAGCAATAGCTCCATCCGAAGCCTCGAGGACGCGATAGCCTTTCTGGGACAGGATTCGCTTCACCAGACTCCGTACTCCTGCTTCGTCCTCGACCAGAAGAATTGTCTCGGCCACACGCGAACCCTTTTCGACGAGCGCTGCTGATTTGGCTCGGCGTCCCGATCCCGACTTCTTCTTGAGGGTCGCCTCGGCGAGACTGTGATCGAACGGCTCGAGCCGTGACGACGCCAGCAGCTGGCGCGCAAGTATGGACGCACGCCTCGAGGCGCGCTGAATCTCGTCCAGCTCCTCCGCGCTGGTTGGATCACCACCCGTGGATTCGAGCAGAAACTCGGTGTTGATCTGGATAACGGTGAGGAGGTTGTTGAGCTCGTGGGCAACGAACCCGGCGGTCTTGTTGGCCTCTTCGAGATCGCTGGCACGCGCCGCGGGATCGACTGTCGACGCCTGAGGTTTGTGCTTGCCTGAGGCGCGGCTGGCTTTTTTCAGAGCTTGAGCCCTCTGTTTGCTGGTGGCCGTGAGTGTGAATCGACTGCCGTGAGAAGCTAACACCCCCGTCCAGTCCTACAGTAACTCCTCGGCGCTAGAAACCGCTCGGATAGGTTTCCGGCGGCTCGATGTCGTGCCAGCGCTCCGGTTTCTCGAGCGGCTCAACGGCCCGCGTCTCATCGAAGTGATACACTCCGTCGAACTGGCGAGGCATATCGGCGCGAAAGTAATGGCTGACGCGCTCGGTCTCGGGACGATAGATCACGCCGATCGCGCGCTCGAGTCGCGGCTTCGACAGAAGCGAGCTGTTTCTCGCACCATTTCGGAGGTCGACAAAAAAGCGGGGGATCTGCGTCTCGTGGAATCCGAGCTCGTAGCTGTCGGGTAGCGCCGGCCGCACCCGCTTTCGTTCGCCGGGATCGTCCCAGTCGGTCGCTGCCGTGACGGTGCCCGCGTAAGTCGTGAACCCGACGAGAACCGCCTCGGTGCCGTACTTCTGACGGACAAGCTGGCCGACATTGAGCTCGCCGCGCGCGCCCATTTCCGTCGCCCGCGCATCTCCGAGGTGAGAGTTGTGAGCCCAAACGACGATCTTTGGCTGGCGGCCCCGCCGCCGGAGATAGGACGCCAGGGCATCGATCGCCTCCGTCATGTGGGTATCGCGGAGATTCCACGAAGACTGACGCCCGCGAAACATCGACCGGTAGTACTCTTCCGCGTTCTTTACCAGCCGCGCGTTCTGCTCCGCGTCGAAGAAATCATCTCCGCCCGCGCGATTCAGGTATTCGATTGCGCGGCGCTGCATCTCGACGAGCTGGTTGACCGCTTCGTCCTCGCACGAGCGCGAAAGATCGAAGCTCGCGACGTAACCATACGTCTGGCTGTCCTCTCCGAAGTGCTCGAAGCAGGCATAGCGGTAGCGTGCGCGTTTGGCAGCTTCCGGATCGACGCGGTCCAGGTATTCGACCACCGCTTCCATTGAGTTGAACAGGCTGTAGAGATCCAGCCCGAAAAACCCAGTCCTGTCGTTCAGCGGGCGGGTTGAGTTGGTGTCCTTGAGCCATTCGACGAAGTCGAGCACTACGGTGTTCCGCCACATCCATGTAGGGAACCGCTCGAAGCCGCTGAGGGCGGCATTGGCGTCTCGATCCTCGCTTTCGCCGCGCACGTATCGATTCACGCGATAGGCGTCCGGCCAGTCGGCTTCTACGGCGACGGCGCTGAAGCCTTTCTCCGTGATGAGCCGCTTCGTGATCTCCGCGCGCTCGTGATAGAAATCGTGCGTCCCGTGCGAGCCTTCACCGAGCAGCACAAAGGGGGCGTCAGCGACGAGATCGAGAAGGGCGTTGTGATCGGCCCGGACGCCCTCGAGCACGTGCGCGAATGAGCGGAGGTCAGTCGGCAACTACCCCCATCTCCCCCGGCATCGCCTTCACCGAGGCGTCGATGCAGTCCGCCTGGAAGCGCGAGCCGACGATTCCGATTCTTACTTTCGGCACGAGGTATTCCCCCGGATCTTTTTAGGGCGATACGGGGGCGAGAACGACGGCGGTGCCGTAGCAAAGCACCTCGGTGACGCCGGGCATGACTTCGGTCGCATCGTAATGGATCGCGACCACAGCATTTGCTCCCGCTCCTGGGCGTGCTCGAGCATCTGTGCGAAGGAAATCCTCGCGCGTTTTCTCGCAGAGGCTGGTGAGCAGGCTAATGTTGCCTCCGACGAGCGTCTGGAGACTTGCGCCGATCGTTCCGAACACCGAACGGGAGCGCACCGTCAATCCCCTGACGACGCCGAGCGTTTTCGTGGCACGATACCCTTCGATGGCCGGCGCAGTGGTCGTCATCGCGTGTGAAATTGGGCGGGCGGGCATTTCTCTTCTCCGTTCTGCGCTAGAACCGCTGCGACGAAATGGTATCGGAAAAGTGCCTGTCAGCTGGCACGTGCGTTAGGCCTTTAGCCACTGGGCCACAACCGCTTAACTCGCTCGCAGTAGTCAATGTAGTCGGCACCAAATGCGGCCCGGAGGGCGGGCTCCTCGTACACCACTACGAACAGGAACGTGACGAATGCGAACGCGACGCAATACGCGAGCAGCGCCCACGACTGATAGAACAGAGCCGCGCCGGCCAAGGCCAGGCCCGCACCGATGTACATCGGGTTGCGAACGAATCGATACGGGCCGACAGTCACCAGGCGGCGCGGCGGGTCGAATGGCGCCGGTGTACCGCGACCGATCACAATGAAGGTGACGATGCACCAAAGCGCGAGGACAGCACCGCTCGCGCCAACGACCACGCCCGCGATCTGCGCGGGGCCGATGTTGGCCGGCTGGACGATTCCGGACCACGAGCGAACGCGGGCCGGCAAAAACACCAGCAGAAAGCCGATGAAGAGGGCCGCGTAGGTGATTGCACGAATTGCAACGAACGTGGTAGCCTCCTGGTCAAGACAAATGCAAACTGTCGCTCAAGCCCGCGAAAACCTCCACCAGAAAAGAAGCGCCACAGCGGTGGGGATCAGAAACACCACGAAGAAAAATGGCGTCTCTTCTTTTACGGAGTAGCCGGCTCGGGAAACGCCGATCCACATATTGATGCCCGCGCCTACGAACCAGAGCGCGACAAACACCAGCGCGGATCGCGCCAGGAGTGAGGGGTGTCCGGCTCCTCCAATCAGGCGTCCGGCCACCAGGCACAGTGCGAGCAGCAGGAAGCCCGCGGCGATGACTTTCACAGTGTGCATCATCAGCATTACTCCAGTTTCATCTTCCTCAACAACGCGCGAAATCTGGGGTGCGTGTGGAGAGATGTTAGCAGGAACGAGCCCTTGATGCTGTACGCCGGCCCGGTGCGTTCTGCCACCGCCCGCTCCAGCCAGTCCATTGCCCGATCGGACTCGCCAAGGCCGGTGTAGACGTATGCGATATGGTAGGGCGAGACGAATGCGCTCCGCGCCCGCGTACGCGGAGTGAACTTCCGCGCGTAGCGGTCGTCATCCAGGCGACGAACGATGCTGTCGATCCAACCGAAGCACAGCGCCTCCTCGACGGCATCGTCGTAGCTAATGGACTCTCTTGCCGTGTGACGCTTGTTGAACACCAGCCAGATTTCGGATTCGGAGTCGTGATGCGCCTGCAACCACTTTCTCCACTGCTGGCGGCGACGGACCGCGAGCTCCGCTAAGACTCTTCCCACGCCTTCGCCCGGCTTAGCGCCCGCGCCCATCCCTTCGCGATTCGGTTCCTTGCTGCTGGCTTCATGGCGGGGGTGAAGCGCTTGTCGGCCTGCCATTGCCGTGCGATGTCCGCTTGACTCTTCCAGTACCCGACGGCTAATCCCGCGAGATACGCGGCGCCGAGCGCCGTCGTCTCAGCGACCTTCGGTCGGACGACGGGGACATTCAGTAGGTCGGCCTGCAATTGCATGAGCAGGTCGTTCGCGCTCGCTCCGCCGTCGACACGAAGCTCCCTCAACTTGATGCCGGCATCGGCTTCCATCGCCTTCAGGACGTCCATTACCTGGAGTACGATCCCCTCGAGCGCGGCACGAGCGATGTGTGCCTTTGTCGTGCCGCGTGTCAGTCCGACGATCGTCCCCCGCGCGTACTGATCCCAGTGCGGCGCGCCGAGTCCAGCGAAGGCCGGCACGAGATAGACGCCGCCGGTATCGCTTACCCTGGCGGCGAGCTCCTCCACTTCCGCCGCTGAACGGAAGAACTCGAGACCGTCTCGGAGCCATTGCACCACGGCGCCCGCGATGAAGATGCTCCCCTCGAGCGCGTACTCGGTGCGGCCACCGATGCGCCATGCAACCGTCGTGAGCAAGTTGTTCTTCGATGTGATCCGCTTTGTGCCCGTGTTCATCAGCATGAAGCAGCCCGTGCCGTAGGTGTTCTTCGCCATGCCGGGCTTCGTGCACGCCTGGCCGAAGAGCGCCGCCTGCTGGTCTCCCGCGATGCCGGCGATCGGGATGGGGGAGCCGAGCAAGGTGGTCACGCCGTATACCTCGCTCGAGGAGCGCACCTCCGGCAGCATCGAGCGCGGAACGTCGAAGAGGTTCAGCAGATCGTCGTCCCAGTCGCCCTTCGTGATATCGAACAACATTGTGCGCGAGGCATTGCTCGCGTCGGTCGCGTGCACCTTGCCGCTGGTGAGGTTCCAGACGAGCCACGAGTCAACCGTGCCGAACGCGAGCTCGCCCGCCTTGGCTCTGGCGCGCGCACCTTTCACGTTTTGCAGGATCCACTGCACCTTCGTGGCGGAGAAGTAAGCGTCGATAACGAGACCCGTCTTGCGGCGGATCAAGCGATCCAGCTTCCGCCCTCTCAGGCGATCGCAGATGCTCGCGGTGCGGCGGTCCTGCCAGACGATGGCGTTGCAGATCGGCTGTCCTGTGGCGCGATCCCAGACGACGGTGGTCTCGCGCTGGTTGGTGATTCCGATGGCGGCGACGTCAGCCGCGCTGACATTTGCCTTCGTGAGTGCCTCCGCCGCCACAGCCGCTTGAGTGGACCAGATGTCGCGCGGGTCGTGCTCCACCCAGCCTGGTTTGGGGAAAATCTGTCGGAACTCCTTCTGCGCGACGGCGACGATGGAACCGGCGTGATTGAAGACGATCGCCCGCGAGCTCGTGGTGCCCTGGTCGAGCGCGAGGATGTGCTTCATGACTTCCACAACAGCTGATAGCACAAGGCGCCGAGCACGCCGCCTACAATTGGACCGACGATCGGAATCCACGCGTAGCCCCAGTCGGAGCTTCCCTTGCCGGCAATGGGGAGCACGGCGTGCGCGATGCGTGGCCCGAGGTCGCGCGCGGGGTTGATCGCGTAGCCGGTGGGGCCACCGAGTGAAAGACCGATGGCCATCACGATCACGCCGACGAGCACGGGCCCGAATCCCTTCGCGAAGTCCGAGCCCGGCACGAAGTTGCCGGGCGAGAGCACCGCGAGGAGCGCGAGAACGAGGGCGAATCCGCCGATGATCTCCGAGACGAGATTGGCGCCAGGCTGACGAATCGCCGGCGTGGTGGAGAATACGGCGAGCTTGCTCTCTGGATCCGGTGTCGCCTTCCAGTGCGGCAGATATGCGAGCCACACGATGACGCCGCCGAGGAATCCACCGGCGATTTGGGCTAGGATGTACATCGGGACCTTGCCCCAATCAAAGGCTCCGATCGTCGCAAGCGCAATCGTAACCGCGGGGTTGATGTGCGCGCCGCTGATGCTGTTCACGCAGTAGACGGCGATCGTGACGCCGAACGCCCAGCCAGCGGTGATAACGATCCAGCCGGAGTTGTGCCCTTTCGTGCGGTGAAGCACGACGTTGGCGACGACGCCATCGCCGAGCACAATGAGGATGGCGGTGCCGAAGAGCTCGGCGAGGAGAGGGGACATGATTAGGTGGGCCTATTGCCCTTCGATGATGTTGTAGATCTCGAAGACTGTTGGCTTCGCCTCGATACCCATGTCTTGCAGGATCGGCATAAGCTTCGCGCCGAAGGCGTCAAGCTTGGCCCGACTCTCGAAGACGTCTATCACCTGCAGGCGCTGCGTGTCGCCATAGCCGATGTGGTACATCTGTCCGTCGGGTACTCTTTGACCGATTTCCGTAAGTCGACGGATGACCTCATCGTATTTCGATGAGTTCGCCCCATTCACGTCAAACATCACAAGTATTGCCATGTCTTCCTCCTTTCGAATGATCTCGGCCGCAAGATGTTGCCGGAATCATGCTGCGACCTTATCGCAGGATAACCTGCGGAACTTCTTCTGAGACCTCAAGCTCCCCACTAATGAGTGTCACAGCCGGTTCACACCAACTCCCGCACCGCCCTTTCCACTTCTGCCTCGTGTCCCGGGATCTTCACCCTTGGAAAGATGCGTGCGATCCGCCCATCCCAGCCGATGATAATCGTAGTCCGCTCGATCCCCATGTACTTGAGGCCGTAAAGGGATTCTGCGTTTGTTGAGTTTTAGCCTGGCTTCCAAACGACGGCATCGAAGATAAACTCTGGAGGCCAGCGTCTGGTCGCGCTTGCCCTCACGGGACTAGCTTTCGATTGGGCGCGACTTTTTCTTCTCCGGAGAATGCCGAATATGCCAGACGAAGCCAAATTGCCCGCGGCCGCGGCGGCGTTCGCGGTCATGGTCGTCGTGGCGGGGTTGATCGCCGGGTATGTTCTCCTGGTTCGAAAAAAGACCGACGAGACCCCGGCACCCAAGGTAGAATCGGGTTTTCAGGAGCGCGTTCAGGAAGCCGGGATCGCGTTCCGGATGAATTACCTGCCGAAGGAACAGGGCGAGCGGTTCCGCATCAATCTGTATGATCACGGCTCGGGCCTGGCGGTCGGAGATTACGACAACGATGGCCGCGAGGACATCTACTTTCTCAACCAGCTCGGGCCGAACGCCCTCTATCGCAACGCGGGCGACGGATCGTTCGTCGACGTCACCGCGAAGGCGGGGGTCGCCCTCAACGACCGGATCTCCGTCGGGGCCACGTTCGCCGATTACGACAACGACGGTTGGGCCGACCTGTTCGTGACCAGCACCCGGGGAGGCAACATGCTGTGGCGCAACCGGGGGGACGGCACCTTCGAGGACGTCACCGCGGCCGCCGGGGTGAGCCACGTCGGCCACTCGCAGACCCCGGTGTTCTTTGACTACGACAACGACGGCGACCTGGATCTGTACCTCACTAACACGGCTCGGTGGACCACCGACGTCTTCGACTCCGCAGCAGGGAACTTCGAGGGCAAACCCGACATCGCAAGCTTGATGACAAGTCTTAAGGAATTCAACATTCTCTATCGCAACAATGGGGACGGGACCTTTACCGACGTGACCAACAGCGCCGGCCTCCGAGGCCGCGGCTGGGCCGGTGACGTCGCCGTCTTCGACTACGACGAGGACGGTTTCCTCGACCTGTTCGTGCCGAGCATGTTCGGCCGGGGTCAGCTGTATCGGAACAGCGGCCACGGCACTTTCGGCGACGTCACCGAAGAGACTCTCGGTCGGACTCCGCACGGGGCGATCGGCAGCAAGGTGTTCGACTACGACGGCGACGGACGGCTCGATCTCTTCGTGGTTGACATGCACTCGGACATGTGGATGGGGCTCGATTCACGCCAGGGCTCTCTCGATGTGGCCGTGCAGACACAACATCGGCGGTTCCTCTCCCCGATGGGCCCGACGGTAAACGAGGAGGCTGTGGGCTTCATCCAGACCCAAAGAGAAATGTTCGCTAAGCAGGGCAAGAATTACGACGTGCTGCTCTTCGGCAACGCTCTTTACCGCAATCTCGGCCATGGGAAATTCGCCGAGACGACCGCCGCGGCGGGGCTGGAGACGTTCTGGCCCTGGGGTATCGCTACCGGAGACTTTGACAATGATGGCCACGAGGACGTGTTCATCACCTCGGGGATGGGCTATCCTTTCTATTACTGGCCCAACCAGTTGATGATGAACAATGGCGACGGTACGTTCACTGACCGGGCCGCTGCCCTTGGCATCGAGCCACCAACCGGTGACATCTACCAGGAAAAGATCATCGGTGGCCAGCGGGCTGTGCGGAGCTCGCGGAGCGCCGCCGTGGCCGATTTCGACGGCGACGGCCGGCTCGAGATCGTGACCAACAACTTCAATGACCGCCCTTACTATTTCGCCAACCGCTTTCCCCGACGGAATTACGTGGAATTCCGACTGACCGGAACCAAGAGCAACCGGGATGCGATCGGCGCCGTGGTTCGACTCTGGGTCGGGAAGACCGTAATGGTCCGGCAGGTGAACCCGGCGGGCGGCTACCTGTCCCACTCGAGCCGTGTGGTGCACTTCGGTCTCGGCGACCGGAGCAAGGTCGACCGGATTGAGATCCGCTGGCCCCGTGGGATCGTGCAGAAGCTGGACAATCCCGAGATCAATACACTACATCAGATTCGAGAGCCGGCGCAATAACCTGCGGAACTTCATCCGGAGACCTCAAGCTCCCCACTAACGAGTGTCGCAGCCGATTCACACCAGCTCCCGCACCGCCCTCTCCACTTCTGCCACGTGCCCAGGGATCTTCACCTTCGGAAAAATTCGCGCGATCCGCCCATCCCGGCCGATGATAATCGTAGTCCGCTCCACCCCCATGTACTTGAGGCCGTAGAGGGATTTCTCCTTCCAGATGCCGTACGCCTCGGCGAGGCGGTGACCCTCGTCCACCAGCAGTCTATATGGGAGCCCGTGTTTCTTTTTGAACTTGCGGTGTGATTCGAGGCTGTCAGGACTCACTCCGAGCACCACCGCATCTATTTCCCCGAACCGGGGAAAGGCGTCGCGAAAATCGCACGCTTCCTGCGTTCACCCGGAGGTATTGTCCTTTGGATAGAAAAAAAGGACAACGTTTTTTCTCTTCAATGAGTCGAGCGTGACGGTGCTGCCGTCGTCCGCCACAAGGGCGAAATCGGGCGCTGCATCTCCTTCCTTTATCACAGTGCGACTCCACCCATGAGGTTCGCCATGATCGCCTTCTGAATATGAAGGCGATTCTCCGCTTCGTCCCAGACCTGGGCTTGCGGTCCGTCTATCACTGCGGCGGCGACTTCTTCGCCTCGGTGCGCGGGGAGACAGTGGAGAAAGATCGCGTTCCTCTTCGCGCAAGCCATCAGCTTCTCGTCAACGACAAATCCGGCAAAGGCCTTTTCGCGAACCGACTGCTCCTCCTCCTGTCCCATGGAAGCCCAGACGTCGGTGTTGACCACATCGGCCGACTCGGCGGCCTTCATCGGATCGCGCACGACTTGAACATTACCCGCCGCCTGCGCGCGGGCGAGGATAGCCGGATCGGGGTCGTAGCCGGGAGGACATGCGAGCACCAGCTCGAAACCGAGCCGGTACGCGGCGTTGATCCACGAGTTCGCCATGTTGTTACCGTCGCCGATCCACGCCACTCGCTTCCCTTCGATGGCGCCGAGGTGCTGGCGGATGGTGAGAATATCGGCGAGCACCTGGCAGGGATGGAGCAGATCGGTGAGGCCATTGATCACCGGCACCGACGCGAACTCCGCCAACTCCTCGACCTCGGCGTGGGCGAATGTGCGAATCATGATGCCGTCAACATATCGCGACAGGACGCGAGCGGTGTCGGCGAGCGGCTCGCCGCGGCCGAGTTGCACATCCTTTGGCGACAGAAAGAGCGCATGACCGCCGAGCTGCCACGCGCCCACCTCGAACGAGACGCGCGTCCTGGTGGACGACTTCATGAAGATCATCGCCAGCGATTTGCCGGCGAGCGGCTTGTCGCTATACGAGCCGTCGCGCATTCGCTCGGCGAGCTCGAAGAGCCTTATCAGCTCGTCGCGCGAGTAGTCGGGGATCGCGAGAAAACCGCGCGCGCGGTCAGCAGGCATTATTTGACGGGCAACGGGCAACGGGTAACTGGTAACGGGAAACTGGTAACGGGAAAGTCGACTACAGAATATATCTCCGCAGGTCCTCGTCCTCGACAATCGCCTTGAGACGCTCCACCACCAGCGCCGCATTCACCTCGATCGCGTCGCCGCCACGGTCGGG
>JALYKM010000189.1 GCA_030774785.1 Gemmatimonadota bacterium
GAGGCCCGATGCGGAGTCCGTACGATCCGGTGTTCAACCCGGGCGCGACGCCGCGCATCCAGGTGATCGGGAATGCGATCGAGTCCACGATAAACAAACTCGAACAGCGCGGCAACATGTACATCTCCGACGGGAATCCTGCCGTTGTCGCTCGACCGCCTGCTGATCCATCCACAACTACAACTGCTTCTGGCGCGAAGCGCTGATCGTTTAGCAACTGGTTTTTTCCCGGTCAGTCGGGCGGAGGTGTCCTCTTCGGTGACTACTCGCTTACACGCTGCGAGCCCGTCGGCCCGCTGCGCTTGCGCTGCGCGGGCACCCAGCCGGTCTCTTGCTACGCGAGGCGTCACCTACGAGGACACCTCCACCCTCCTTCCCACAAGGTCCGTAACTGCTCGCGGCGCTTGGCGCCGCGTGTAATTGTCCTGCGAGTTTCCGCAGCGCGCTCGCTGCTCCGCGGTGCGGTCAACATGTCAGGGATGAATGAGTCGCCGTCTGTCGGTTTCGACCGCGGGCTTACTGCAACGCCGCGCTTGTAAGCGCTGCAGTTCGATCCGGGCGTGAAGACGAGCAGCGCACGAGACTTCGTGGTGCGCGCGGTTATGGATCTCGAGCCGGGAGGCGGCGGGTGTCCTCGTAGGTGACGTGCTCGCGTAGCAAGAGACCGGCTGGGTGCCCGCGAAGCGCAAGCGCAGCGGGCTGACGGGCTCGATGCGTGTAAGCGAGCTAGTCGCCGAAGAGGATACCCGTCGCCGACCCCGCGCGATGGACTAAAAGAAAGCGCGCACGACGATGCCGAAGTTCAAAACTTCCATCCCTTGAGTGTCTTGATCGCCTTTTCCAGCGCGCCTCGCTGATCCGGATGCGCGGCCGTCGCGAGAAGTTCCTCGTACGTCTCGATCGCGAGATCAACCGCCTGATAGTCGTGCTCGGCTCCCGCCAGGCTCGCGGCGTTGTCGGCGAGATTCGCCTTCGCCAGCTCGTCGAGAGGAAAGCGGATCGACACCTGCTGCCATCGGGACACCCGCTCGCGCGGATTCGATTCAGCCAGCGCCCACAGATGCCAAGCGGCTCTGTTGTCGGCGTCGGACGCAATCGCGCGCGAGGCGAGATCGCCCACAGCCTCCGGACCGGCACCGATCAGCCAGTAGTGATTGGCCAGTGCAACGAGCGCCTTCGCATCGTCGGGACGCTCGGCTACGGCACGCTCCAGTTCGGGGAGCGGATCAGTCAACTGCTCTGTCATGCGCGAAAAATATCCCGCCGCGCGCGCTGGACAATACGTGGGCAGGAGCCTACCATTCAACTTGTTGCTGGACATTTCCGCCGGCCGATAGTACCATTCTTGCACGAGCGCAGCCCTGGCAGCGCGCCATTCCAAACAGAATAGGGCTCCGGATTTCGCGTGAGTTTTCCCCGCGGTCACCGTGAGCCGTTCGGTAGCACTTTTCTTCTCAGCCACACCACAACTAGATGAGCGAACGCCGACGTCCTTTTCGTCGCGGCCGGAGGTCCCGTCCGTCCGGCAATCAACCAAACACTCCCGAATCGTACGGTGATGCAGATCCGTATCTGGAGCCAATGGATCCCTTGAGACCACCACCAGACGCCGCGCAGATACCCGACGCGCGCGACGACATGACATCACCCGCGCTTCCCACTCCCGCGCCGGCGCCATCGCCCGCACCGGACACGGAATCGAATTCCAATCCGTCGGCTCCGCCGAACGGATCGGGCGCTGCTGACGTCGCGCCGCAGTCGCAGTACAATCCTCAGACCTCGAGTGGCGGCGGCCAGCCCCGCGAAGGAAACCAGCAGCGACATCCCGGCGAGCGCGATCACCGGCACAACGGACGGCGCTCCCGCAACCAGCGCGGACGCGGCAGGCAGCGGCCGCCGAATGGCCCACGCGCCGAGCAGGCTCCGCGCGCACCAGTGGCTCCGGTCGTGCCCGATGGTGAGACCACCGGCTGGTTCGATCCACAGCGCGAAGGCGGCTTCGTCCGCCGCGCCGCGAACAGCTATCTGGCGGAACCGGGCGACGCCTACGTGCCGACCCAGATCATGCGTCAGTACATGCTGCGCCGGGGCGACCAGGTTCTCGCCACCACCGGACACGATCATCGGAATCGCGTAGTCGTCGTCGACGTCAAAGAGATCAACGGGGCCGATCCGGAGGCGGCAGCAAGGCGTCCTGATTTCGGCTCTCTCACCGCATCGTATCCCGAGCGGAAGCTCAAGCTCGAGACGGGAAAACCCGCCAAAGTCGGCCCCGAGCTGACACGACGCGCGATCGATCTGATCGCGCCAATCGGCTACGGCCAGCGCGCCCTGATCGTCGCTCCGGCTCGCGCCGGCAAGACCATGCTCCTCCAGGCGATCGTGGAAGGCGTGGCGATCAACCACCCGCAGGCCGCTCTCCTCGTTCTACTCGTGGACGAGCGCCCCGAAGAAGTGAGCGAGATGATCACCTGGGGCTATGGCGAGGTTGTTGCCTCCAGCTTCGATATGCCCGCGGTTCGCCATACCGATGTCACCGAGATGGTGCTCGAGCGGGCGCGCCGACTCGTGGAGCTAGGCAAGGATGTCGTCATCGTACTGGATTCGATTACACGTATGGCGCGAGCCTACAACACCGTCGAGCGGGGCACCGGCCGCACGCTTTCCGGCGGACTCGATTCGTCCGCGATGGCCAAGCCCAAGGCATTCTTCGGCTCCGCGCGCTCGGTCGCTCCGGAACACGGAGGGGGTTCCCTCACTATAATTGCCACGGCGCTCGTCGAAACAGGATCGCGCATGGACGACGTCATCTTCGAAGAGTTCAAGGGGACCGGCAACTGTGAGATCAAGCTCGATCGCTCGCTTTCCGAGAAACGAATTTTCCCCGCCATCGACGTCGCGACCAGCGGCACGCGTCGTGAAGACAAGCTCTTCCGTCCTGATCAGCTAGAGCATGTCTACACACTTAGACGCGGTCTCCAGCAAATGCCATCCAGCTCGGCTATGGAGTGGCTCATCAAGCGCATCGCGGCGACACCAGGCAACGACGCGCTGCTGGAAGGCCTGTAGACGGTTCAGCTCATCGGCGACGGGTTTCTCCTTCGTCCTCGCTGGCGCTCTCCTTCTCCCAGCAGTACTTGCGTCGCAGAATGCCAAACCAATAGCGACGAGGCAGCCTGAGGTAGTAAACGTCACGCTCAAGGGCGTGCACGTGGTGAGGAAGGACGAGCTGCTTCAGAACATCTACACAACCGCGTCGTCCTGCAACAGCATCATCCTCAAGCCGTTCTGCTGGATCAGCAAGGCGAAGTACTTCTACACAAAAAAGTACCTCGACCACAAAGAGTTCGAGCGCGACCTTCTTCGTCTGCGCGTCTTCTACTGGAAGCGCGGCTACCGCGAAGCCGAGGTGGATACCGCTGTGGTTCCAAGAGGGCGCAACAAGGTCGGCGTCACCTTCTTCATCAAGGAAGGGCCGCCGACGATCGTTTCCAACGTCATCGTCAGCCAGCCTACGCCCCTCCTCAGCAAGAGGGAGATTGACAGTCGCGTCGTGCTGGGGAAGAATGGCCCGCTGAACCTGATCAGGCTCGACTCGTCGCGGGTCTTCCTGCAGACAAGACTGTTCGACAAGGGGTACGCGGACGCGGAAGTGGACACGTCGGTCGCCATCGATACCGTCTCGCGGATCGCGGTGGTCAAGTTCACCCTCAATCCGAAATACAAGACCACCGTGGAAGACATCGTGGTCACTGGCAACGATGACGTGAGCGAGCGCACGATCAGGAAATCGCTGACCTTCAGGATCGGCGACGTCTTCCGCCGCTCCGAGATGCTCCGCAGCCAGCGGGCGCTCTACGAATCGAATCTCTTCCGGC
>JALYKM010000190.1 GCA_030774785.1 Gemmatimonadota bacterium
GCGCGGCCAGACCATTTCCGCAGTACTACGACGGCAAGCTTTTCGTCTACGAATTCATGCGTCATTGGATTATGGCAGTCACCATGGACGCGAAGGGAGATCTCGTCTCCATTGAGCGCTTCATGCCGAGCGGGGAATTCAGTGCTCCGATCGAGATGGAGTTCGGGCCGAGCGGAGATCTGTATGCTCTCGAGTACGGGACCGCGTGGTTCCAGGGCAACGACGACGCTCGCCTCGTCCGCATCGAGTACAACGCGGGCAATCGGAAGCCGATCGTGGCCGCCGCGGTTGATCAGCCGGCCGGCGCGCTCCCAATGCGAGTGGAGCTTTCCTCGGCCGGCACCATGGACCTCGACGAGGATTCACTGCGATACGCGTGGACCATCACTCGTCGAGACGGTACCGTGTTGCAGAAGCTGACCGAGCCCAATCCGTCGTTCACTTTCACTCGGCCGGGTACGTACACGGCGTCGCTCACGGTGACCGATCCTCAGGGCGCGCGTTCCACCGCGGACGTGCAGATCGCGGCTGGCAACGAGCCGCCCAACGTTGATATCGATCTCGTCGGCAGCAACCGGTCTTTCTTCTTTCCCGGCATTCCGGTGCGCTACGCGGTGCGCGTGATCGATCGTGAGGACGGCTCGGTACAAAGCGGAACCATCCCGGCGCGCAGAGTGAGCGTGACCGCGCAGTACCTGAGGGAGGGGGTTCCGTCGGGCGGAGCGAGGACCGCACTTCGCTCGAACGAGAGTGCGCAGGCGGCGACGGGGAGGAGACTGATCGAAGGGAGCGATTGCCTCTCCTGTCACCAGTTGAACAGGAAATCAATCGGACCCGCGTACGCGGCTGTCGCGCGGAAGTATCGCGCGGACAGCACGGCGACCGCGCGTCTCGTCCGGAAGATCCGCGAAGGAGGATCCGGCGTGTGGGGCAAGGTGACGATGCCCGCGCACCCCACGCTCACCGACGAGCAGGCCTCTGCAATGGTCGCCTACATCATGAGCCTCGCCGACCGGAAGACGAGCGCGCCCTCACTCCCTTACCGAGGCGCATACCTTCCTCCAGCTGGGTCGGGTGATGCGCCCAAAGGCGTACTGGTGCTGCGCGCAGAGTACACGGACCGCGGCGCGAACGGGATGCCCGCGATCACGAAGGAGACGACGATCGTACTCCACTCGCCGAGCGTGGTGGTCGCGAGCGGGGAGCTCTCGGAGGGAGTGCAGAAGCAGAGCGTCCCAGAACTGCCGGTCGAGATCACCGTCGTGAATCGGTCGGGTGCGTCCGTCGCGTTGAAGCAGATCGATCTGACGGGCGTCGCCGCGGTGGTCTTCTCGGCGGTGGCGCCAGCCCAGTACCAGGCTAAGGGCGGGAAGGTCGAGGTACACCTCGACTCGCCGACCGGTCCCTTGCTAGGCGAGAGCGAGCTGATTCGCCCGACCGCCGACCCGAGCGCGTCCCCGTCACAACTTCGTGCGGCGCTCCGGCCGACGTCGGGACTGCACCACGTGTATCTGGTCTTCCGGAATCCCGATGCAAAGGGCGATCAATTCCTGTTTGGTCTGTTGACGGCAACCTTCGAGGGCGTGCCGCGGACGGTTGGAGGTGTATCGCGATCCACGCGGCGGCTCGGGAGCATTTAGTGGTCCGTAGCGCGCTGCGCGAAGCCAAGCGACTACATCAGACGCAGGTGGGCCACCGAAAGAGGTGACAGCGGAAGCCAGATCGCGATTCTATAGAAGCGAAGAATGGACATTCTTGTCGGCCTAACGCCCTAGTTCGGCTGCTAGCACGTTACCACCATTGGGGCGAAGCCGCATCCGAAAAGTGCTTGTCAGCTGCAACGTTCGTTAGATGGCAGCGCCGAGACGCCCGAGGCTAACCAGCTCTTGGGAGAGGGGAGAGTTTTGCAATCCGCTCCGCTTCTTTGGAGCGGAGCACGTGCCAGAGATCCCAATCCAGCTGCAACCCCAGCCAAAAGTCTGCACTCATTCGAGTCACTTGCGCGAAACGGAGCGCTGTGTCCGGCGTAACGCTACGCTTTTGCCGGATAATCTCATTGAGGCGTGGAAACGACACGCCGAGCCGGATGGCAAACGCGGATTGAGATATACCTAACGGCTTCAGGAACTCCTCCAACAGCATCTCGCCCGGATGGACCGGAGGAATCGCCGTTGGAAGCCGACGGCGCACGAGCGGTCGAATAGGGACCGAGCGCTTAGTGGTAGTCCGTGACTTCGACTTCGTCGGCATAACTCCCCTCCCAGCGGAAACAGATACGGTACTGCTCATTGATGCGAATACTGTGCTGCCCGCGGCGATCGCCTCTCAACCGTTCCAAGCGATTGCCTGGAGGAACTCCAAGTTCTCGAAGGTCTCTGACTCGATTGAGCTGCGTCAGCTTGCGCCGCACGATGGGCCATAGGGCAATCGGACACGCCGCTCGGGCTCGTCGACTATCGACGCCGTTGAACAGGTCCTCGGAAGCCGCATCCGCGAACGAGCGTATCACGGCAGGTATTATAACGGATACTGGGAGGGGCCGCTACAATACTCCGTCCATGTCCATCTAACGGACTGCACTTCTGCTGCGGGGGCCTGCCGAAGCTGCCGCCAACCATTCCAACAAACATAACCGGCGGCGGCTGAGGCGCTTAGGACCCCCGACAGCAGCAAGCGCGGGTTAGGCGGCACCATCGCTGCGAGTACGCAAATGCCGAAGCTCATACCGAACGATCCCTAATAGGGGAAGCTGGGTCAGAGCATAGAGCACATGGAACATATAGTGGCGCAGCGACTGCTCGGGCTTGAAGGGCAGCACCGGGAGTGGCAGCACTGTCGCGAAACCTCCTACTAGGTTGAGTATGCCCCAGGCCAGCAGGAGTATGGCTGGCCACGAGCGGCTAGGCATCGCCCACCACAGGCCGAAGAGTAGGAGCCACACAAGCCCGGGCAGAACGTTCTCGGAGCTCGACAAGGTGAGGTTGGGCAAGTCAGCGACGTTGTGGACGTACATGCCAAGCCATGCTAGTGCCCCTGCGCCGGCCATCCGGTACGGCGAACGAACGCGTGCACTGGCGTGTGGCATTGTAATGTGGATGATAAATGGGATTGGAGTGGTGCCACCTAACGGGGTGCGCTTGAGCGGCGAACGCGCTCGGGGGTTCCCCACTTGATCGCCTCCTCGGCCTCCGGCGCGACGCTCTTGAGGATCGCGTACAGCCGGCGCAAATGCGGCTGGCCCTCCCGTGGGGCAGCCCGGATATACTCGGCGATCGTTGTCGGACGCTTGCCTGTCACCGTTTCTTAGCCGACGCGCTATTCTCCGCCACCGCGCCCTTCACGAGTGTTTTGAACGCGCGTGCGTCGACTTTCTCGCCTTCGTGGATGTCGATCGCCCTTCGCGTGTTGCCTTCGAGGCTGGAATTGAAAAGGCGCGATGGGTCCGCGATGCTGGCTCCCCGTGCGAACGTGAGCTTCACGACGTTCGTGTACGTCTCCCCGGTGCAGACGATCCCGTTGTGCGACCAGACCGGAACCCCTGCCATCGCATTCGATGGCTTTTTCCATTTCCGCTCCTCCGTCATCCCGGGATCGGCCTCCAGGATCAGCGCGCGCATTCGCGCCAGGGTCTCCGCGCGCCAGTCCCCCGCGGCCTTCGGCTTCGGCTTGGATTTGCCACCCGTCTTTGGTTTCGACGCCACGGTTTATTCTCCAGATTGCAGTGATGCCCGTCGCTCGCTGCGCCACCTGGTGGCATGCGACAGCACGAACAAGTAACAAACCGGTGAACAGGAGCAAGGCGAGGGGGAGCAGTGGCGAGTAGGTAACCCAGGCGGGAGGTTGCCCCTGCGTCATTGCAACGAAGTTGGCGATGACGGTCAACGTAAAGGCAATGGACAGCCAGCGGTGAATCTGCCGAATCCAGTGGTTCCAGTTCATGGGATCCTCGCGAGCAGGTCGACGAGCTTGCCGCCCATCATCTTCCAGCCATAGCGCGCGCCGCCGAAGTTTTTCTTCTGGTCCGGCCTGAAGCCTGACTGCACGAGGGACAGGCGCGTGCCCGACGCCGTGGGCGTGAGCGTGAACGTCACTACGGTCTCCAGCATGTCGCCGACGACCCACGTGTAGCTGAGCTTCCTCTGCGCTTCGATTTCGAGGAACCGGCAATTCACGGTGCCGTCCCAACCGGGATAAGTCTGCGTCTTGAACGCGAACGCCAACCCCGGCTTGAGCTTGAGATCGACGACCGGCAGGAGCCACTCCGCGAGTAGTACGGGGTCGGTGAGCGCGCGCCACACCTTCTCCGGCAAGTGATCCAGATCGAACTCGAACGAAATGGATTCAGTTTGCGATCGGGCGGTCGTGTCGGTGGGAGTCATTGGTCGATTTTCTTCAGCAGTCGCTCGAGGCGATCGACGTGCTCCGTCCAAAAGGCGCGGTAATGCGCGAGCCAGTCGATCAGCGGCTTCATCCCGCGCGGCTCCACCCGGTAGTAGACACACCGCCCCTGGCGCCGGCCGTTGACCAGACCGGCGTCCTTCAAAGTGGCGAGGTGCTGCGAGACAGCTGGCTGCGAGATGTCGAAGCGCGCCGTGAGATCCTTCACCGCCGCTTCGCCGCGCGTGAGCGACACGAAGATCGCTCGGCGGCTGGGGTCCACCAGCGCTTGGAAGATCTTGTTTTCGGCCACGACCGCGCTCTGCATGCATTACAAATAAGCCGATGCTTATGGATTGTCAAGCGCTGCGGATCGTGTGGAATGCTACGCGGGTACACGCTGTATCAATCGCCAGTTCGGTTATCTATCGAGCTTGAAGACAAAGAGCTGCTGAACCAGTTGTGACACCGGTTTCCCGCCAATCATTGCTGGCTTGAACCGCATCTGCGGCAGGGCTCGATTGACCGCACCGGTGAAGAGCGGGTGCGTCGACGACACCACGCGGAAGGTCTCGCGGTCAGCGCGGCCCTTCTCATTGACAACGAATTGCGCGATGACCTGCCCTTCGGTGCCGGATGATCTGAGCATCTCCGGATATTGCG
>JALYKM010000191.1 GCA_030774785.1 Gemmatimonadota bacterium
TACCAGACGGTTGTCATCGACCTGACCGGCGTCGAGATCGCGAACGCATCTCTCCTCGACGAGGCGACTGCCGCGGCCGAAGCGATGACGATGAGCTACGCTCTCAAAGGCAAGCCCGGCAAGGAAGCCTTTCTCGTGGCATCGGAATGCCATCCGCAGACCATCGATGTAGTGAAGACCCGTGCCAGTGTGCGCGGCATCGAGGTTCGGGTGTCGAGCTACGACGATTTCAAGATCGGCCCCGATGTCTTCGGGGCTCTCGTGCAGTATCCGGCGACCGATGGCGGCGTGATCGACTACACGAACACGGTGGAGCAGCTGCACGCCGCCGACGCGCTCGTTACCGTTGCGGCCGATCTGCTCAGTCTTGTACTGCTGACTCCGCCAGGCGAGTGGGGCGCGGACATCGTCGTTGGCAACACCCAGCGCTTCGGGGTTCCGCTCGGGTACGGCGGGCCGCACGCGGCGTACTTCGCGACCAGGGACGAGTTCAAGCGGCACATCCCGGGACGGATCATCGGCGTGTCGCGTGATGCCGACGGCAAGCCGGCGCTGCGGATGGCGCTCCAGACCAGAGAGCAGCACATTCGCCGGGAGAAGGCGACGAGCAACGTGTGCACGGCGCAGGTGCTGCTCGCGGTAGTGGCCGGCATGTACGCCGTCTATCACGGTCCGCAGGGACTCACGCGCATCGCGCGGAGAGTACACGGCTTCGCGACGGCTCTCGCCGATGGATTGCGCCGGCTAGGGTACACGATCTTGAACGAAGACTACTTCGACACGATCCGCGTTGAGCTCGGAAAAAGGAACGCCCAGGTGATCGTGGCCGAAGCGCGGCGGCGCCGCATCAATCTCCGCGCAATGGAGGACAGGAGCGTCGTCATCGCGCTGGACGAGACGGTCACGAACAACGACGTCGCCAATCTTCTGGCGTCGTTCAACGGGGGGAAGAATCCCGAGTTCGACCTGGAAGATGTGCTGGCCGGAACGGATACCCGGTACGACGAGCGCTTCAACCGGACGACTCCTTTTCTCACGCATCCGGTATTCAACAGGCACCACGCGGAGACGGAGATGCTCCGCTACATGAACAAGCTTCAGTCGCGCGATCTGTCGCTCGTTCATTCCATGATTCCGCTTGGCTCCTGCACCATGAAGCTGAATGCGACGGCGGAGATGATGCCGATCACCTGGCCGGGATTCGCCAAGATCCATCCGTTCGCACCGCTGGAGCAGACCGCTGGTTATCAGCTCCTGTTCGACGAGCTCGAAAGCGCGCTGGCGGAGATTACCGGATTCTCGGCCGTATCGCTGCAGCCGAATGCAGGATCACAGGGGGAATATGCGGGCCTGCTGGTAATCGAGGCGTATCATGGGTCGCGCGGTGAAGGGCATCGCAATGTCTGTCTCATTCCGCAGTCCGCGCACGGGACGAACCCGGCGAGCGCGGTCATGGCTGGAATGAAAGTCGTGGTCGTCAAGACCGACGAGCGCGGCAACATCGATGTCGCCGATCTGCGCGCGAAGGCAGAGGACCATGCGTTGAACCTCGCCGCGCTGATGGTCACTTATCCGTCGACCCACGGAGTGTTCGAGGAGTCGATCGTCGAGATCTCTGACGTCGTCCACAAGTACGGCGGCCAGGTCTATATGGATGGGGCGAACATGAACGCGATGGTCGGCCTATGTCGGCCGGCGGACATCGGCGCCGATGTGTGCCATCTCAATCTTCACAAGACATTCTGTATCCCTCACGGGGGTGGCGGGCCGGGGATGGGGCCGATCGGGGTCGCGAAGCATCTCGTTTCATTCCTTCCGGGTCATCCGGTGGTGAAGCTGCATGGCCGGCATAAGGTTGGTGCCGTCTCAGCGGCTCCGTGGGGAAGCGCGAGCATTCTGCCGATCTCCTACGCGTATATCCGGCTCATGGGCGGAGAGGGACTCGAGTACGCGAGCAAGATCGCGATCCTCAACGCCAACTACATCGCGAAGCGGCTGGAGCCGCATTTCCCGGTCCTGTACAAGGGGGCCCATGGAACTGTCGCGCACGAATGCATCGTCGATACGCGAGTGGTGAAGCAGTCGAGCGGGGTCGATGTCGAAGACATCGCCAAGCGACTGATGGATTACGGCTTTCACGCGCCGACGGTCTCGTTTCCTGTTCCGGGAACGCTCATGATCGAGCCGACGGAGAGCGAGCCGAAGGACGAGCTCGACCGGTTCTGCGACGCCATGATCTCGATCCGGGACGAGATCAGGGAGATCGAGTCGGGCGAAGCGGACAGGCAGGACAACGTGCTCAAAAACTCGCCGCATCCAATGAGCAGAGTCACGGCGTCGGCGTGGACGCACCCTTACACGCGTGAGCGCGCTGCGTTTCCGGCACCCTGGACCCGCGACTTCAAATTCTGGCCCGCGGTGGCGCGCGTCGAAAGTGCGTACGGTGACAGAAACCTCATTTGCTCGTGCTTGCCGACTGATTCTTACGCCGAGGCTGAAGCCGGAACAAGTTAGCGACTGGCTACAACGGCCGAAGGGGCACGCGGATCACGCGGACGAAGCGGAACACGCGGACTGGGGCTTTGGACTAGGCGAAACCTTGTTGCTGCAGATCACGCGATAGAATTTTGGTTGAGGCCCAAAATGGAGGAGCAAGCCAAGTTCGAGGTGCGTTGCTCGCAGATAGTTCGCAGCCTGCCGAACTGAGCCGTCGTGCAGGCGGACTACCACTATCACCGATTCCGTGCACTGATCACAATTTCCCATCCGCGTGTTCCGCTCAACTTGGCGTATTCCGCGGCGAACCTTTCGTCATTTATGCCAGCGAGGTAACCCGCGGCCTCTCCGTGGGTTCTATCGCCGGGAATCCGGTGCTCACATATTGAGCGGATCGCCGTAACTGATTCAGGCGAACCAGACCGGAGAACGACATGTCGCGCTCGGTATTTCTCTCTGCTACGCTCTTGCTGGCAGCCTGCACAGCGGTACCATCTCCAACAACAACGCCGCGGCCCGCCATTGCCGGACCGCAGATTATTCCCGCACCCGCATCGCTCACCATCAGGCCCGGCGCGCCGTTCGATCTGCTGCGGACGGCCAACATCGTTGTTGATGGAACCAGCGCAGAAGTGACGGCGATTGCGCAAACGCTCGCAACACTTCTCCGTCCCGCAACCGGGTTTCCGCTGGCGGTATCATCATCGCCTGCCGATACAGGAGCGGGCAACATTCATTTGCGTCTTGCGGCCGATCGCGGATCGCTAGGAGAAGAAGGGTACGAGCTGACCACATCCACCAATTCCGTGACGCTGGTCGCCAACCGGCCGGCCGGACTGTTCCGCGGCGTGCAGACGCTCAGACAGCTTTTGCCATCCGACGTCGAGTCGCACATGGGCGTGTCCCGCGCCGTGTGGACGATTCCGCCGCTCTCGATCGTAGACCAGCCGCGTTTTGCGTGGCGCGGAGCGATGCTCGACGTCGCTCGTCACTTCTTCACCGTCAGGGAAGTGCAGCAATACATCGATCTGCTCGCGCTCTACAAGCTCAACGTGCTGCACCTCCACCTGTCGGACGATCAGGGATGGCGCATCGTGATCAACTCGCGCCCCAAGCTGGCAAGCATTGGCGGAAGCACTCAGGTGGGTGGTGGGCTCGGGGGATTCTATACGCAGCAGGATTACCAGACGATCGTGAGGTACGCGCAGGAGCGCTACATCACGGTCGTCCCGGAAATCGACATGCCGGCGCACACCAACGCCGCGCTCGTTGCCTATCCCGAAGTGAGCTGTAGCGTCCGGCCAACGCAGCTCTACACAGAGACCGACGTCGGCTGGAGCGCGCTCTGCGTCGATAAGGAAGAGACCTACGCGCTAGTGGAAGACATCATTCGCGAGATCAGCGCGATAACGCCGGGCCCCTATTTCCACATCGGAGGGGATGAGGTACAGGCGCTGACGCACGAGCAGTACGTTCGCTTCATCGAGCGGGTGCAGACGATCGTCAACCGTCACGGTAAGAAGATGATCGGGTGGGAAGAGATCACGAAGGCGAAACTCGATCCCGGCACGCTGGCACAGCAATGGAAGAGCGATTCGGCGACAGCGGCGCTGCAATACGGCGCCAAGCTGATCATGTCGCCCGGCAAAAAAGTGTATCTCGACATGAAGTACACGCCGACGACGGAGCTGGGACTCAGCTGGGCCGCATTCATCGAGGTGCGGGACGCCTACGACTGGGATCCCGCCCTCTACATGGTCGGGGTGAACGAGACCAGCATCATTGGTGTCGAGGCTCCGCTCTGGAGCGAAACCGTCAGGAACATCACGGCCGCCGAATACCTGGTGATGCCGCGACTTCCAGCGGTCGCGGAAGTCGGATGGACTCCGCAGCGTCTGAGGGATTGGGAAAGCTTTCGCGGGCGACTCGCGACGCACGCACCGCGGTGGAACTTGCTGGGCGTCAACTACTACCGGTCGCCGCAGATACCCTGGTAAGGCGCGGTGGTAGCCGAAGGTGAATCAACTGCAACTGAAGACTACCTGCCGCTGGCTGTGAGCGGGCCGGCTAATGGTTACGGGCTAGTCTCGAATGCATCTAGACGCAGCCCGCGGCCACCGGCCGGCCCGCCGATAGCTCCCCGCAGGTAGTCTTCAGTTGTAGTTAGTAGTACCTATTCGCCTAGGGTAGCGCGGGAGCCAGCCCTGCTACTACCCGATGTGCTTCGTGTAAGCGTCCGACCCCATGAGCGCGTCGAGCTCTGACGGATTGCTGGGCTTCACCTTGATCATCCAGCCGGCGCCGTAGGGATCGGTGTTCACGAGCGCCGGCTCCTTGTCGAGGCGCTCATTGATGGCGATGACCTCGCCAGCGATAGGAGCAAACAGCTCCGAAACCGCCTTCACTGCTTCGATCGTTCCGAACACATCGTGCTTGCCGAACTTGGTCCCGACTTTCGGCAGCTCGATGTACACGATGTCGCCTAGCTCACCCTGCGCGTAGTCGGTGATTCCGACCTCGGCGGTGCCGTCCTTGCCGTTGCGGACGTACTCGTGCTCTTCCGTGTACTGGAGATCGTTCGGAGTGTTCGCCACTTGTGCTCCGCTGTAGTGATGCGTGCGGGGATCGCCGGGCGCGAAGTCTATCGGCGTCCCAAAAGAGAGTCAAGAAAAGCTGACCTGGCTCTCGATAGCGCGGCCATCGCTCTCCGTCCCTACCGCATTGGAGCGGACACGGCTCCCTGTCCCTACCTCATTGCGCTGAAGGGAGCTCCATAGCGCATCGACATCGCGCTCAAGATCGTCGAGTGATCCAGTATTCTCGATCACGTAATCCGCCCGCGCGCGCTTGAGGTCGGCGGGCATTTGCGCGGCGATCATGTTCATCGCGTCCGTCTCTTCGAGACCTCGAGTCGTTACCAGACGCTCCAGCCGGATAGGCCGCGGAGCATCCACGAGAACAATCGCGTCGAACTCATCGACAAGGTTCCTCTCGAAGAGCAGCGGAATCACGCAGACGACGATCGGATCGCCGCGCTCTCTGGCGAGGGCGATCTCGCGATCGCGCAGCCGGGTGACACCCGGGTGGACGATCCTGTTCAGAGCGTCGAGCTCGCTTTGATCAGCGAATACAATCTCACGAAGAGCTTTTCGGTCGAGGCTTCCATCCTGCTCGAGAACGTCCTTGCCCCAGCGCTTGACGATGTCCCTGAGCGCCTGGGTCTCCGGGCGTACGGCTTCACGCGCGAGCACGTCCGCGTCGATGAGAGTGGCGCCACGATCGGCCAGCATCTTCGCTACTTCTGATTTTCCGCTTGCGATGTTTCCTGTCAGTCCGATGAGGATCATCTGACAATGGATTGAAGTGGACTTCCAAGCCGGCGAGCATCGCCAAGATAGGAAGTTCTGCTACACCTGTCACTGATAAACAGCTGCTTGGAGCAAACCGGTGCTCCTGTAGAGGTTAGAGGAGTGGGACCTGAGCTGCGTCGCCCGCTGGTACCGTGTGACACATTCTGCATCGCGCCTCGTAGGATTCAGTCCCGCCGACCATGATCTGCGGAGAGTTGTATGGGGCCGGGCGACCGCCAATCAGTCTCTGGTTCCGACTGGCTGGCCCTCCGCATAGAACGCAAATCGCGTGCAGCTTGTCGACGACCTCGGCAATAGCCATTAGTTCCGGCATCGCGCCAAATGGCTCCCCGCGGAAATCCGTGTCGGTGCCCGCCACGATCACCCGTCGGCCCCGGCCCGCCAGCGACGTCACGAGTGGGACGATTCCACCATCCATGAATTGCGCCTCGTCGATCGCGATTACGTGGGCCATGGGATCGATCTGCTGCCCGATCTGGGCGGCCGAGTCGGCGGGGATGGCCTCGACGGTGCGGCCATCGTGGCTGGAGATCGAGTAGATACCAGCATACCGGGCGTCGAGGTGGGACTTGAAGACCTGCACCCGCTTGCGCCCGATGATCGCGCGCCGCACCCGCCGTATCAGCTCCTCGCTCTTGCCGCTGAACATAACGCCAGCAATGACTTCCACCCATCCACCCGTCTGGTGGAAGGGTCCGCTCGGCCCGCTCACGAGCGGTCGCGACCTCTGCGAGGACCTCCACGAGGCGATCTGTCAGGTGGCGCACCGCGGCGCGGAGCGCCCGGACGTCCCCGAGGAGGAGCGCCTCTGTCTCCGCGCCCGCCACGGTCCGGGCGATCTCCTCTCGCTCCTGCCGAGCGCTCACGCTCCTCTCGATCCCGCTCGGCGCGGACGACGACGCGTCGGCCGCGAATCATGGCGCCGTTCACACGTGCGATAACGCCCGCCGCGTCGCCTTCGGCCACTTCCACGAGCGCATGACTCTCACGCAGGTCGATCTTGCCGACGTGATCCCCGGGAATTCCGCCTTCGCCCGCAATAGCCCCCATCAGATCTCCAGCCTTCACGCCGTCGCGCGTGCCGACCGTCATGAAGAGCCGAGTCATCCCGCCGTCCGCGGCGCGGGGACGGTCTCCATCCGACGGCCTTGCGCGAGCAGCGGGTGGCTTGCTCGCCTCGGCCATGCGTCGCTGCGCTCTCTCGCGCTCCAGCACATGGAGCGCGGCGGCAGCCACCTCGGCCGCGTCAAACTCCTCGAGCAGCGGCTCCAGCGAAATGATCTCCCGCGCCGGAACTCCGTGTGCGAGCACCGCTCGCAGCTCCTGACGGACAGCCTCCTCGCGGTGGTGGGCGCGGCGCTCCGGACCATGAAGATTCATCGGTGCGAGTCGTCCACTCGCCAGCTCTCTCAGCGACGCGACCTCGCCGGGCTGAGCGAGTACCACCACCTGCACCGGCTTCGCCTGCGCGATTCGCTGCAGCTCCGCCGGCGTTACGGGCGGCTGATAGAAAATCACGGTGTGCGCGGCTTCCTTGAAGTCGTTGGGCGTCACGCGGACCGTCGCGTCATCTTCGTGGTAGCCGAGAGTCCTGATCGTGCGGGTAGCGTCAGCAACCGCGGCTTCGTCGCGAGCGACGATGACCGCCGATGGCGGATCGAGGTCGTCGAGCACCCTCCGGAGAGCGCCGCCCCGCGCGCTACCCGCTACGGTGACGTGCCGGATGATCGGAAGCTCGTAGTTCTCAGGCATCCGGGGCGCTTCTGTTTCAGCGAGTCCTACGCGCCTGGCGCGTCGCGCATAGCGCTCGACCAGGTTTTCGACAACTGGCGCCACCTTTCGGGCGACGATGACGCGTCCGGCATCACCAAGCTCGCCGAGCAGCGCCTCCAGAGCGGCGACAGACTCCGGCCCGTCGTCGAGGATATCGTCGACCCAAGCAAGCACCACTGTGCGAACCGTATCCAGCTTGAGGAGGGAGGAGCGAACCAGAGCGCCGAGCTCGGACGCGGTGCCTGCAACCGCCAGGACCGGGCGGCTTCTGAAGATTCGTCCCGCGCGAGCTGCGCTCGTCACGGGGACCACTTCGATTCCCGCCGACCCTGAAAGGCGGAGGATCGTCTCCGAGATGGTGAGTGCGGTCTCCGCATCGCGAGTGACGACTACGACCTGGGTACCGCCCGCGGATGGATCGATGCGAGCCAGGGCCGGAGTCAGAAATTCCGCAACCGACTCGGTGGTGTGCGGAAGGGTATAGACCAAGTTCTGACTGCGAGAGACCTGTCCGGTCGCGCGCTCTCCGACTTCCTCCAATTCCGGCATCCCAATCCTCTATTTTGCAACGTGGCGCAGTATCCGCCCCGCCGGTATCGTTATATGTCCTGCCGCCTCGCGGCCGCGCGGCAACGCCGCTCACCAAAGATAGCAGCATTGAGGCACCCATGATTACCGCCATCGTACTGATCAAGGCCGAGCCGCAGCGAATCGCTGAGTGCGCAACCAAGCTGGCGGGCATTGATGGTGTGTCGCAGGTCTATTCGGTGTCCGGCGAGTGGGATCTGGTGGCAATGGTGGAGGTCGCCGAGCACGAGGCGATCGCGCGCATCGTGACCGAGGAAGTGACCGTCGTTCCGGGAATCAAGTCCACCCATACTCTGACCGCATTCCGCGCCTACTCGAAAAAGGATCTCGAGCAGGCGTGGGACATCGGGCTGGAGTAGAGCTCGATGCTGGTAAGCAACTCCGGTCCGGACGCGCCGAGCCGGGCTGCGCTCCGTTCGCTCATGGAGCGTCTCCCCGGGATGAGCGCGGTGGAGGGCGCTGGTTCCGTCGAGCCAATGACGCCGAGCGACCCGCCCGTTCTGAGATCGGCGAAGATCGTCGAGGGAAGCTCGCTGCGGGCGATCAATATTCCGAGCCCGTCGCGGCAAACCAGCTCGGAGTTTGGTGCGTTCCTCGATGGCGCGCAGAAAGTTCAGGTCGTCGCGCACCACTACGGCATGCCGATTGTTTTCGGAACCGTATCAGCGGCCGTTCGTGTTCGGGTCAATCGGCGCCTGATCACGTGGGGACACCAGCCGCCCCGCGTCGAGCGGCGGATATTTCTGCCTCTCAGGTATCTGCCGGCGCTGGCAGACTTGCGGGGATCGAGTCCCGGCGTCTCGGGGCTGCAGTGGCAGATTGTTGATACGTCGAGCGCGGACAAGAACGGCGACTATCCCAGTCAGCATCCCGCCGTACTCCTCGAGCGCGCGATTCGCGCCGTAGATCAGGAGCGCGAGCGGCTAGAGGACGAGCTCGCTGAAGCCTGGTGCGCGCGCGGCGAGGCGCCGCTCTTCATCGATGGCGGCATCAGCCGCAGCGCCCGAGTCGCGTCGTCATCCTGCGCTGTGGGCGTGATCAAGAGCCATCGCACGCTTTACGTCGAGGGAGATGCGCTTCGCATCGTGCTCGGGCTCGAGAAGGGAGAGCGGTCCTCTGTGTTCCGCGTTTCGCCGCGGTCGCGCAGCTCGGTGATGAGCTGGTACCTGCGCCTCCGCGAGGCCAAAGGCCATGATGCGATGTGGGGACTGGTGAGAGTCGAAGTCGCAGAGTCCGACCGGCCCGCAGAGAGAGCGGATGAGATCTCGACATGGGTGATGGCGGAGACAACTCCGCTTTCACTGCCTGATGGAAGGTGGGACAAGCTGGCGTACGGCGTGCGCGACTGTGAGGAATTTCTGAGAGCGATTTCATGAGCGAAGCGCTGGGCCGCGTCGTCGCGACGGAAAGAAGGCCGAACACCCCCCACGAGTTTCACTTCTGGACCGCGATTGACTCGCCGGTAGGCATCGGGACGATTGTGCGCGTCGATGGCGCGCAGCCAATCGATGGCCACATCCCTCACATCTATGGAATCGTGGTCGAGGGGTTCAGCTACACCGATCTGCAGTCGCCGATGCACGACGTGCTCGGGCACGATGGATCACCGACCACGGCGGGCTTCGCATCCACGGAACGCGCTGAAATCCGTCTCTACACGGCGGCGGTGCTCAGACAGATCCCCGAGGAGCCGCTGCAGCCGGTACCGATGGGACAGGTCTTTCTCGCCGAAGAAGCGGACGTGCAGGTCGCGCTCCGCATGGACAGCTATCTCCGCGACGGCGCGAACACCGGAATTCCGGTCGGCGTTTACCGGGCTGGCGGGACGGACGCGGTGATCTACCTGGACGCGGACTTTCTGCTTGGACCCGAGGCCGCGCACCTCAACATCACCGGCGTATCCGGTCTCGCCACCAAAACGAGCGCGGTCGAGTGGCTGCTCGCGTCGCTATTCAAGCACTTTCCGGATGAGAAGGGCTCGATCGCGGCGGTCTGCTTCAACGTCAAGGGACCGGACCTCTGCTATCTCGATCAGCCTGGAAAGGTCGAAAAAACCGATGAGGCTCTGTACGAGAAGCTTGGCGTCGAGCCCAAGCCGTTCGAGAGCGTCCGGTATTTCGCCCCGTACACGGCAAAGGGGCTCGCCCTCAACACTTTCCGCAACAACGAGGCGCTGCTCCACAACGTCACGCCCCTCACCTGGGGGCTGCGAGAGGTGCTCCAGTTCGCGGAGGTCCTGCTCAACAAGGATGACGTCGACGCCAAAGCCGATGCGCTTATCGACTTCATCACGGAGAACGTCGTCGACAAAGAGTTCTCCGATCCCCTCTTGAGTAAGAAGCACAGAGTTCAATCATTTGCCGACCTCGATGGCTGGTTCCGCGATGTCCTCCAGGGCATGGAGAAGAAGGACGGAGAGAGCTGGCGGACCCACCACGTGGCGACGATCCGCAAGGTCCGGAACCGCCTGTCGAACATCTCCACGCGGTGCGCGGGACTCGTCACCGATTCTAGCGCCGTGAGCGATCTCCCGTTCGGGAGCTTTGCCGACCGGACGGTGTACGTAGTCGATGTCGCCAACCTAGAGGAAGATGCGCAGGATCTCATCTTCGCTCGCATTGTCTCGAAGCTTCGTGAGCACCTGGAGAGGCGGGACCTGGGCGTCAAGCATCTCGTCGTGTTCGTCGACGAGCTGAACAAGTATGCGCCCGGTGATGGAGCCGATACCTACGTCAGGAAGATGCTGCTCGACATCGCTGAGCGGGGACGCTATCTCGGCCTCGTCCTCTTCGGTGCGCAGCAGTTCCGCTCGCAGGTGCATCGCCGGGTCGTGGGAAACTCGGGAACCGGATTATTCGGCAGGATGGATCCCGACGAGCTCTCGACTCCCGGCTACGCGGTGCTGAGCCCGGCGACGAGAACCAAACTCGCGACGTTGGAGAAGGGGCAGTTGATGATTCGCCATCCACATTTCACGCAGCCGATTTTCGTGCGCTTCCCCCGCCCGTCCGTGATGCAGGGGCGCGAAGGGGCGGAGCGCTATCCGCAGTCCAGCGAGGTCTCGTTGGAGGCCGCGATTCTGCGCGCCCTCCGGCCGCTCGATTCCACCATCACACTGCCGTGGGTTCAGGAGATCACAGCGCTCTATACCGAGGAAGAGGTGATCCGGGCGCGCAACGCGACGCTGCTCGCGCGGCCGGAGAACGTGAAGGCCTACTTCATCTCCCAATTCCGGAAGATCATTCCGGCCCAAGCAGCGCCGCGTCCGATGGCGGGAAGCATTCGCTCGGTTCCCGAAAACGATCCGTATGGATTTTAGGAAAAATCTTCTCGCTTTGGTGTTTTTGGCGAATGCAGCGCACGGTCAGTCTGTAATGCTCCAGATTCGCCCACACATCGGCGACACGCTGCGCATGCATCTCTCACAGACCGTCGAGATGACGGGCACGACTCGTGGTGCGCGAACGGATTCGACCAGATCGATGTCGTCATCGATCGAAGTGTTCACTCGTGCGATTGCGCAGCAGTGGACATCGAACGGCACGCTGATGCAGACAATCACCGATTCGGTGGCGATGAATCCCGCCTCGGCCGCTTCGCTCGCGGATCTCAGGCGCAGAGCGATGCAGGGGAGGAAAGTGTGGCTGAGGGTGTCCACGGATGGAGCCATGGAGCTCGTCGACGACGGCGATCCGAACAGCGAGCTTCGCCACATCTTCGGTGAGATGCCGGCGGTCCTACCGCGGACCTCGGTCTCCGTCGGGGACAAGTGGACGCGCGAGATGCAGATACCACTGAGCAGTGAGCCAGGCGCGGTGGGATCGGTTCGCGCGACGTTCCAGCTCGATTCGCTGGGGAGAAATGGCGATATCGCTTATATCTCCATGCGGGGGACGATTTCGCGGATAAACACCCCGAGCGCTGCTCCGGCGGGACCCGGATACGGAACGTCGGGCCAGCTGACGGGCACGATCCAGATCGACCGCCGGCTCGGCTGGATTACTGACTCGAAGAGCAGCATCATCGTGCGGTCGACGATCGCCGCGACTCCGTCCAGGAAGGGCGAGGCGGAGCGGGCGCCAATGCAGGTGCGCACGAAAATCACTCAGTGGATAAGGGCGATGCGGGCACGATGAGACTGGTTCACCTCTCGGACATACACCTCGGCTTCAGACAGTACCAGCGACAGACTCCCATGGGCATCAACCAGCGTGAGGCGGATGTCGCGGCGTCGCTGCGGCGGGTGATCGATACGGTGATCGAGCTGCGGCCTGATCTCGTCCTCATCGCCGGCGACGTGTTTCACACCGTTCGTCCCACGAATCCCGCGATACTGCACGCATTTCTCCAATTCTCGCGGCTGATGGAGATGCTCCCCGACACCACCGTCGTGATGGTCGCGGGAAATCACGATACTCCGCGCACCGCGGAAACGGGTTGCATTCTGCGCCTGTTCAAGCCGCTCGGGATCACGGTGGTCGATGGCGACGCGCAGCAGATCCGCGTCGCGGAGCGCGATCTGACGATTCTTGCGGTTCCCGACATGCCGGGAAAGAAGCCGTCGCTCGAGCCCGATCCCACTTCCAAGTACAACATTCTGCTTCTGCACGGCGAGATCGAAGGCGTCCTGCCAAAGTATGGGCGCGAGCTCGATCGCTCGCCGATGGAGATCACCCGGAAAGAGCTGGGAGCGGAAAAGTGGGATTACGTGGCGCTCGGACACTATCACGTCTATCGGTCGGTCGCGCCCAACGCGTTCTACTCCGGATCGCTCGACTACACGAGCACCAATCCGTGGGGAGAGCTGGCGGAAGAGCGGGAAATGGGGATCGAGGGGAAGGGAATCATCGAGCACGATCTGGCGAAGAAGACGCACAAGTTCCACTCGCTGCCGCCCTCGCGCCCGTGGGTTGATCTCAGTCCACTGTCCGGCGCCGGTCTCTCCCCCGCTTCGCTCGACGAAGCGATTCGCGACGCGCTCGACAACTGCGAGGGCGGCATCGAGGAGAAAATCGTGCGGCTCGTCGTTCGCGACATCCCGCGCCACATCCTGCGCGATCTCGACCACAAGGCGCTGCGCGAGTACAAGCGGAGGGCACTCAACTTCCATCTCGATACGCGGCGGCCCGAGATAGTCCGTCCGGAGAAAGGCCAGGCCGCGCCCGGGCGCCGCACATCTCTGGCCGACACCGTGCGCGACAAGCTGCGCTCGCGCCTTCTCACCGATAACATCGATCGCGAAGCTCTCGTCGAGCTCGGACTTCACTACCTCCGCGAAGCGGACCTGGTTGCGGGGCCGACCGTCGAGGAAGCGAGCGCGTGAGGCTCCATAGTCTCGGGCTCACCAATTTCCGCCAGCACGCGCGGACCGAGATCAGCTTCGAGGGTGGTCTCACCGGAATCATCGGCCCGAACGGGGCCGGCAAGACGACGATCCTGGAAGCGATCGCGTGGGCACTGTACGGGGTGCCGGCGATTCGTGGCAACCGCGATTCGATACGCTTCATTGGGGCAGGAGCGCGCGCTCCGGTGGAAGTCGAGCTCGACTTCGAGCTTGGCTCGCACCGCTACCGCGTCGTCCGCGGCCTCACCAGCGCCGAGCTGTATCTCGACGGAGCCGACACCCCGATCGCGAATTCGATCTCCGGAGTCACCGAGCTTCTGCAACGGCGGCTTGGAATGTCGCTGTCGGAGTTCTTCCACACCTACTTCACCGGGCAGAAAGAGCTGAGCGTCATGGCGGCGATGACGCCGGCCAAGCGCGGACAATTCCTGTCGCGCGTCCTCGGGTACGAGAAGCTGCGCATTGCGCAGGAGCTGACCCGCGACAAACGGAATCGGGTGAGAGCGGCGATTGACGGCATGCAGCGCGGTATGCCCGATCCGGAAGCGGTCCTGCGCTCTCTGGCGGAAGCGGCGTCGCGCAAGGAGGAAGCCGAAGCGCGCGCGCATCAGGCGGCGCATCGCGGAGCGGTTCGCCAGCGGGAGATGATGGCCGTAGAGCCGCGCTGGGAGATGGTCCAGCGGCAGCGCGAACAATCGGCCCAGCTCCTCACACAGATCACCGTCGCGGAAGAAAAGGAGGCGGCGCTGCATCGCGACGCCGAGCGGATCACCCGCGAGCTGGAAGGTGTGCGGGTAGCGCGCTCCCAGCTCGACAGCCTCCGCGAGAACGTCGAGCCGCTATTCGCGCTCAGCGTCGAGCTCCAGGCGCTCAACACGCTCTATCGCGAAGAAGGCCGCCGCAAGACGCTGCTCGAGGCGGAAGCGGCTCTGCGCGAGGAGATCGCGCGATTGGAGGAGCGCCACTCGAAGATCGAGCGGGCTCCGGCGATCGAGGAGGAAGCTACCCTCGAGCTGGAGAAGAAACGCTCGGAGCTCGAGGACGCTCAGGGACTGCTGGAAGCGCGCCGCACCGAGTGGGTGCGCGACCGGCAGGAAGCGCAGACGAAGCGCGAGGCGCTTCGACAGCAGTACTCGGAGGTCAAGCAGCAGCGGGACCGCGTCGTCTCCCTCGGCGAAGACGGCCAGTGCCCCACCTGCAGCCGCCCTCTGGGACGGAGTCTGCACACTGTGGTCGAGCACCTCGACGAGCTGATGGAGACGGTGAACGTCGATGGGAACTACTACAAGGCGCGGGTCGAGCAGCTCGAGCACATGCCCGAGGACGTGCAGCAGCTGGACGAGAAGCGGCGCGTGCTGATGCAGGAGGTCGGCACGCTCGAGCGCAGGCTCGCCAAGGTTCAGCTCGCGGTGCAGGAGCTGGGAACGATCGTGCGCGACATCGCGGCCAAACAGCAGCGGCTCGTGCAAATGCAGCGCGACATCTCCCGCATTCCTCCCGGCTACGATCCGCTGCGGCACGCGGAGGTGATCGGGGAAGTGGACCGGTTGACGCCCATGGACGCGGAGGCCGCACGCTTTCAGGCGATGCTCGAGCGCGAGCCGCAGCTCAGGCTCGAGCAGACGCGCATCTCGCAGGAGGTCATGCGCGTTCAGTCGACGCTCGGAACTCTCCGCACGAGACGGGCGCAGATCTCGTTCACCGAGAAGGATTTCAACGAGCTGAAAGCGGAGTACGAGCGCGTTCGCGTGGAGCTGCAGGAATCGAAGGTGGCAGCGGCCCGTGCTCAGGAGCAGGTATCGAGCGCGACTGCTGCTCTGGCCGGCGCGCAGGAAGCGGCGGAGGATCTAAAGAAGAAGGTGGCGGAGCTGGACGTACTTCAATCGGAGCGCCGCCTCCACGAGGAACTGGATCGCGCTTTCTCGGACCTTCGCACCGATTTGAATTTCCAGCTGCGGCCCGAGCTGTCCGAGCTGGCGAGCGCGTTCCTGAGTGAGCTGACTGACGCGCGCTACACCGAGCTCGAGCTCGACGATCAATACAACATCGTCATTCTCGAGGACGGGATTCCGAAGCCCGTTTTATCGGGAGGCGAGGAGGATCTGGCGAACTTAGTGCTGCGTCTCGCCATTTCCCAGATGATCGCGGAGCGCGCCGGGCAGAACTTCTCGCTGCTCATTCTCGACGAAGTGTTCGGGTCACTCGACGAAGCGCGACGCTTCAACGTCGTCGAGCTGCTGCGCGGACTGCAGGACCGGTTCGAGCAGGTGATTCTCATCACGCACATCGAGCCGGTGCGTGAAGGATTGGATCGAGTGATCAGCGTGAGCTACGACCCTGATCACGGCTGTTCGGTCGTCACCCAGAGCGAGAACGAGGACGCAGGGTTCGGTGAAGAGCGGGAGCCGCCCGCAGCCGACGGATCGCCGAGGGCGCGGCAACGCCTGAGAGAAGAATACGTCGAAAGCACCGGCGCCGGCGCGGGAGCTAGGGCCTGATGGCGTTCGCCCGCAACTGGAGGCACGCATGGGTGGCGGAGACGCCAGAGCGGGTTAGCACCCGCGAGATCCTTTCTCTCAACGCTGTCTTCAGCGAGGCGTTCACCGAGCGCTACCGCAAGGACGGCATGGTCGGCGTGCGGGTTCCACACCTCAATCCAGCGGTGTGGAAGTTTGCGATCACCGATGCCGAGGACGGAGCGATGGTCTGGCGCAACGCGCGGGACGGGATCGCGGCGTTCAACATGGTGCACCGCTCCGGCGTCGAGGGGTGGATGGGACCGCTGGCCGTACATCCGGACTATCAGGGGCAGGGAATCGGAAAGATGATCGTCTCATCGGGGATTGAGTGGCTGAAAAAAAATGGTGCCAGAGTGATCGGCCTGGAGACGATGCCGCGGACGATGGACAACGTCGGGTTCTACTCGGCGCTCGGCTTCACGCCGGGACATCTCACCGTCACAGTCACTCTGGAAGCGGCACGCGCTGGACTTCAGGCGACAGCGATGTCGGCGCTCAATCCGCACGAGCGCGAGCTGGCCCTCAGACAATGCCGGCACCTGGTCGAGCAGCTCGCACCCGGTTACGACTACACGCGCGAGATCATTCTCACCGCGCAGCACGAGCTGGGCGACACGCTGTTCGTACGGAAGGGGAACGACGTTGTGTCGTTCGCGGTTTGCCACTCGGTTCCTCTGGTTGAAGGCCGCGCGACGGAAGAGATGCGCGTCCTCAAGATGGTCGCCGGAACCGAGGCGGATTTCGATCATCTAGTGACGCAGCTGTGCGCGCACGCCCGAGTGAAAGCGTCCAAGCGGATAGCGATCAGAGTACAGGGACAGTACAACGAGGTGTACCGCCGTCTGGTGGCGCGGGGCGCGAGGGTGAGGTGGACTGATCTCCGCATGTCGCTGCACGAGTATCCGGAGTCGAGGCCCGTGAGCGGCGGGATCGTGCTGTCCAACTGGGAGATCTGAGCACCGGCTCGACGCCAAGGCCCCAAAGCTGTACTGTGTAGCGACCGCGCAGCTGAAACCCAGGGAGGACGACTGGTCCGCAGACGATCTATCGTACTTTGCTCCGCCATGCTTCCGCGATCGGCGACTGGGCCGTCATGAAGCGAGCCCTCCGCTGGTTGCGTAACGGGCTCCTTGGAATCGTGGCGTTGTTCCTCGTGGCCGCGCTGGTGGTTTACATCGTATCGGAACGGATAGCTCGCCGAACCTACGATGCGCCTGGCACCCCCGTTTCTGTTCCCGGCGACTCTGCGTCAATTCGTGAAGGGGAGCGACTCGCCCGCATCCGCGGCTGTACGGGGTGCCATGGAGCGCAGCTCGCGGGAGAGGTATTCGGGGACAACGCACTGCTGGGGCTTATTGTGTCGCCGAATCTGACGGTTGCCGCGCGCGAGTACACGGACCCTGAGCTGGAGCGAATAATCCGGCACGGAATTCGGCCCGACGGCCGGAGTGTGGTTCTCATGCCCTCGGGTATGTTCAGTGTGCTCGATGACGCCGACTTCGGAAGGATCATCGCTTATGTGCGAAGCGTTCCGCGGGTGCCTGGTCACCCGCGCGAAGTCCGTCTCGGGCCGCTTCCCCGCCTCATGTTTGCGTTGGGAAAGTTCGAACCGGCAGCAGTCGAAGCGCATCGCGCGGCGGCTCTGTCGAGATCGTTTCCGAGCGGCAGCGAGCCGATGGCGCGAGGCGCGTATCTCGCGCGGACCGCCTGTACGGAATGCCATGGGTTCGATCTACGCGGGGGCAATCAAGCCCCTGACTTGCGAATCGCGGCGGGCTACTCCCGGGATGCGTTCACGCACCTCATGCGAACGGGGAAGGCACTGGGGGATCGTGAGCTCAAGCTGATGAGTAAAGTGGCGCGCAGCAGATTCAGTCACTTCACCGACAGCGAGATCGCAGCACTCCACGATTATTTGCTTGCCCGCGCGGCCGGTTCCGAGACTCGCGGGCCGAAGCCGGATTGAATGCTGGCTTCAAGCGCGATAACAGACTTCCGTCCGACTTCGACCGTGCGCATCTTGCGGTGGTGGTCGGCACGGAGGTCGAATGGCGAAACAGACTCGCGGCAAAACCCTTAAAAAGACCCGCAGCAGCGCTGCGAAAACACGGCGCGCCAGCCCTTCGAAAAAGGCTCGCGCGGGCTCCTCCAGAAATCAGGAGGCGCTCCTCCTCGTCGGCACGATGAAGGGCGCCTTCGTGCTGCGCTCCGACAAGTCACGCAGGAAGTGGAAGATCGAAGGACCCCACTTCCGCGGCGAAGCCGTCTACGCCCTCCTACACGACACGCGCGCCGCGGGACGTCCTCGTACATTCGCTGCGACTAACAGCATGCATTGGGGACCAACGCTCAGAACAAGCGACGACAACGGCGCGACATGGAGCGAGCCAGGACCTCAGACTGTGCGCTTCCCGGCTGACTCGGGTCGCGCGCTCGCGCAGATCTGGCAGATCGCGCCCGGACGCCCAACGGAGTCTGATGTCCTCTACTGCGGCGTCGAGCCGTCAGCGCTATTCGAGTCGCGGGACGGCGGAGAAAGCTGGGAGCCGAACAAGGGGTTGCTCAACCACGAGCACCAGCCGCAGTGGCAACCGGGCGGCGGAGGACTTTGCCTCCACACGATTATTCTCGACCCGGAGAACACACGGCGGATGCTGGTAGCAATGTCGACGGGTGGCGTTTACCGCTCTGATGACGGCGGCCGGACGTGGCGACCGCGGAATGTCGGTGTCCGCGCTCAATTTCTGCCCGACAAGTACCCCGAGTTCGGCCAATGTGTGCACAAGGTCGTGCACCACCCCGCGCGGCCCGGACGGCTCTTCCTTCAGAATCACTGGGGGTTATACCGAAGCGACGATTGGGGTGACAGCTGGCAGGACATCGCCAACGGCGTGCCTTCGGATTTCGGGTTCGCGATGCAGATGCATCCACACGATCCGGATACCGTGTACATCGTGCCGATCGAGGCAGACATCTTTCGCGCGACGCCAGAAGCGAAGCTGCGCGTGTATCGAACGAGAAACGCGGGCGCGAGCTGGGAGCCGCTCACCAAGGGATTGCCGCAGAGCGGTGCGTACGAGAACGTGCTGCGCGACGCGCTCACGGCGGATTCGTTTGATTCGGCCGGAATTTATTTCGGAACCAGAAGCGGGAAGCTGTACGGCTCGCGCGACGAAGGCGCGACTTGGACTGAGATCGCGGACGCTCTCCCGCCGATCGTGTGCGTAAAAACGGGAACAGTGGGGGCATCGTGATAACCGTGGAGCTGCCGAAGGCACTCTGCGCGTACACCGACGAGAAATCGTCGCTGGTGCTCGATGAGGCGTGCAAGACAGTCGGTGACGCGCTGGAGGCGCTGGGTAGAAAATCGCCGGGAGCACTGGACCGCATCATGGACGAGCAAGGAACCGTAAGGCGTCACGTGAACGTCTTCGTCAACGGCGAGAATATCCGGTATCTCGACGGTCTGAGCACGCCCGCGCGCGACGGCGCCACGATCCTCGTACTCGCTGCCGTTAGCGGCGGGTAGCGGAGCTTGCCCGTGAAATCTCTCGACTCTGATCTAGAGCTGCTTCGCACCGAGCTGGAACGCCTCGACTACGTAGTGGTGCACCACGGCGACCACATCTGCGTGCGGTTGCCTCTCATCTCGAGCGTGCGCATTCGCCACACAGATGGCCGGTTTCGGTTCGTGCCGCAATTCGGTCCTTTTCGACGCAGCGGCGGATTGCTCTTCACATCGGGTTTCTCGGCGGGCGCGGTCGGCGCCGCTGCGTTCGCGTTTGGCGCGGCGCCGCTGACCCTACTAGTTGGTTTCCTCGGCATGGTCGCGCTCGCGCACGATGCGTGTCGCTTCGTTCTGACTGAAGGTTGTTTGACACGCCTTCAGCAGCTCATCGCGTCTTCTGGTTCTCTGAGCTCCCGCAGCAAAGCACCGGCGCTGGGGATTCCGTCGAGCCAGGCAGCCGCCCTCTCAGAGAGATCGCCGTCGACGGTCGTCGATCACAGGGTTACCGATCGATCGCCCGGCGTGCGTTGAAGCTCAAGCCGGTTAGATCCAAGGGGCCGATCAATCTCGACGATGCCCATGCGACAGCGCGTGGCCCGCTGAAGACCGGAAAGGCGCTCGAGCGCGCTACTGAAAAGCAGGTCAAGCGCATCTCGGATCAGCAGCGTGTTTTCTACGCTGATGGGAGATATGCCCTGTTGATCGTTTTGCAGGGCAGGGACGCGGCGGGCAAGGATGGGACGATCCGAAAGGTGTTTACCGCGGTGAACCCGCAGGGCTGCACCGTCGCGGGCTTCAAGGCCCCGACCGAGCCCGAGCAGCGCCACGATTTCCTGTGGCGGGTGCACGCTCAGGTTCCGGCGCGAGGGATGATCGGGATCTTCAACCGCTCGCACTACGAGGACGTGATCGTGCCGAGAGTGCGAGGATCGATCACCAAGAAGGAGTGGACGGCGCGCTACGACCAGATCAACGACTTCGAGGACATGCTGTGGGAGAACGACACAGTCATTCTGAAGTTCATGCTGCACATCTCGCACGACGAGCAGAAGCGACGGCTACTCGAGCGGCTGACTGATGAGACGAAGAACTGGAAATTCCGGGTGGGAGATCTCGAGGACAGGGCAAAATGGGACGATTTCACGACAGCCTACGAGACGGCGATTCGCCGTACGAGCACGAAGCGGGCGCCCTGGTACATTGTTCCTGCGGACGACAAAGATGTCAGGGACTGGCTGGTCGCGCGTACGATTGCGGATGCGCTGGAGAAGCTGGATCTCAAGTACCCGCCGGCTGATCCGTCGGTGCTAGGAATCCGGATCGATTGAGGTGAGAAGAGATGCCTGGGAGGGGCAAAACGTAAGACGCCGCCGCAAGCGCCGGCTTCAATTACGGAGTCGCCGGCGAAGCAGATCGAAGCCAAAAGAATGAGTGCCCTGCTCCGCTACTCGATCGTGCCCGCCTGCATCGTTGCTCTTGCTTGCAGGGGCGAACAGGGCTCGTTCACGGGGGATGGTCCATTCGACTACAGCGCCCGAATGTTCGTCGCCGACGAAGACAGCTCGGGCACTTACGTTTGCTTCACAGCGAAAGACACTACGCTCCTGCCCGGAACGCGGGCGACGATTGTGTTCACCGGCTTTCCACAGCATACCGCCGTGGGACACATCCGCTCGCGGGCCAAGCTTCCCTGTATCCCCGGCCCACCCATGCCGCCGATGGACAGTATGCAGTACATCGCCGACATGCCGCGCGACACTTCGGATCGCATCGGAATCCCGGTCGTCTTGCTCGGCCGAGTCGAGAGGCCCGTCCAGCGCGGCGACACGGTGACCATTGCGATCGAGTCAGGACAGCCGCCAATCCGCTTCCGGGTTTGCGCGAGCACTGAGGGACTCCATGCAACGGCCTGGGCCGGAGTTCCTCTCGCTTCACCGCGCCGCTGGCATGCGTACTACTACCTGGGCTACGACGTCGATCCGACTTGCAGTCAGTCAGACTACACGCCGCGCGATAGCGCTCCGACTGGTGGCTTGGACTGATCAATCAATCTTTGAACTGCAACTGAACAAGATGTCAGGTGCCAGAAGTGCCGCCGACAGGAGGCAGGTTGACTACGTCGGGACGTTACCGGGGCGGATCAGCACGCAAGCAACTGATCTTGGCATCACGCCAGTGACGTCGTGATGCTTGTGCCTGCCTCCTGAAAGCTGCACTTCTGGTAGCTGACATCTTGGTCAGTTGTTGTTAGTTCGTCAGCAATTGCTTGACGCCTGCGCGTCCGCCCCCTACGTTCGACTCGCCACCAATCCCGCGTATCCTCGTATGCGAAGACGCGAAGTCGTACGGTTTCTGGGCGCAGCTCTGGCGCTTCCGTTCCTTCCCCGCGGAGCCGAAGCGGCGATAGAGCTCGGCGAAAGCATTCATCGCCGCCTTGGCGATGTGCCGTTCAGAACGCTGAACCGTGAGCAGCAGGCGCTCGTGACGATGATCGCGGAGATGATCATTCCGGAGACGGACACGCCGGGCGCGAGGAGCGTGAAGGTGCCGGAGTTCATAGATCTCATTCTCACCGAATGGGCAAGCGACGACGAAAGAGCGGCATTCCTCGCGGGACTGGCTGATATCGATGCACAGGCAGTCGCTCTTGGTACAAAGCGATTCGTCGACATGCCGGCGGCGGGCAAGCTCGAGCTGTTCACGACCCTCGACGTCAAGCGCGCGGACAAGAGCGGTGCCGGGCACGCGTTTGTCCGGATGAAGGCGCTCACGGTATACGGTTACTTCACATCGCGGGTCGTACAGCAGGACATCCTGAAGACGCGAATGTTCTTCAACGGCTACGAAGGCAACGTGCCTTTCACCCCGGCGGTCTGACACGATGCCACCGCTCACATACGATGCCATCGTCGTCGGCTCCGGAATATCGGGAGGCTGGGCGGCAAAGGAGCTCACCGAGAAGGGACTCCGCACGATCGTACTCGAGGCCGGACGTCCGATCGATCCAGCAGTCGATTATGTGGAGCACGTTCCTCCCTATGACAAGCGGTACAGGGGAATGGGCGATCGCACGCGGCTCGAGCGGTATCAACCCATCCAGCGGCAGTGCGGGGCGTGCGACGAATACGCGGGTAAGTTCTTCGTCAACGATCTCGACAATCCATACTCGACTCCCGCTGGCAAGCCCTTTTCCTGGATACGCGGGCGCCAGGTCGGCGGCCGCTCGATTATGTGGGGCCGGTGCGTGTACCGCTGGAGCGACCTCGACTTCGAGGCCAATGCGAAGGAAGGCATTGCAGTCGACTGGCCGCTCCGGTACAAGGACATGGCGCCATGGTGGAGTTACGTCGAGAGGTTTGTCGGCATCCAGGGTCGTCGCGAGGGGCTCGCGCATCTACCCGACGGCGAATTCCAGAAGCCGTGGCCGCTCAACGCAGCGGAGCAGAAGTCGCGCGACATCCTGTTGACGAAATTTGGCGGAGAGCGCCTGATCACCAACGCGCGTCTTGCCGTTCTGACAGAGGACCATCTTGGCAGGCAGAAGTGCCATCTGTGCGGGACCTGCTACCGTGGCTGCGTAACACTCTCTTATTTCAGCAGCATCAACGCGACGCTGCCTGCGGCGAAGAAAACAGGCAACCTGACGCTGCGGCCCTTCAGCGTCGTGCACAGCGTCATTTACGACCCGCGAACGAAGAAAGCCACCGGTGTGCGGGTCGTGGATGGGAACACCAAGGAAATGTTCGACGTCAAGGCCAGGGTGATCTTCCTCTGCGCCTCGGCGTTGGAATCCACCCGCATTCTGCTCAACTCTGCGACGGCCGAGTTTCCGACTGGGTTGGGTAACTCGAGCGGAGAGCTGGGACACAACCTGATGGATCACATCATGGATGGCGGTGCGACGGGCACGCTGCCGTGGGCGAAGGATCGCAGGGAAGTCGGGAGGCGCCCCGACGCGATCTACGTTCCGCGTTTCCGGAACGTGAAGACGAAGCATCCCGGTTTTTTGCGCGGTTACGGGTTCGAGGGCCGGGCGGAGCGTGCCGGCTGGGAGCGAGGCGGAGACATGCCGGGATTCGGCGCAGCGTTCAAGAAGTCGCTCATCGGCGACCGCGGACCGTGGGAGCTGAACCTGGGGGGATTCGGGGAGATGCTTCCTCGTCACGACAACTACATCGAGATCGACCGGCATCTCGTGGATGCGTGGGGGATTCCCGCCCTGCGCGTTAACTGCGCGTACAGCGACAACGAAAAGAAAATGCAAGAGGACATGGTTGTGACCGCCACGGAAATGCTGGAGGCACTGGGCGCGACCAACATCAGGCCGTACAAGGAGGACAACCCGCCTGGGCTGGTGATTCACGAAACCGGAACCGCGAGGATGGGGCGTGATCCGAAGACTTCCGTGCTCAACGCGCACAACCAGATGTGGGACGTCCAGAATGTGTTCATGACGGACGGGGCGTGCATGACGTCGACGGCAAACCAGAACCCGAGCATCACCTACATGGCGCTTACAGCTCGCGCCGTGGATTACGCAGTGGACCAGATGAAGCGGCGGCAGCTCTAGGCCGGGCACGTTTTCGTTCAGGAGGTCTCATGGTAGGAATTCTCGCGCTGTGGCTTCCGATTTTGCTGTCAGCTGTGATTGTCTTCGTCGTGAGCTCCATCATCCATATGGCTTCGCCCTGGCACAAGAACGACTATCCACGGATGCCGAACGAAGACCAGGTGCGAAGCGCTCTCCGACCGCTCGCGATCCAGCCGGGTGACTACATGATTCCTCGCCCGACGGGCAGAGAAGAAATGCGCTCGCCGGAGTTTGCCGAGAAGGTGAGGCAGGGGCCGAACATGATCGTCACAGTTCTGCCCAACGGTCCATGGTCGGTGAAGACAAATCTCACGCAGTGGTTCCTTTACGCCGTGGTAGTGAGCACCTTCGCCGCTTACGTCGCGGGGCGCGCGCTTCCCCCGGCTTCGCCATACCTCGCCGTGTTCCGATTCGTCGGAGTCACCGCCTTCATCGCATACTCGGTTGCGCTCTGGCAGATGTCGATCTGGTACGCCCGCAGGTGGAGCACAACCGCCAAGGCGACGGTGGATGGGCTGATCTACGCACTGCTTACGGCGGGCACGTTCGGATGGCTGTGGCCGCGATAGGCGCCCGCACGCTGCTCAATCGAAGGGAGATTTAGAAGCGTCCAAATCCAGCCGGTGGACCCTGGTCGCGACGATTCTCGCGTCGAGCATGACGTTCATCGACGGGACGGTCGTCAACGTCGCGTTGCCGGCCCTGCAGGCAGCCCTCCACGCCACGATCACCGATGTACAGTGGGTGGTCGAAGCATACGCTCTGTTCCTCGGGGCGTTGATTCTCGTCGGCGGAGCGATGGGCGATCAGCTCGGCCGCAAGCGTGTGTTCCTTTTGGGTGTGGCGTCTTTCACGGGCGCTTCGGTCCTCTGCGGCATCGCCACATCCGCCCGCCTGCTAATAATTGCCCGAGCGCTGCAAGGTATCGGCGCGGCGTTTCTGGTGCCCGGGAGCCTCGCTATCATCAGCGCAACGTTCAGCGATGCGGAGCGGGGTCGGGCGATCGGAACCTGGTCGGGATTCAGCGCCATCACGACTGCGATCGGACCTGTCGTGGGCGGATGGCTGATCGAGCACGTGAGCTGGCGCGCCGCGTTCTTTCTGAACGTGCCGCTCGCGGCGATTGTCGTGGTGTTGTCGCTTCGGTTCATGGACGAGAGCCGCGATCCTTCGCGGAGCGCGAGAGTCGATTGGAGTGGCGCGCTCCTCGGGGTCCTCGGACTCGGCGGAATTGTGCTCGGGTTGCTCGAGTGGCCACCACTGGGTCCCCGCCATCCGCTCGTGATCGGCTCGCTGGTGATGGGTGCGATATGCCTCGTGCTGCTCGTGATCGTGGAGCGACGCGCCCGCAACCCCATGATGCCGCTCGACCTTTTCCGCTCGCGAACTTTCACCCTCGCAAACGTCCTGACATTGCTGCTATACGGGGCGCTGGGAGTCGCACTGTTCCTGCTCCCGCTCGACCTCATCCAGGTCCAGCATTACTCTGCCACGGCGGCGGGAGCGGCGCTCGCGCCGCTGGCGATAATCATGTTCACACTGTCGCGATGGGCGGGTGGCCTGGTGGCGCGAGTAGGCCCTCGGCTCCCGCTGACCGTAGGTCCCGCCATCGCCGCAGTCGGTGTTGCCCTGTTCGCGCGCGGCGGACTCAGCGGTTCCTACTGGTCGACTGTTTTCCCGGCCGTTTGCCTGCTCGGGCTCGGGATGACGATTACCGTAGCGCCGCTGACGACGACCGTGATGGGCGCGGTCGATAGTCACCGGTCCGGAGTCGCGTCCGGCATCAACAATACGGTTTCCCGAATCGCCGGACTTCTCGCAATCGCGATGTTCGGCGTCCTGTTGGCGCAGAGATTCGACTCGGAAGTCAGACCGCGCCTCGACCAATTTGCGCTGCCGCCAGCGGTACGTACGCAGATCGACAAGGAGTTGCCGAAGATGGCCGGCGCCGAGCTGAAGAATGTGGCGATGGAGCCGCAACAACGAGCTGCTGTTCAGCGGTCTATCGATGAAGCGTTCGTGTCTGGCTTCCGGCTCGTCGTGATTGGGGCGGCAATCCTCGCCCTAACCGCCGCAGCTTTCGGCGCCGCCATTCACAACAGCGAGAGACAGGTCCGAGGCGCGAGAAAAGCGGTAGCGTGAGGGTTGGCCGCAGAGGATGCTGGAGAAGGCGTTACCGATACTGCCGCTCGAGCTGGCTACAATGACGGAAGGCGGATCGCGGACCACGCAGAGTAAACGGAAACACGCGGAAGCTTCTTTTTGTTATTTGTAAGAGAGCTCCGCGACGCGCTTGATGCATCCCGAGCGGCAGTGAACAAATAATGCCGGCTCCGCCAAAAGGAGCTCTACCGCCACTCGCAGCGTTCCGCGTATTCCGCTTATTCCGCGTGGTCCGCGATAAACCTTTCGTCATAGATGCCGGCCCGAGCGGCAGTTGATAAACATTTCGTCATGAATGCGGCAGTTTCGCCCTCCGCGACGGACGCCACGTTTGCGCTCTGCACATCCAATCGATTGCCGGTGATCCGTTCGGTCGCGACTGCGGTGCTACTGACGCTCGAACAACGACTTGAGCGCGCTCTTCGCCGTAATCCGCCTGAGATACTGAAGCTCGTCCGCAGCGAACGGGATCGGAACGACCTTGAAATGTTCCGTAAGCGCGTTCTGTGCGATGGTGTTGTCCAGCGCGAGAAGATCGAGCAGGCTCGATGTCACCGGCGGATTCGGCAAGAGACGCTGGGCAAGCGCGACGATCGGGCGCAGGACTTTCACCGGCACAGGCACGAGCTTCCTGTCGGTACCCATCGCCGTGAGGATCCGCTCCGTCATCTCGCGCAGGGTGAGCGGTACCGCGCCGCCTAGTTCGTAGGTCTGATTGACCGTTTCCTTTTTCTCGAGCGAGAGCCGCACTACGCGCGCCACATCGTCTACCGCGATCGGCTGAAAGCGCGCAGTCCCGCCCCCGGGTAGCGGAAAGATTTTCGGCATCAGACGGATCAGCCGGCCCAGTACGTTCACGAACTGATCCTCCGGCCCGAAAATCACCGACGGACGAAGTATGGTCCAGCGCAGCCCGCTCGTCTTTACCGAATCCTGCGCGACTCCCTTGCTGTGGAGAAATGGATAGGGAGAGCGGCTGTCGGCGCCGTTCTGGGACATGAAGATCATTCTCTGCACGCTCTCCGCTCTCGCGGCGGAGATGAGCCGCTCGGTCGCCGCGGTGTTGGACTCGGTGTAGCTCTCGCCCTTTTTCTCGATTGCGATCGCGGCGAGATGAACCACGGCGCCGCAGCCGTTGAGCGAGCTCCGAAGCGCCGTCGCATCACGGACGTCCCCGACGCGAAATTCCACCGGCAGCTGGCCCAGCGCCATTGCCGCTCTCGCCGGATCCCTGATCAGCGCCCTCACCTGCCAGCCATTTTTCGACAGCTCTCGACATGTATGGATGCCGACGAGGCCCGCTGCACCCGTTACCAATACGGGCTGTTTTTTGTCTGCCGAATGAGGTTGAGGTTGCTCGGCGACGGCGGTAGCGGGTCCTTCGCTCCCGTAGGAGTACGGCCCGCGGTTATGCATCAACCCTTACGGCCGCGGCCCACGCCGGGCGTTCCGCGAACGACAATGCGGTAGATGAGTAGCAACATCCCCATCGTGAGGAGGATATGGATCCATCCCGGGGCCGTGGTAGTGAACGTGACGAATGCCCACACGACGAGCATTACGATCGCTGCGATTATGCCTAAATCCATGGGATAAATCGTTGACCTTGAGTGTGACGACCCGTATGTTCAGACAGTCAGTAATGCGGCAGCAACAAAAAAATATTCGGCATCATCGCTGGGGCGGAGAACTCACTTTTTGAGCCAACAAGTCCTTAGAGTGGGTCCAACAAACTTTGCTGACGTCATGCCCCAGTGCGGGGAAGACGGTAGGCGGGGTGAGGGCCTCAAAAATTCGACCGGGCTTCAAAAAACCTCTCCGTCCCATTCTATCTGAAGCTCCGCCGTCATTTCGGCGGAGCTTCTTTGTCTGCGATATCTTACCCTAAACATGCTGCGCGTAACAGTCACCCGCCGGATGCGGTTCAACGCCGCCCACCGAGTCCACAATCCAGAGCTCTCCGACGCGGAGAACTCGAGGCTGTTCGGGAAATGCAACAACCCGAACTGGCACGGCCACAACTATACGCTCGATGTCTCGGTCGAAGGCGAGATCGACGAAAAGACCGGGTACGTGTGTGATCTCTCGCAGCTCAAGCAGATCGTCGAGCGCGAGATCGTCGATGTCGTTGACCACAAGAACTTCAATCTCGATGTCCCTTTCATGAAGAACGTCATCCCCACGTCCGAGAACATCATCATCGCGTTCTGGAAAATACTGGCCCCTCAGGTGAAGCCTGGTAAGCTTGCCCGGCTCGTCCTGTGGGAGACTGAAAACAACTATGTCGAATACACGGGAAAATAAGGAATTCGAGGAGCTCGTTCGCCGGGAGCTGGAGCTGCTGGGTGAAGACCCGAAGCGCGAAGGATTGCTGAGGACCCCGGCGCGAGTGGCGGCCGCTCTCAGGTGGATGACCCAGGGTTACGGGTCGTCCGCGGAAGAGGTGGTGGGAAGCGGCATCTTCAAGGATGAGCACGACAACATGATCATGGTGCGCGACATCGAGGTCTACTCGATTTGCGAGCACCATATGCTGCCATTCTTCGGCAAGGCGCACGTGGCCTATATCCCCGATGGGAAGATCGTGGGGCTTTCCAAGATTCCGCGGATCGTCGACGTCTACGCGCAACGGCTTCAGGTACAGGAGCGCCTCACAGAGCAGATCGCGGAAGGACTGTGCAGAGTACTCCAACCGGCGGGGGTCGGGGTCGTTATCGAGGCTTACCACCTCTGCATGATGATGCGCGGGGTGCAGAAGCAAAACTCGAAGACAATCACATCAGCACTGACGGGAGCATTCCGCGAGGATCCGAAGACGCGGGACGAGTTCCTGCGGCTGGCGCACAACGGATCTGGTTGACGACTCAGCTTAGCGGTCGCACCGCCGTGGTAACCGGCGCCTCGCGCGGAATCGGCGCGGGGATCGCGTCGGCGCTCGCGGGGCAGGGCGTGCGTGTCGTGATGCTCGCGCGCAACGAAGCCACGCTCGCGGAAGCGGCCAAACCCCTAAAGGGATCGATTCCGCTCACGTGCGATGTGGCCGACCCAAAGAGTGTGGAGAAGGCGGCGAAGCAAATCGAGCGCGAGCTCGGTGCCTCGCCCGACATCCTCGTCAACAACGCCGGAATCTTCGGCGTCTCCGTCGTCGAGGAGACAACGACCGATTTCTTCTTCGAGACGATCAATACCAATCTCGTGGGCCCGTTTCTCTTCGTCCGCGCGTTTCTGGCTGATATGAAAAAGCGGAAGAGCGGCCACATCGTGACGATAGGCTCGATTGCGGACAGGACCATCTTCACGGGAAACGCCGCCTACTCAGCCGCCAAGTTCGGGCTGCGGGCCGTCCACGAAGTGCTGCGCGCCGAGCTGCGCGGTAGCGGCGTACGGGCGTCGCTGATCTCGCCGGCAGCGACTGACACAGACATCTGGAATTCTGTCACGGTCACTGATCCCGCCGGCAAGCCGCACTCGAAGCGGCCGATGCTGAGTCCCGATGATGTCGTCGCGGCAGTGATGTTCGCCCTCACCCAGCCGGAGCGAGTCAACATCGATGAGCTGCGGCTGTCGCACGCCTAGTCCTCCCGTGTCGTCATACCCCATCGCGTCCTGAGCCAGCGCTCGCCGTGTTCATCGAGCTGATCGATCTGCTCCGCTGCATCAACACGCACGAGGACACCTGGCTCGTCGCGTCGTTCAAAACGGTCTCCAACCGATTCGTCCTCGAAGCGAGCCTGGGCTGCCCATCCTGCTCCGCCCAATACGCGATACACGAGGGCATCGCCGATTTCAGCGCGGGTGTGGCGCTGCCGTCGTGCGAGGAGGAACGCGCTGCGGCGACGCACGAGCGAGAGGAGCTTGCGACGCGAGCCGGAGCCTACCTCGCGGCGACCGAGCCCGGTGCCACAATCGTCCTTGGTGGGGTATGGGCTTACGCTGCCCAGGAGCTCAGCGAGACGGCGGAAGTCCGGGTGCTGGCAGTCAACGCACCGGATGAAGTGAAGGAGTCACGGAACGTCGGACTGCTGCAGGTAGGATCGGAGATTCCCGTGGCGCCCGGATCAGTCCTCGGTGTCGCGCTCGACGCCTGGTTTCCCGCGACGATCGTTTCCTCCGCGGTGAGAGCGGTTCGCGCGGGAGGTAGAATCGTCGGTCCCGTGCTGATTCCAGCTCCCACGGAGCTTTCAGTGCTCGCTCACGACGACATGTACTGGGTCGCGCAGAAAGCGCAGGAAGTCATCAAGCTAACGCGTGCGAGTCGGTGATTGCGGTGCGCTCGGCGTCCTCGTAGAGTGAGTCGATAAGCGCCTTGTAGTGCTTGTCGATTGCCCGCCGCTTCACCTTCTGGGTGGGCGTGAGCTCCCCTTTCTCGATCGAGAAGTCGTGCTCGAGGAGTCCGATTTTCTTGGGCAGCTCGAAATGCGCGGCGCCGGCGAGCTCCTGATTGACTTCCTTCTCCATCTTCGCCTGGATCGTCGGCATCCGCAGCAGCTGCGCGCGATCGGTCCAGATGATGTTCCGCTTCATCGCCCACTTTTCCAGCTGGTCGAAGTTGGGCACGATCAGCATCGATGGGAACTTGCGCTTGTCGCCAAGCATCACGGCCTGCGCGACGTACTTGTTGGTCTTGACTTTGTTCTCGAGTGGCTGGGGCGCGATGTTCTTGCCGCCGGCGGTGACGATGATGTCCTTCTTGCGATCGGTAATGGCGAGAAATCCATCGCGCAGCTCACCGATGTCCCCTGTGTGAAACCAGCCGTCCGCCTCGATCGCTTCGCGCGTCGCCTCAGGCTTGTTGTAGTAGCCCTTCATGACGTGAGGTCCACGCGTCAGGATCTCTCCGTCGGCGGCGATCTTGACCTCGACTCCGTCGATCGGCTTGCCAACAGTGCCGATCCGGAAGTTTTCGGGCGTGTTCACGGCGATGACGGGCGACGTCTCCGTGAGTCCGTATCCCTCCAGAATTTCCAGTCCCGCGGCGTAGAAGAACTTGTTGATCTCAGGCGAGAGCGGCGCGCCGCCGGAAACGAAGTACCGAAGCCGCCCGCCCGTCCGGGCCTTGAGCTTGGAGAAGACGAGCTTCTGGGCGATGGCGTATTGGTTGGCGAGTAGTCCGCCTGGCTCTTTCCCCGAGAGCTTCTCGTTGGCCCACCGCTCCGCGACGCCGCGTGCCCAGAAAAAGATCTTCTTCTTGAGAAAGCCACCCGTGAGGGCAGTCTCGAGAATGCGCGCGTACATCTTCTCGTAGAGCCGAGGAACGGACAGAACGAGCGTAGGCCTCACTTCCTGCAGGTTGACCGGTACCGTCTCGATCGATTCGGCGTACGCGATGGAGGTGCCGGTCGCGAACATCATGTAGTGGCCGGCCATCCGCTCGAAGATGTGCGAGAGAGGGAGGAAGCTGAGTCCGACATCACGCCCTTCGAAGGGTATCGCTTTCATCGAGGCCGCGACGTTGGAGTAGATGTTGTCGTGAGTCAGCATCACGCCTTTTGGCTCGCCGGTCGTGCCAGAGGTGTAGATGATCGTCGCCAGGTCGTCCGGTTTCACGGTGAGTGCATCTTCCCGGTAGCTCGCGATAGAGAGACTCGTTTCTCCGTCCGCGCCGCGCTTCTCTAGGTCGGCGATCGACATGTTGGTGAGGCCGGGAAGCTCATCGAACCCGATGACGCTCTTGAGCGCCGGAAGCTGGGAGCGGATCTCCCGGATCTTCTCCGCCTGCATCTTGTCGGAGACGAAGATCGCAACCGCGCCGGAGTCCTTGAGCATGTAGGCGATCTGGTCCGCCGGGAGCGTCGGATAGATCGGAACGTCGGTAAGGCCAGCGGTGAGGCAGGAGAAATCCGCTATTGCCCACTCGGGGCGGTTTTCGGAGAGGATCGCAACACGATCGCCTCGCCTCACGCCCAGTGACGAGAGTCCCCGCGCGGCGTGACGCACCCGCTCGTCGACCTCGATGTGCGAGATCGGCCGGTAGGCGCCCGCGACCTTGACCTGCAGCGCGTCGGGACGGTTGAACTTCGAGACTGCATCGAAAAACAGCTTGGTCAGCGTTCCCGGATCGGGCCGTGGTCCACCTCGTGCTTCCATCACCGCTTCCCCCCTGCTCAATACGTGGTCTAGCTGCGCGGTTTCACCTTGAGAACGAGCCGCACCGGACTTCCACTCACCTCGGCCCCGCGATACCTCGCCGTGGCATTCACAATTATAGAATCGACAGTTGTGCCGGAAGTCAGGAACAGAGGATGCAGCCGAATCGATCGTCCCGCTACACCGTTAGTGTCCGTAGTGTCGACAACAGAGGGCTTTTTCACGTCGTTCACCAGCTCCCCAAGCTTTGGATTGCTCTGTGATGCGATGGCAAAGCTGACGATATAAGACTTGACAGCGCTGTCGTTGGGAGGGAGACCGTGGGTGAGCTTTACCTGTAGTTGCGACGAGACGTTCTGGGTGGTGTCGAGCAGGGAATAGGACAGGGAATCGAAGCCAGTCACCGCTGCAACGAAATCGGGTCGCAGGGTCACGTCCACCCTCTGGATCGCCTGCAAAGTGCCGACGGTCGCAATTATTCGGGCTGGTGTGGACCTGAGGCTGTCGCCGACAACGATCCCGGTGATGCTGTCCACGACGACTCCCGAGTCGGGCGACTGGAAACGCACGGGAACGGAAGTGATCTCGTCTCCCTGGAAGTTGAAGACGTGAACAACGGGAACGATCACGGCCCCCGTAGTATCGCGGAGAGTGTCCCCCACGACCACTGATGGCGCCGCAAAAGTATCGAACTGGATCGAGAGGACCGATGTCGAGCTGCCGCTCACATCGCTGCAGGCGAGGGCGGCGAGAGAGAGCACTGCCGAGGAGACGACAGCGAACTGCCGCGGCCTGTTCATGCCAGACGATCCGCCAGCAAGGTCGCGAGATTGACGTAGGCCTGCGACGCTGCATCCGCGGGACTGCGCACGACCAACGGCTTGCCTGCGGCGAATGCGTCGGCGGCCGCGATAGTCCGGGGAATCACGACGTCGAAGACGATGTTGGCGGGAAGGTGCTTCCTCACGTAATCCACTACCCGGTCGCTGGCCGGATTGTTCGGCTCGTACATCGTGAGAAGGATTCCGTCGAGCGTAAGACGCTCGTTGGTCGCGACGATGTCCTGAATCAAGCGGAGAATCTGCGGCGTCGTCTGCAGCGCGAGTGGCTCGCACTGCAGCGGTACGATCACGTGCTCGGTCTGGCCCAGTACTTTGCGCGTGATCGGTCCCAGACCCGGCGGAGTATCCACGACAACCACCTGGCAACGCTGCTCTGCCATGGTCAGGAGATCGTGAAGCACATTGGTCTCGCGGACCAGCTGGGAATAAACGGCGTGATCGGATTCGTCAGCAACCGAGCCGGCGAGAATCACCCTGAGCCAGGGAAGGGCCGTCGGCAGGATGATCTCGCGCAGAGTCTTCTCGCCATTCAAGTAGTCGGCGAAGCCCGCGGTCGGATGACCTCGCTGCAGCCCCGCGCCATATCTCACCGACCCCTGCGGATCAACATCGATCAGCAACGTCTTCATCCCCCGGCGCGCAAATGCTGCGGCGAGATTTACTGCGGTGGTGGTTTTGCCGACTCCTCCTTTCTGGCTTACGACTGAGAGTACCGCCCCCATCTACTCTAGAATCCCAGGGTACTCATTCGTCTTCAGCCTTTGGCCAGGTTGAGAAGGAGGCGGAGGCCCCGCGCCTTTCATCTCATCCAGCGTCTTCTGCGCGTGCTTCACCCACCGCTCGGCTTCGGGACTCCGGGGCGGATCCATCAGAAACGCTTCGAGATGGTAGGCCGCATCGCTCACGTCGCCGCGCCTGAGCAGAAGAAACGCGAGACCGTAATGGGCGCCCGAGAGCTTGGGCTCAATCGCGAGTGCACGGCGATAGCAACGAACCGCTTCGTCCATCTGACCAAGCTTCGAGTAGGCGATCGCCATGTTCTGCAGGACCTTGTGATTGTTCGGCTTCTGCCGCAGGGCGAGCCGATAGGACGTCAGCGCGGCGTCGTAATCGCCCTGGCGTTCCAGCGCGAGCGCCTCGTTCAAGTAGTCGAGGTTCCCGGTTATCGGTTTCGGCTTTCCGCCTGTCAGACGGTCCCAGAATGACATTTGGTCGAATCTACCGACTAAGATGTGAGAGGGCTAGCTTAACTCTAACTGCTTTTCCGCGAACGCTTTGAGAGCGAAATGTCACCCCGCAAACACACGGTCGATGCCACAAAAGGCGTACTCGAAATCGAATGGCCGTTTTTCGGCGAGCTCTCGCGCGGACTGGCGCTCAAGGTGGCGAGAGCCTACGACCCCGGGCTCGTAATCGGGATCGCGACGGCGGGAGTGATCCCGGGCGCGGTGATAGCGGCGATCCTGGGCCGCGAGTTCCATTCACTTATGGTTAGCCGGCGGTTCCAGGCATCCCGCGCGCGGGAGACGCCCGAAGTGTTCGGAAGCGCGCCAAGGGAAGCTCGAGGCAAGCGCGTGCTGATAGTGGACGAGACCTGCGATTCGGGTGACACGATGCGGCTGGCGATATCTGCCGTTCAGGAGGCCGGCGCATCGGAGGTGCGGACCGCAGTTGCCATTCGCACCGGCAACTACGCTCCCGATTTCCATGCGATCGCGACCGAGAGCACGATCATTTTGCCTTGGGATCGAGAGATTTTGGTCGACGGGGAGCTTAGACCCAATCCTCTCTACGCGGACGCACTCGGCGCTTCAAGCTAGTCGGAAAGTTTGGGCAGAGCCGCTCGGGTTGGCCACTCTGACAAGAGCTTTAATGCGGATGCTTCGGATTGGAGCGGATGAACGCGGATCGCTCCGTGAGGCGATACGGCTCCGTTTAGCGGGCCGGGAGTTTTAGGAACTGCCGCTCAAGATGCTTCAGGCGCCTCGCGGAGCTCTCCTAAGAAATAACAAAAAGAAAAATCCGAAGCATCCGCTCACATCCGAAGCATCCGTATAACGCTTTTGCCTTTATACCGAGGCCGAGCGGGAGTTGGTCGGGACGACTAAAACTCTCCCGCCCCGATCGTCTCCCATTCTTCGCCGCGAGTCAAGCGATCGTACGCGTGCTCGAGCATGTCGGGGTTGCCCGCGAGGAATCGGCATCCCGCGTTAGCGCTCGTGCCGCACTCGATCTCCATCACCGCGA
>JALYKM010000192.1 GCA_030774785.1 Gemmatimonadota bacterium
CCCCGGTTCGCGTAGTACTGGCGAACATCATATCGTCGGTTCTGATTGCCCTTCTTCCGACGATTCGCGCATCGCTTGCCCCCGACGGGCAGGCGATTCTCGCTGGCATTCTGTGTGAAGAGCGCGAGGCCATGGTAGCAGCTCTCGACGCCGATGGCTGGGCGATCGAGCGCGAAGACACGGAGGAGGTTTGGTGGAGTGTACAGATCGCGCCCCGATAGCGACGTTCTTCGTCAGTGACGCTCTGGTCGCTGGTGGAACGGTTACACTGCCGGAGGAAGCCGCGCACCACATCCGCGTCGCCAGAATAGCCGTCGGGGAATGCATCGCGCTGCGCGATGGAGCCGGGAAGGCAGCGCTCGGAACGCTCGTCAAGGTTTCACGGAGCTCGGCTCTCGTTGATGTAACCGAGACGAGCGAGATGTCGCGAAGCGGACCAATTCATCTGCTCGCACCCGTAGCAGACAGAGACCGCATGCTCTGGCTGGCTGAAAAGGCGACGGAGCTGGGCGTGACGAGCTGGCGCCCGGTCGTGTGGCGTCGATCGAAGAGCGTGTCTCCGCGCGGCGAGGGCTCGATGTTCCAGGCGAAGGTGCGCGCGCGGATGACTTCGGCCCTGATTCAAAGTGGCGGAGGGTGGCTGCCGGACATTTTTCCCGAGGCGACGATTGAGCGCGCAGTCGCGGCAGCTCCGCTTGGAACGCGCCTGCTCCTCGCCAGGGATGGCGAGCCGATTGTCGGAGTCCCGATGAAGACACCGATCACCATCGCGCTTGGTCCGGAGGGCGGGATGGAGCCGGCGGAGCGCGACGCTTTCATCGGCGCTGCGTTCCTGCCTGTGAAGTTGGGAGAGAGCACGCTACGTTTTGAGACGGCGGGCGTCGCAGCCGTTGCGATCGCTGCTGCGTCGCTGGCACTGTCGAGGCAATCGAATGGCTGAGTCCTGCATCTTCTGCCGAATTGCGCACGGAGAGATTCCGGCGCAGATGGTCGCGGACAACAAGGAGATCGTGGCCTTTCGCGATCTGAACCCGCAAGCGCCTGTGCATATTCTGATCGTTCCGAAGAAGCACATCGGATCTCTGGACGACGCGAATGATGCCGGTCTGCTGGGGCAGATGATGTCGCTTGCTGCTGCCATCGCGAAGCAGGAAGGCATCGCTAAGTCCGGGTATCGGACTGTGATCAACACCGGCAAGAACGGCGGGCAGAGCGTGGATCATCTGCATATCCATCTGCTTGGCGGGCGTGCGATGACCTGGCCGCCTGGATAGCATCGCGGCGTTTTCGCCCGCTAATACTGGCATCTCTGTGTTGGTCGGCGAGAGGTGTCCTCACGGCCGCAGTCCTCGCTTGCGGCTTCGCCGCACCGCGCCGGGGGCGGCGCTAGCTGCGGGATAGCGGCCTAAGAGGACACCTCTTCACCTCCCGATACAGATTTGCGACTGCAGCGGCGCGAAGCGCCGCATTGTTTGCGGGGGCTGCTCCCCCTGAGGGCGCGAGGATGCCGAGCGTCGCTCGGCGCGCTACGCGCAGTCGGCGCGATAGTTGGTCAAGCAAATCCCGGACGTAGGCGCGCGCGAGGCGCCACAACGATGAGGGACCTGGCGCTGCACCAAATGGGAGGCGGAGGGGGTCGGGGCGCAGGCGACACCAGCGTGTAAGCGAGAAGTCGCCGGAGTCCCGATCTCCTCCGACGCACCGGCATGGACGTCACTGCCTCGAGAACGACCGAATCGAGGCGAGCGCGGGGGGAGATTTGCTTGACCCATCCCTCTGCGCCGACTAAGCTTATCAGTCTGGCCTACACCGGCGAGCAAACGCCACGAAGGGGGGAAGTAGAATTTGTCGGAAGTCATAATCCATGACGACGAGAACTTTGAGCGCGCGCTGAAGCGCTTCAAGAAGAAGTGCGAAAAAGCGGGCATCCTCTCCGATCTCCGCAAGCATCGTCATTACGAAAAGCCGAGCGAGCGTAGGAAGCGCAAGCTGAACACGGCGATGCGGAAGAATCGTCGCACCCGCCACACCTAAGGAATGTCTGAGCTGCTCGCCCGCATTCAGGGCGATCTCAATTCGGCCCGAAAGTCCCAGGACAAGCCTGGCACGCTGCTGCTCAGCACGGTCCTCTCGGAGATCAAGAACAAAAAGATCGAGCTGAAGCGCGAGCCGGCGGACGCCGAGGTGATCGACGTCCTGCGCAAGTCGATCAAGCGCAGGCGTGAATCGGTGGACATGTACACGAAAGGCGCTCGCAAGGATCTCGCTGACAAGGAGATGGCAGAAGCAACCGCCCTCGAGAAATATCTTCCCGCTCAGGTGAGCGACGACGAGCTCCGCGCTGCGGTGCTGGCGGCAATCGCAGGTGGCGCGACGCAGATCGGCGCAGTCATGGGCAAGGTTCTTCCCCAGTTCAAGGGTCGGGCAGAAGGCGGGACCATCAACGCCATCGCCCGAGAGGAGCTCAGTAAGCAGGGGTGAAGACGCCGCTCCGTAGAATCACAAAGCCCGAGCTCGCGACAACCCTCGCAAGCTCGGGTTTTGCCATTCTGGTGTACCAGGAAACATGAATTCCCACGCGCTCAACGTCATCGAGTTTCCCCGCACTCTCGCGTTGATCTCCGAGAGAGCGACGTCTCCCTTGGGAGGGGAGCGCGTGAGAGAGCTGCGACCGGTAACCGATCGGGAAGCGATAGAGCGCGAGCACGCGCGCGTTACCGCCGTTCGCTCGTTGCTGTCGGCCGAAGAGCCCTGGCACCTGCATGGCGTACCGGATGCGCGGACGGCGCTGACGCGACTACGGGTCGAAGGCGCGTCTCTCGCGGCGCCCGATCTCCTGGTGCTTGCGAATCTACTCCGCAGCTCACGCGTGACCCGCGATTCGCTGCGGGGCGACCGCGCGTCGCCGATGGTGGCGGCGGTTCTCGCCGATCAGGTGGATCATCTTGTCTCCAACAAATCGATCGAGGACACGATCGAGCGGGCCATCGACGAGGAAGGCCAGGTTCGCGACGATGCTTCGTCAGCCCTTCGTAAAATCAGGCGCGAGCTCAAGGGCTCGCAGGGCGAGCTGGTCAAGCTCCTCGAACGCGCCATGGCCAAGCTCGAGCCACACCAGCGTGTCGCTGACATGTCGGTCACGGTCAGAAACGGCCGGTTCGTCATCCCCGTTCGGAGGGAAGCGCAGGGTGTGGTCGGCGGGATCGTCCATGATGCATCGGCGACTGGTGGGACGCTTTTCGTCGAGCCGCCGGCGGCGGTCGAAGCGGGCAATCGCATTCGCGAGCTCCAGAGCGAAGAGATCGAGGAAGTCGACAGAATTCTGGCGGAGCTGACGGAACAGCTCCGGCCGCAGCGCGAGGAGCTCACGGAATCGCTAGAGGCGCTCGTCACGCTTGATTCGCTCGTCGCGCGGGCGCGTTACGCGATCGAGTTTCGCTGCGCGCCAGCGGACTTGTCCGATTCAACCGAGGGCTTCGCCGTCGTACAGGGGCGCCACCCGCTGCTTGTCGCCCAGGGAATCGACGTCGTGCCCTTCGACCTCGAGATGTCCCCGACCGAAAGAACGCTTCTGATCTCCGGCCCGAACACGGGCGGGAAGACCGTGCTGCTCAAGGCGCTCGGGCTTTTCTCAGCGCTGGTCCAGTCGGGAATCCCGGCGCCCGTTGCCGCGGGATCCAGGGTCGCGATCTTCGACAACATCTACGCCGACGTCGGCGACGAGCAGTCCATTCTCGCGAGTCTCTCGACTTTCAGCGCGCATCTCAGGAATCTCGCCGAGGTACTGAGCTCGGCCACCGAGCACTCCCTGGTTTTGATCGACGAGCTGGGCTCGGGCACCGATCCGATCGAAGGTGCAGCTCTGGGCGGCGCGATTCTCGAAGCTCTGACGGCGAGGGGGACCCTCTCGATCGCCACCACGCATCTCGGGGCGCTGAAGGAGCTGGCGACCCAGGTCGACGGCGTCGTCAATGCCTCGCTACAGTTCGATCCGGTTGCGCTCGCTCCAACTTACCGGCTCACCAAGGGAGTGCCGGGACGCTCCTACGGCATCAGCATCGCCCGCCGTTTGAATCTTCCCGCCGACGTGCTGCAGCGAGCGGAGGAGCGCATTCCATCCGACGAGCGGAGGGTGACCGCACTTCTCGCCGAACTGGAAGCACGCGAGAAAGCGCTTGGTGCGAGCGAGCGCGAGGCCGGCGAGATCGCGGAAGGTGCGAAGAATCGCGCGCGCAGAGTCGCCGAACGCGAGAAAAACGTCACGGAGCGCGAGCGCGAGGCCGAGCGCGCCTCACGACAGGAAGCGAGGCGGTATCTTCTCGAGGCGCGCGCGGAAGTAGAGCGCACGATACGCGAGCTCAAAGCGGCATCGGAGCTGGGAGAAGAAGCCGCACGCGAGGCGCGGAAGCGTGTCGAGAGTCTCGCCAACGAGCAGGGACGCGAGCTCGACCGGATTGGACGCGACGCAGAGGCCCGCCCGCCGGGGCAGGATCACGCCGACGTCAGCGTCGGCGACTTCGTGGCGGTGGATACGCTCGGAGGCAGAGTCGGACGGGTCGTGGAGGTGCGTGATGGTGAAGCGGTCGTGGCGGTGGGCGTGATGAAGCTTGCCGTTCCGCGAAGCTCGTTACGGCTCACAGGTGCCGAGTCTGCCGCGCCTGAAGTGGCGGTCGCAATCCGTGGCGACCTTCCTGAGGTTCACGTACCGAGCGAGGTCGACCTGCGTGGGATGCGCGTCGGCGAGGTAGAAGACATTGTTATGCATGCAGTCGACGCCGCGGTTCGAGCAGATCTCAAGAGCCTGCGCATCATCCACGGCAAGGGAACGGGCGCGTTGCGCGAGCGGGTCGCCGAGATGCTGCGCAAGGAATCGCGCGTCACCAACTTTCGGCTCGGTGCCTGGAACGAAGGCGGCGCGGGGGTCACAGTGGTGGAGCTGAAGTGATGCTTGAGGTCGA
>JALYKM010000193.1 GCA_030774785.1 Gemmatimonadota bacterium
ATCACCGATCGGCAGAACGGACAACCGCTCTTCGGTGCTCGCATCTCGGTGCCGGGCACGGCGCAAGGCACGGTCTCGCGCAGCGACGGCACGTATCGCCTCACACTTCCGGCAGGACCGCATCCGATCTTCGTCACCTACGTCGGCTACGCACCGCGCCGCGATACGGTCACGGTCGCCGCTGGCGAGACGCTGACCCGCGACTACGCTCTCGAAAGGGGGATCGCAGAGCTCAACGCAGCGGTCATCATCGGAACCCGAACGCACGATCGCACGGTGCTCAACTCTCCGGTGCCCGTCGATGTTCTCACTCCAACAGAAATCCGCCAGACCGGACAGGTCGAGACGAGCCAGATCATCCAGCTCCTCGCTCCCTCATTCAACTTTCCGCGTCCCACCGTGGCCGACGGAACCGATCACATTCGTCCGTCGACTCTGCGCGGACTCGGGCCCGACCAGGTCCTCGTTCTCGTCAATGGGAAACGGCGCCATACCAGCGCTCTCGTGAACGTCAACGGCACCATCGGCCGAGGGTCGACGGGTGTAGACCTCAACGCGATCCCCGCGAGCGCGATCGAGCGCATCGAGATCCTGCGCGACGGCGCGGCGGCCCAGTACGGATCGGACGCGATCGCCGGAGTCATCAACATCATTCTCAAATCGGACGAATCGACCGATGCGGAATACGAAGTAGGATCGAACAACACGAGACTCAAGCGCCTCCCCGGCGACAACAAGCTGGCCGACGGAGACGTGAGCGCGGTTTCCGCGAACACCGGAATGCTTTTTTCCGGAAACGGTTTCCTGCACGTCACCGGGCAGTACGAGAATCGCGGCTCGACCAACAGGTCACTCGCCGACACCCGCCAACAATACTTCGCTGGCGATCCGCGCAATGCGGATCCGACGCTCGACGCGAGAGGTGTTCACTTCCGGCAGGGCGACTCGCACGCGAGCGATGTAGTGGTCTTTGGGAACAGCGCGTTCCCGGCATTCGCTAACGGAGCGCAGATCTATGCGTTTGGAGGCATCAGCCACCGGAAGGGTCAAGGCGCGGGCAACTGGCGCATGCCGAGCAACAACAACACAGTCCGCTCGATCTTTCCAAACGGATTCCTGCCGCTGATCAACAGCACCATCGGTGACTACTCGGGAACGCTGGGGATCAAGGGAGACGTCAAGGGCTGGACCTACGATTTGAGCAGCATCTACGGCCGCAACCGGTTCGATTTCGACATCACCAACAGCGACAACCCGACGCTCGGCAACGCCAGCCCGACGGAATTCTACTCGGGTTCTCTCAAGTTCGGAGAGGCGACAGCCAACTTCGATCTGGTACGGGCTTTCTCGATCGGCCGACTCGCTGCACCGCTCAACGTTGCGATCGGCGCCGAGGCACGGCGCGATAGTTACGGCATCATCGCGGGCGAGCCCGATTCGTATCGGGACGGCGGCGTGAAGGTGCTCGACGGCCCGAATGCCGGCGCGCAGCCCACGCCAGGAGCGCAGGTCTTCCCCGGATTTCAGCCAGGGGACGCGGGCGACCACAACCGCACCAACTACGCGGGCTACATCGACTTCGAGGCCAGTCCCATTCAGAAGCTCCTCATTGGGTTGGCAGGCAGGACCGAGCACTACAGCGACTTCGGATCGGCGACGATCGGAAAGGTGTCCGGACGGTTTGAGCTGTTTCCCGGCTACGCCATCCGTGGGGCGTTCAACAGCGGCTTCCGCGCACCTTCGCTCGGTCAGGAATTCTTCTCCTCGACTGCAACGAACTTCCTGAACATTGGTGGCACGCTGACAGCGGTGGAAGTTCGCACGCTTCCCGTCTCGAGCGGACCCGCCCAGGCGCTCGGTGCGAAGCCGCTCAAGGCGGAAAGGTCCGAGAACGTGAGCCTCGGCCTTGCGCTTCAACCGTTATCGAACCTCTCTCTTACGAGCGACTACTACCGTATCCTCATCCGTGATCGCATCGTGTTCTCCGGGAATTTCACCGGCCAGGCGATGACGGATTTCCTCGCGGCACAAGGATTCCCCGGTGTCGGTAGCGCGCGATACTTCACGAACGCCATCGATACGCGCACGAACGGAATTGACATTGTCACGAGATATGCGCTCGACCTTGGCACTCGCGGCGTCACCGGCTTCACCGGCGGGTACAACCATACGGTTACCGTAGTCACCCACGTCGACAGCACCCCACCTGCCCTAAGCACGCAGCAGGCGGTTCTGTTCGATCGCCTGGAACGCTCGAGGATCGAGGAAGGCCAGCCTCACGAGACCGTCAACCTCACGCTCGATCACACGATCCGCCGGTTCAACGTTACGCTCCACACGACTCGCTTCGGCAAGGTGGGATCTCGTGGAGCCACCAACCCCGCTCTCGACCAGACGTACAAGGCGAGGTGGATCACCGACGCGAACGTCACGCTGCCGCTGACGAGACAGGTGGGCGTCACACTCGGGGTGAACAACATCGCCGATGTGTATCCATCAGAGAACATCCCGGCCAACAACAACAGCGGAATCTTCCCGTACAACGGAATCTCGCCCTTCGGATTCAACGGGCGGTTCATGTACGTCCGCGCCCGCTGGGAGAGGTGATCGAAAGGGGAAAAAAAGAAAGGGCCCTGTTGAGGGCCCCTTTTTGAATCTCCAGCAGGCTCTTTGCATCCAACGCAGACTGCAACGTGACTCGCAATTTGCCGCAAATTGACGATTAGCACATATTTGTGATATACCTAAGCCATGATCTTCCAATAACTTAGGTTTTGTGAAGGGGACGAATTTATCGCCATTCTTGGCGTTGCCGAACGTCGGAGGATCGCGTCATCATGGTAGCGAGGACGGCCTCAAATCCAATTGCTGGCTGTCACTCACAACCGACAATTCTTGGGAGTAAATCATTATTGAACGCGACCCGTTTTCTTCTGGCCGCGATGGTTGGATTCTAACTCTTTATTCATTCAACGGAGCCACTAATATGATGCGCAACAAAAAGGGTTTTACCCTCATTGAGCTTCTGATCGTGGTCGTCATCATCGGTATTCTTGCCGCGATCGCGATTCCGAAGTTCGCAAATACGAAGGACAAGGCGTACGTCGCAGCGATGAAGTCTGACCTTCGCAACATGGCGACCTACGAAGAGCAGTACGCCGCCGACAACGGTGGTGCGTACTTCGGTGGAACCGCTAC
>JALYKM010000194.1 GCA_030774785.1 Gemmatimonadota bacterium
CCGGTGAGCAGTGCGACTTTTCCTTCCAGGCCGAAAAGGGACGTCAGGTAGTTATTCATCGACGCCGGACGCGCTTGCTACCGGAGTTATTCCGTGATTCAGCGCGCACGAACCCACCATTGGTTGAACATGTTCGGAACTTCCAAGTCGCACTTTCTCTCGCAGCGCAGCCCGGCCGCATTCAATAGTCTCTTAGCTTCCTCTGCTTGCTCGAGGAAAGCGTCATTGATCTCGATCAGCACGCTCTCGACTCTCGTCAGGATCTCGCGCGCGCCGCGAAGAATGAGGTGCTCGATGCCGTCCACGTCGATCTTCATGTAAGTGGGTTGCGGGATGTTCAGCAGGTTGACGGCATCGGGAATGGCGAGCCCGAAAATCTGGTACTCGAAAATGTCCTTGAGGGGAGCCCCGTTCTGATCGAACGAGGCACCGAACGCTGAAAGCGCGCCACCCCAGGCAGTCGTCGAGAGCCTGAATGAATTGACCCCCGACACATCACTCAGCGCAAACGGGCAGATGATGACGCGCTTCTGAACGCTGTTGAGGAAGATGTTTCTCGCCAGCAACTCGAGATTAAATACCGACGGCTCAAAAGCGTAGACCTGGCATTTTCGTGCCTTCGCGGCGTAGATCCCGTACAAGCCGACATTCGCGCCCACGTCCCACAGGACCGCACCCTCGGGGATCGAGTCGATCCAATCGAGTGTCTCCGGCTCCTTCGTGGCGAATGTGTCGATCCGATAATTGTTTAGCCAGTTTGGCGCGGCCAGCGTCAACTGATGAGAGCGGTATCGTACCTCTCTACTGCGAGTCATCGCCGAATCAAGCACCTGTTGATAGGCATAACGCCCCGCGGATGTCCGAGAGAGCCGATGGACGCTCGTATTGATCAACCTTTTCAGGGAATTCTTGATCATCTATCTGGCGATTCTCGATACGTTTCCGGCTTGACCTTCGCGGGGATCATTGCTCGCCTTCGCGCTGACCAACTCCGCGCCATGATCGCTGGCCACATCGCGAACACTCGAGGCGAGCCCTGATTGCGGCATGCGAGCGCGGCAACAAGTCGTCGTTTCATCTCAAGGCTTTCTATTCGATGTCAGTGTATCTGATGGGCGCGTTCTCGCGCACATCCCTCTTAAGTCGCCGATCGTATGCGAGAGTCAGATCGGTGATCACATCGTCCGCGGAAGTACGCTTCAAGACGAGATCGGCGGGTCCCAGAGTTGAGTTCCGTGTGAGATCCCGGCCCGCCACAACATGACGGCGAATCGCGCCCCGATAGCTCTGTTCAGCTGCGCTCATTCCAAAATCCTCGGCATCACTGGGTTCGCCCAAGGCTTCGGCAGATTGTCGCACAATCTCGCTGAACTCTGCAAACTCGTCAGGATTGAGAGCAGATTCGTGGTCTTCCAACTTCATGATTCTGCCTAAAGTTAGATGCTTCTCAAGAATGCGTGCGCCCGCGCCAACTGCCGCCACCGCCAGCGCGAACCTCAACGGACTCTCGGGCGGAGCATGATCGGCGAAGCCGACAGTCACGTTGGGATACGTCTCACGTATACGGTCCGCGAAATAGCGGACGCGAGCGATTTGGTTCGTCTCGAGTGGAGTCGGATATCCTTGGAACCCAAACAGCAGTCCAACCTGCTTGCCCGTGAGGAGATCCAGCGCCCGCTTGATCTCACCCGCATGAGCGCCACCTGCACCAAGCTGAACTTCGCGCAGGGAACTGTGCGCGACGTCGCTCAGCAGCCCGACATTGGCGATGTCGGTGGGGTGCAGCTTTATCGCCGTCGCACCGATCCGCTCGGCCACCTGAAGACTTCGCGTTCCGAAAATATCCAGATGCAACTCGATCCCCAGCTTCGTAGCGTAGTTCGCTAGATCGGCCCAGACGTCATCAGCCATCTCGAGCGATTGAAAAAGTTCGTAATGCTCGTAGTCTGGAGCGGCCAGCTCGTCGGCGTAGACAAGCTGGAATTTTGCCGCATCAGCCCCCGCCGCCGCGGCTGCCCTCAATAGCAATCGGGCCTGCTCGGGACGACCCTCGAAGCCCTGAGCCAGTTCCGCGACTATTTCCACCTTGGTCGAACGGGGCGACGTCGCGGACATCGAATGAGAATTGGTCTGACGCAAGGGCTAACCGGCCGTTGCCCAGCGTGCCGGATTCAACAACTCTGCTTCATCCGTTTGGAACGCGTCGCCTACTTGCGGAGCGGGACCACGGGAAGCCCGAACGATGTCTCTGAGCTGATCGACACTATCGACACCGATCACCACTTTGCCGATCTCAGGAAACGACAACGCGTAGCGAACGCATGCCTGTAATCTCGTGAGCCCCGCTCCCGCAAGCCAATTCTCGTACCTCTCCCACAGAGCTGACCAGCGATCGAATGACTTGGGGCGCTCGCCCGGACCCATCAACAGGAGGCCTTGAAGAAAAATGGACCGGACGTGGAGCTCTGTCCCCAGCTCGCCGAGACGCGTGAGCCACCCGCTATCGACCATACGGCGATCCATGACGCTTAGGGGCGCCTGAACCAGATCGAAGTGGTAGCTTGCACAGAGATCAGTCAGCTCCGCAGGATCGTAGACAGAGACCCCGGTTTTCTGAACGAGTCCGTCGCTCTTGAGCAGGTCCAATGCTTCGTAGAGTTCGACGCCTCTTGGCCCAAGAAGCTCCAGCGGCCGGTGAAGAAGAAGGCCGTACAGACCCTTTATTCTGAGCCGCGTGAGAGATCCAGAGACCGCCGACATCGCCCATTGAGCCAAGTTGTGACAATCCGTTGGGATCGGTGGAAGTTTTGACACCGTGTTCCAGTTCTGCACGCCTATCTCACCAAGTCGCTGCTCGCTGTCTCCGTAAGCAATTGCGGTATCGAGGGTATCGATACCGTTGGACCGCGCATACTGCAGTACTGCCTTCGCTTCGTCGAACGGAACTCGGCCGTGCTTGTTCGCGATCCCGTAGTCGAGGCCAAACTGAACGGTACCCAGCGCAAGCTTCAACCCACCAGCTCCTTGATGACTTTTATGATTCCCTTCTGCTGGTCGTCGGTCAGGCTGTAGAACAGCGGGATACTAAGTGCTTCACGGTAATAGCTCTGCGCGTTGGGGAAATCTTCAGGATCGAAACCCATACTTCGATAGTAGGGATGGGCCGGGACTGGAATGTAGTGTACCTGACTGCCGATATCCCGGGCTTTCAGCGCGCGCATGAACTCGCCTCGGTGAGTGCCGATCGCTTCAAAATTGATTCGCAGAACGTAGAGGTGGTGCCCGCTACGCTCGCGTCCCGTACGCTGCGCTGGTCGGGCATTCTTTAGATTCGCGAACGCCGAGTCATAGGCTTTCACGAGCTGTCGTCTGCGAGAAATGAACCTGTCCAGCTTTTCGAGCTGTGAAAGGGCCAGTGCGCATTGAATGTCCGTAATTCGGTAGTGGAATCCCAGCTCCTGCATCTCGTAGTACCATGGGTTGGGAATTCCATCTGTCGAAGCCTCTTCGGTCACTTGCAGCGGATCATCACACTTGTTGATCCCATGACTACGTAACCGAAGGAGGTGCCGGTACGCCCGCATGTCATTCGTGGTGACAATGCCTCCCTCGCCCGCCGCGATCGCCTTTACCGGGTGAAAGGAGAACACCGTCATCAGCGAGTATGCGCACGAGCCCACCCTCTGGCCGTCGGCGTAGGTGGCGCCGAGCGCATGGGCCGCATCTTCGATGATGACGGCGCCAGCGTCGTCGGCCGCCCGCTTGATCTCAGGCATATCGCAGGGTAAACCCGCGAAGTGCACCGGAACGACCGCGCGCGTACCAGGATTCCGGCGAAGCGTGTCCCGAAGACTACTCGGGGACATATTGATCGTATCGGGATCCACATCCGCGAAAGCGGGCTGCGCCTTCGCGTATAACGCGGCGTTCGCGCTGGCGACGAACGTAATCGGCGAAGTTATCAGAGTAGATCCAGGACCAACGCCCGCCGCGATCGCCGAAACGTGCAATCCGGCAGTGCAGCTCGAGATCGCCACCGCATACTTGACTCCGACGTACTCTGTCACGGCATTCTCGAACGCCTCGATAACCGGCCCTTGAGTGAGGGCTCCGTTCCGAAGAACATCCCCAACAGCCCGAATGTCGTCTTCGTCTACATGATGGCGGCCGTAAGGAATCACAGTTTGCGCATTTCCGAGGCGAATCCCAGCTCCTCTTGTTCGTGGAGGCGGGCGAGATGCTCATGCGGGCCGCCGAGGTTTCTCCCCAACAGGCTCGTGGCCTTTGCGTTCGAGAGACTCATATCGTTCGGTCGCTGGACAAGACCTGGTTTATCGGCAAGAGAGCCAGGCCTGATCAGGCCAGGATCGAGCTCGAAATATCTCGCAATCATGTACCCGAACTGGCATTTCGAAATCCGCTCATCTCCCGTCACGTTGAAGATGCCGCCGATTCTCCGATCAACCAGCTCGTGCACCGCGCGAACCAGATTCTCGATGATGATCGGTGTGTAGAACACATCCCGAAAGAGACTTATCGGCTCGCCGCTGCGCAGCGACGCCAGAATCGTGTCACTGAAGGAGCGTCGATAGCGCGGTCCCCAGCCGAAAAAATTCGTCCGAACGACCAGAGTACCCGGATGGGCGGCTAGAACTCTCACTTCTGCGTCGGCTTTGGTGCGCCCATAGACATTGATCGGTTTGGTTGGCTGCCCTTCATCGACTAGCGGCAGGTCGCCCGAAAACAAGTGGTCGGTTGAGATATGCACCAGTGGCAATCCAAGATTGCTGCAAGCCTGGGCGACATTCTCGGCGAGCTCGACGTTGAGGCGTTGAGCGAGTCCCGGGTTCGCCTCGCAACCTTCGACACTGGTGAGACCGGCGCTGTGGACGACGAGCTGGGCTCCCGATTCTTCCAGGTCTTTGACTATCAGCGCAACGCAGTCGAGGTGCGCCGGCCGCGTCTCCACGCCCACCAATGAAACCTGCCGAGTGTGAAGCCCCAAGATCACCCGGCAGCGTTGGCGGATTGCCATTGCCCAATTGAGCGCAAGCAGGCCGGAGCCTCCGGTGATATACACGCTTTCGCTCACGCCGAATCGGGTCGCGCCAGTCTGGCTTCGAGATCCTCCTTGCCGGGTTGCATCGGCTCAGGAAGCATGTTCGCCATTCAACTCCGATTCGACTGTTCCGCAGAAGCGATTTACGGAGCCCCCTTCGTCCGTGTAAACCATTTTCCTGCAACCGTGGGATGCGCCCTCACCCATCGTCGCACCTCCAAAGGAATCCAGAAGCTTCATGAAAAGCGACTCGCGATCCTGACTTTCGAAATAGTTCATAGGCCGAGCTTCATCGTTGAAGCTGTTAAGATAGGGCTGGCGCTGAGCGTTCAGCTTCCAGCCGACCATTCAACGTAAGGTGCCGTCGAATGTGATGCAAAAGGTCGGAAGGCGATGGAGTGCAGCGAGCCGGTTCATGATCGGCTCGACGGGCTTTCCATTGGCGCCGGAGCCCGGCTCTGACTCCCCAGCGCCGAAGCGAGCCAGGTCCGCAGCTCACTCGGCCCTCTCAGAATTTCGACACCGTGCGCCGCGCGGTCATCTCTGTGAAGAAGGCCCGTGGGATCGTAGTACGCCGACGGTATTCCAAGGTGGCGGCCTATCAGCGCCGTGGATGTGAACGCCATTGAGATTACAGCCGCACTCTGTTCTATCACGCGATTGGCGGAGGTGGCTGGAGGTATCGCCAGCACGTGCGGCAAGGCATGAAATCTCTCGAGGAAACGGCGGTATTTCGGATGGGCAAGGTTCCCGACCTCGCGCTTGCGTTTGAAGGCTACCTGCGCCCCAATTTCGCGGGTCGCGTCCGCAATATCGGTCAGGAACCTGCGGGAAACCTCCGGCAGATAATATTCAAGCTCCAATCCGAGGGTCTGGTAATACGAATCGCGAAGCGGCTGGACGTCGAAGACGGCGAGGGTGCGGGGAGGAAGCGCGGAGGGCATGCTCGTGCCGTCCTGGAAGGATATCGGGCCTACGATAATGACGTTCGCGTCCATCCCGACGGCGCGCCGAACAAAATCCGCCTGATATTCGTCCCACACGAGATAGCGGGGCCAGTTCATTGCCGAGTAGCCGAACGAGATCGGGGGATACTCTTCCTGCTGCCTGAAAGTTTCGCAGTTCGTCGAATAGAAGTAGAGACTTATGCGTGAGCCCATTCGCTCGGCTTCATACGTCCATAACGGGCGGTAGATCCACGCGGAATTGTGGAATAGATACTCGCGCGCCAAGCGATCGGGTGGCTGCAGCCTCACGGAGGCGGCCGCCGACGCTTCGTTGAGGAGCAGCGGATGCCACCACCTCCCCGTGAGTAGACTGGCGGCCGCCACACCGATCGCGGCAATACCCCACCCGAGGAAACGGCCGACGGCACGCCAACCTTGGAGCGGCGGCACGATCGCCGGAACGGAGGCGACAGTAGTGCCCTGCGCCGTGGAAGGGTGCACCCCCCGTACCTGGTGGCAGATTGCATCGAGATCCCGCACGCGCCCGGGCCACTGCTGGTACCACGTCATCACGTCGTAGCTGCGCCCATCATCCGCCGGCTGCGGCAGATTTCCCTGCGTCAGCGCGTCGAAGTGGACGTGCCGTCCGGGTGATTGGGCCGGCCGCAGAGTCACGAGCACGCCCGCTAGAGCGCGCCTGCCGATGCCCAGAATCCCGGAAGCCAGATAGAGCAGCAGGTAGAGGTACCACTCCAGCGCTGAACGCAGCTTCGCCACGCGGAATCCGTGTTCCTCGAGCAGCTCGCGCCACTCCGCCGGGAGCGGGTGGGCGACGGGCGGGCCTCGCCGCTCGACCGAAGTGAGAAGCGCCTTGTTCAGGCTCAGCCCACCGAAGCGGGTCAATACGAATTGGCGGGCTACCAACTCGGCGCTTCCGCTCCCCGCGCCGAAGACCAGCGAGGATGCGCGTCGCGAAACCGGCTCCAGGCGCGCGGTGGTTAGCGCCTCTCGCAAGCGCGCGACCCGCGCCAGCTGGCCCTCGGCGCGAAGGCGCTGATACCCGCGCATGACCGGCCGCAGGCTTCGCAAACGGCGGCGCGCGCGAATGCGTGAGACCAGGCTCATCCCATTGCGCGCTCAGACGGTCGCTCTATGCGCACGAGATCGCCGGGCTCACAGGCTCCAGACCATGGTCAGCGAGTCCTCCGCCGCGGGGGGAAGGTGCGGCGTAACCGCCACGCGATAACCCACCTTTTCGTAGGCTCTGATCGCGCCACTGTTGTCGCGGCGAACTCCCAGCACGATCTCCTTGAGGTCACGGTGGCTCTTCAGCCACTCGCCGCTCGCCAGAAGAACTTCCAGCGCCACCCCCTTTCCTCGGTAAGCGTTGTCGCCAATCAGCATTCCCATTACCGCGTAGCCTTTATACTCATCAACTGGCTCGTACTTCACGTTTCCGATGTGCGTACCCGACATCTTGTCGAAAATGCCGAGAAACAGAACGTCTCGCCGGTCGCGACGATCGCGGATGTAACGCCTGAGATCGCCGATTTCCTTCGTTCGCGAGGCTGACGCTATGTAGTTCCGGGTTTCCGAATCCCGAAACCAGTTCAGATAACGCGTCGTCGCGTCCGACTCGGCAAGCTCGCGCAGCAGGAAACGCTCTGTTTCGATGCTGACGCTCATCCTGCCAGCACGCGATCGCATTCTCGCACCTTCATTCTTATGACAGATGATCCCAGGTTAGCGCGGTACCCTTCTTCGCGTTACGGGCGATTCTCTTTCCCATGAATACCTCGATGAATTTCGGAGGCAGGCCGAGCCCCGGCCGGATCGAGCGGAGGTTATCGGACGAGAAGGCCTCTCCCGCCTTCATGTCGGCGGTAATGTAGAGTGATCGCCGGAACGGAAGCGATTTCTGCTCCTCCTCAGTGGGAGCGAACTGAACGACCCCTATCGCCTCGCGAGCTGCTTTCGACTCCTTTATTAGTTGACCGAGCTCCACGGGCGTAGCGGAGAAAGCGGCATCTACCCCACCATCTTCCCGTGAAGTCGTAAAGTGCTTCTCGATCACCGAGGCCCCCATGCAGACTGCCGCGATTGACGCGCCGATGCCAAGCGTATGGTCAGAGAAGCCGACATGCACGTCGAACAGCGCCTGGATCTCAGGAATGGTTGCCACATTGCAGCTGGTCGTGGCCGCCGGGTAGACGCTCGTGCACTTCAGGATTGCAAGATCCCGGCAGCCTCCTTCCCGCGCCGCAACAATGGCCTCCGCGAGCTCGTTCAGGCTGGACATGCCGGTGGACATGATAATCGGTTTTCCAGTGCGCGCGACCTTTCGAACGAGCGGCAGATCGATGATCTCCGCGGACGCGATCTTGTAGAGCTGAACGCCGAGCGATTCAAGAAAGTCTACCGCAGCCGCGTCGAATGGTGAGCTGAAACCGATCAGACCGCGCTCCTTGCAGCGCTCGAAGATCGGCCCGTGCCAGTCCCAGGGCATGGATGCTTCACGATACAGGCTGTAAAGCGATAAGCCGTTCCACAAACTGCCCGGGTCGCGGATCGCGAACTCTCGATCGTTTATGTCGAGCGTCATAGAATCCGCCGTGTAGGTTTGAAGCTTTACGGCATGGGCCCCGGCGTCCGCTGCTGCATCCACTATCGCGAGCGCGCGTTCCAGCGAGCCCTTATGATTTCCGGACATCTCCGCAATGATGAAGGGCGGGGCGTCCCCATCAATGGTATGTATCCCGATCTTTATTGAGCGAGGTGGCATGCGAGTTGGCTTAGGTCAGTGTGAGGCCGAGGTTCGGCGGTGAGACGAATCTTGATACGCGTTGACGCGACTCCGGAAATCGGCGTAGGGCATCTGATGCGAATGGTGGCTCTAGGGCAGTTGCTGGATGAACATGGGTATGACGTGCACTTTGCGACGATAGCAACGGGTAGCAAATCTGCGCTTTCGGCAACTGCGGATAATTTTACACTTCATCGCATCTCGAGACAGGCGCCAATTGGCTCACCGGAGGATGCCGCCGAGGCGCTTGCGCTTGCGGGTGTGCTCTCTCCCTCGTGGATCGTACTCGACGGCAACGCTTTCGGAAGCGATTACCAAACGGCCATGAAGGCGTCCGGCGCAAGAGTGATGTCCGTGGACGATCTCGCGCGCGGTCACTTTGTTTCCGACGTTGTGCTCAACCAAAACTATGGAGCCGAGCGACTCACTTATTCAACCTCGCCGTACACACGGAAGCTCCTCGGCACAAAGCACATCCTGCTACGACGAGAGTTCCGCGAGGTGGATCCAGCCAGCCGCCGGCCTCACGAGCCCCCCAACAACATCCTCGTGTCGCTCGGTGGAGGGTCGCTCGCGGGAGGAGACGCCTTGCGCGCGCTGATCCGGGTGCTGGCCGCAGTCCCTTCGCCCGGCTTGCGATTCCACGTCGCGGTGGGCATGCTCGGGGTGGAGCCTGAGGAGCTCCGCGCGCTCGCGACGTCCGACCCCGTCCGCTTTCAGCGGATCCCGTATACGGGCCGGATGGCCGATGAGATGCGCCGGGCAGATGTCGCGATCTGTTCGGGCGGCTCCACCGTGTGGGAGCTCATTTACATGCGAGTGCCGTTTCTCGCTGTCGCTCTCAACGAGCCCCAGCTCGAGTTCCTCTCCACGCTGGAGCGGGATGGGATCTGCGTGAGTATCGGATCGCACCTCGGACTTGACGCAGTGGGTGTCCGTCAAACGATCGAGCGATTCCTCGCGCGGAAGCAGCTGCGGGATCGAACATTGGAAGCGTCGGAGGGTCTCGTCGATCCGCGTCGTTCAGAGCGTGAGTTGCTGGCAACGCTCGCGACGACCTGAGTCCTACGCTTCGAACTCCGCCACATACCGCCGATACTTCGGCTGCGCGAGCCACGTTTCGGCAAGGAGTTCGACAGCGACAATGTCGAGGAGCTCGCCGTTCTTTACGATGTGCTTGTAAAACGTGCCAACCTGCCGGTAGCCGTGAAGAGTGTGCATTCTGAGCACGGCCTTATTTGACGAGACCACCTCACCGTAGATCTTGTTGAGACGGAGATCCAGGAATACATGGTTGTAGAGGTATGGCGGAATGACCGCCCCGAGCTGCTTGAAGTCCAGCTCGCCGATGTAATAGCCGGCGCTGCAACGCCTGTGCTGCAGATTGATTTCGGCCAGGTTGATCACCCCAAGCGGCTTATCGTGGAGCATTATTATCCAGTAGCGGACGGATTGATCGGATGAGATCCTCTCGAACCACCGCCGCTGCTTCTCCATATCCAGATCTACATCCGTCATCATTACGGACGTGACCGCTGGCTGTCGCCTCCAGCGGAGAATTAGCTCGAGGTGCTGCTCCCGCACCTTCGCAAAACGCAGCATGTGAGAATTGTTCAGCCGTTCGGGCGCGATGCTGTTCTGTCACGCATTTTCTTGTAGCGGTCACTAATCACCAGATCGGACGCGATCTCGATCTTCACCGGCACCTTGTACCTCGCGAGCCGGGACGTGCAGTGCAGCCTGAGTCTCTCGCGAAGCGCGGTGGGATCCTCCGGCTCGCTCAAGGTCACCGTGGCATGCACGACCGAGCCCAGCAGCGAATGCGGCGCGGCGTAAACCGAGGCGTCGCTTACGTTCGCCGCTTCGCAAAGGACCGTCTCCACTTCCACCGGGAATACCTTCTGGCCGCCGATGTTGATCACGTCGCTTTCCCGCCCAAGTATCCGCACGAATTCGCCTTTCCGCTCAACCTTGTCGCCAGTGCAAAGCCATCCTTCGCTATCAAAAGGAGTCGGCGCATTGAGGTAACCAACCATATTGGCTTCGGAGCGGATCCAGATCGTGTCATCTACGATCTTCACCTCGAAGCCCGGGCCGCCCAGCCGGACGAAGGTCGAAGCGCTGCCTTCGGACTTTGACCTGAGGACGCCGAGCTCGGACAGACCATAAGTCTGCTTGAGCTCGGCGTTGGGAAAGGCCTCATGAACGCGGCGGAGCGTGGCGTCCGACATTACCTCGGTGCCATACGTGATCAACCGGACAGACGACAGGTCGTAGTTTCGATGCTCGCCCGAAGTAATGAGCAGGTTCAGAAACGTCGGTGTCGTGGGCAGGAGGGTCGCGCGACCACGCTCGACGGCCTCGCAGACGCCCGCTGGTGAACGGTCTCGCGGGCGGATCCCAACGCCGAGATTGGCGAACACGCCGAGCAGCGTGTTGAACCCTCCGAAGTGATCCATTAGCAGGAATAGCACCGTGCGATGCGCGTCACGTGCCGTCGAGAACTTCTTCAGCACGCGCTCACAGCTATGCAGGATTCCTTTTGGCTCTCCGGTCGAACCCGAGGTAAACACTACGAGTCCCGCGGTGTCCTCCTTTCGGAACGCGTTGATCAACGCGTTGTCAGAGCGTCCGCCTGTTGGGGTGACGACCCAAGCTCCCGTGAAGTCCTGGCTGATGACGACTTCGACGCCTGCGATCGCGAGGAACTTCGTAATCTCGTTCTTCACCGCCGGCGTGAGCGGCGCGAATATCGTCCTCGCGCGGATCAGAGCCAGGATGAGGGAGCAAGTGTCGAATGAGTAGTCGCCAATAAATGCGCAGACCGTCCCCGCACCGATCGCATGCTCGTCGAGATATTGAGACCACCGGTCGCAACGGTCCATCAGCTGCGCATAGGTGTACTCTACTCCCTCCTGATGAAATGCCGGCGCGGTACCGGCCGCGGTCAGCCGATCGAAGTAGGACTGAACTGCGTTCATAAGCGAGTCAGCGGAATTCGATCCCGTGCTCCTCAAGCACCGCTTTCACCAACGGATAGTTCAGCATCTCAACGATTCGCTCCTCGCTCAGGCTGACGCCGAATTGTTCCTCGAGCGCAAGCACGAGCTTCAGGTGATTCAGCGAATCCCATTTCTCGATCGTGTCTACCGAAGCCGCATCGTTAATGCGCGATACGTCAACACCGAAGACGTCGGCAAGAACCTGTTTCAGTTTCGTCTCACTAGCCATTGTCACGCTTGGGGTTGGGGAACACGGGCACGGATGACCGTGATCGGCTTTTCAGGGCGCGGGATGTCCTGTACTCCCGCAATGAAAGAATGCTGAAGGCCGCTCTCGGGCGCGAAGCCCGCCGACTGGTAGAATGTGGCAACCTGCGGATTCTTTGCGGTCGGAATATAAACCCCCCGCATCCGCGTGCAGCCTCGTTCCTCAGCGCGAAGCCTCAGTTCCTCAAGGAGCACGGATTCGACGCCGCGCCCGAGGGCGCGACAACTTATTAGAAAGGAGTCGATCTCCGCGATGCCGTCCGACACCTGCAGGATTGCCACTCCGACGATTCCGAGATCCGCAACGTTGTCGCGGAGGCGGAGGTAGAGCACCTCCTTAGAGTCCGCTTCCATGAAGCGACGGATATCGGTTTCGGTATATCGCCGTGTCGTCAGATTGAATTGATTGGTCTTCTGCGTCAGCTGCGCGATGCGCGGCACCACTTCGTCGGTCGCCGGACCGATCTCGGCGACCATCGCCAGGCGCTCGAGGTATTCCTCCAGCGAAGACGCTGAGCTCCGCAGCTCGCGACGGCCGGTCTCGGCCTTGAAATGCGCAGTACGCAGCCTGTCTTCCTTTGAAGCGCCGAGCGAATCGAAGTAACCGTAACGCGCGAGCTGCGAAGCGAGACTACCGAAGTCTTTTCTGAGCTCCACGACGGCAACTTCCGGGAGTTGCTGACGCACAAGGTCGCACTCAAACACGGAATCGTCGACGAACACGAGGCTATCGAGTCCGATATTCAGCTCGTTCGCGATTGCACGAATGTTGGCCGCCTTGTCCTCCCAGTTCACCCGATGCGCCGCGATGTGCGCCTCGTTGATCAACATGCCGGAGTGGCTCCGCAGCACCTCGAAGACGTCCGCCTCGTTGTTCTTGCTGCACAGCGCGATCAGGACGCCCCGATCGTGCAAGTTCAATAGTTCTCGCTGCAACGCGGTGTAGGTGGATCCCGGATGCCCCTCCCCGAGCTGAATTCCCTGCATCCCGTCCTCGCCGATGATTCCGCCCCACAGCGTGTTGTCGCAGTCCACGACAATGCACTTGCGGGCTTTTCCCCGTAGTGCCAGGAAGAACTTTGCGTATTCCCGTCCAATTGGAACGAGTGCGCGAGGTCCCATCGGGCTGCCACGGTGAACCCAGTTTCGCTCGTCGAAAGCTTCGGCCATCCCGACAGAAGCGATGAGACTCATGTAATCCACGATGAACACGTTCCCGACCTCTTTCGCGATCACGCGGACTCCGCGGTTCAGGGAGAGGAAGGATTCGGCCTGTGAATCCTCGCTCTGCGCGTCGAGAATGCCGAGAGCGGGACGGGCCGGAAGCGGGAAATTGTTGAGGAGGATTGGCGCTTGTGAGAACCGACGGATCCCCTCGATCATCTCTCGTACATACGTGAGCAGACGGTGCGTCTCCCCGACCACCTCGTCGGGTTCGAGTGAGGGGAAGCGCCCGACCAGCGACGGAGAGAGACCCTCGAGCCAGAGAGCCAGTATGACTGCCTGAGGATCGAACTGGGCGAGGCGGCTCTCCGGGTTCAGAGCGTCGGCCGCGACAGCGTCGAAGTCGCCAACATAGGTCCGGGTCATTATGCCCTCTCGCGCGAGTTCCACCTCCATGATCGGCAGGAGAGGCTCGACCGTGTAGTTGCGCAGGACGCCGATCCTGAACGCTGATTCGTCCGACTGCCGGCGCAGGGCAGCGAGCGCATTGGCCGCCGCCATGTATGCCGTGTACGTACCCTCGACCCGCACCCGTTCAAGCGCCGTGGTCAGGGCCGACCCTTCCGAAACGTCACCCATTCGCTTCACGCATGCTTCAGAATACAGCAGTAATTGATAGTCACCAGCTCTGCCTCCCACCTGTCCTCTGGGAAGGGATCGGAGGGAAGCACCATTTCGTCAACTATCTCCAAACCTGGGCCAGCAATCAGCGCCCGGATTTCCTGCACGTTGTGAAAGTGATAAACGTGGTCGAGCGCGGGGCAGTTGGCGCAGGTTGTCATGAAGATCACCCCGTCAGGCGACAGGAGCCTGGCGGCACGCGCGAGAAACACGTCGGCCTCGTTGACATGCTCCAGCACCTCGCCCATGGATATGAAGTCGAAGCCGGCGTCGCCTGCCTCGACCTTGAGGAAATCCCCCTGAACGATGCGCAGCTTGCTCACGTCCACATCGAACGCGCCCAAAATGCTTTTCGATACCTCCAACGAAGTCGGGCTGATGTCAACGAGGGTCGCTTCAAGTGACGGCGACTGGCGGATCGCGTGCGTCGCGAAGAGCCCGTGACCCGGAGCGATCTCGAGGTACTTTCTGATGGTGCGACCCTCGAGGTGGTCGTTGAGGAACCGAAACATTGCGTAGTGGTTTGGCCAGAACATGTATGAGAGAAGCAGCCCGATCATGTAATAGCGCATCACGTCCGGCTTGCTATAGACCTCTTCGTGCGCGACCGCGGCATCGTCAATCAGGTACTTGCCGGTCTTCTTGAAGCGGATTTGCTCCTTGAGGAAGTCCATGCACATGCGATTGTAGGACCGGGCCGCCTCTTCGGCACTTTGCTGAGACTGGAGGAGGCGTTCGTTGAGTGTACGGCTCAGGGACTCGGCAAATTCCCAGTACTCATTGTCGCGGACCGACAAGAAAGCCTCGATCCGCTTCCTCTGGAGGGGATTCTGCCGTCCGATGATCTCGATGATCCGGTGAAGGTTGGGGTGCGGCGTTGCCAGAGTGCTCATAGTCGGGTTCGTTTTCATACCATCGTTATGCCGCCGCACACGCGCACCGTTTCGCCCGTAATGTGTGCAGCCGAAGGACTGAGGAGGAATTCCACGGCGTGCGCGACATCGATAGGATCGGCCAGCTGGCGCAACGGTGTTTGCGCCTTCGCGAGCATCTTGACCTTTTCCGGGACGCTCTCGATCATGCGCGTCCTTGTCATACCCGGTGAGACCACGTTGACACGGATGCCTCGGGGCCCTAGCTCGGCCGCGAGAGACCGTGCGAGTGCGGCGAGACCTGCCTTCGCTACCGTGTAACGAAGTTGCTGGACTGGAGGGGTTCCGTCGGCGTAAATCGAGCCAATGAATACCATCGATCCCCCACCGCCTTCCAGCATAAGAGGCAGGGCCTCCTTTGCGCAGTTGAACGCGCCCCCCACGTGCACCCCGACCTGTTCCTCAACCTGTGACCACGACAGCGCCTCGAATGTAGTCGGAGCGTTAGCAGGACCCGCAGCGTGCACGAATCCGTTCACGCCACCAAACGACGCCCGAGCGGATTCGAAGAGCTTTCGAGCAGTCTCAGGTTCGGTCACATCGCCGGGAACGAGGATCGCTTTTCCTCCCGCCGCTTCGATATCCGTCGCCAGTTGCTTTGCTGCGTCCGCGCTCTTCAGATAGTTGATAATGATGTTGTGGCCTTTCGCTCCCAGCGTGCGTGCGATTGCACCACCGATGCCACCGGCGGCCCCGGTGATGACAATTGTCCTGACCGCGTTGTTTTCTGTCATTTCTCTGGCCTTGGGAGTGTGGATGACTTTAACCGTTGCCTGGCCGCTCACTAACTCCTGTCCCTGCTGATTTGTCACCGCGATATCGAGAGCAAGCAGACGCGCGCCAATTGATTTCTGCTTTACGACGCCGCGGACGGTAATGGTGTCGCCCACGAATGCGGGAGCGCGGAATTGCAGTGTCTGCGACGTCCAGAGCGCACCTGGCCCTGGCAACAGCATGCCGATTAGCGTTGAGATGAACGAGGCTGACAGCATCCCGTGTACGACCGGCTTGCCGAACTCCGTGGTGCTGGCGTAGTCGGGGTCGACATGCAACGGGTTGTAGTCACCGGTGAGAGCGGCAAAGGAGGCCACGTCGTCAGCAACGATCGTGTGACTCAGCGATGCGTGATCGCCGACCTCTATCCGCTCGAACTCGCGTCGATCGGAGAGCTGCGGGTGAACCGGATTCGCCACGTCAGTACCAACGAAGGACGGAAGTTCCGAACGTGAAACCGGCGCCGACTCCGGAGACGACAACTACGTCGCCGCGCTTCAAGGCACCTGCCCGGACAGCGTCGCACAACGCCAGACCGATCGACGCGTCCGCAGTGTTTCCGATTTCCGCAACGTTTGTGTAGGTCATCGTCATCGGCTTCTTCATCTTCGCCATCAGGTACTCGATCAATCGCAGATTCGCCTGGTGAAAGATGAAGAAGTCAACGTCGTCGGTGGTCATCCCGACTTTCTCCAGTGCGTGTCGGATGCTCTTTGGCTGGTACCGGACGACCTGTTTCCAGACCTCAAGACCATCGATTTCGTAATACTGGAGCCCCTCGCCCACGTTCTCGGGGCGCATCGGGTGACTCGAGCCGCCACCTCTCATGCGAACCGATTCGAATGCTGCGGGGTTGCTGTATATGTCGGTCGCGATCACCCCGAAATTCGCCGGGACTCGTCCCAGCACCGCTGCACTGGCGCCGTCGCCGAAGTAAATCGCGGAATCGGCGTCCGACCAGTTTATGAACCGCGACTGAAGCGCCGCACCCACGACGATCGCATAGTCGATCGTATTATCGACCATCATTCGGCTCGCCACAACATCCAGGCCCACCTGGAACCCCGTGCAGTTGGCCATGATATCGAACGAACCGGCGTTCTTCGCGGCAATCAGTTTCTGGACGCGGCACGCCATCGCCGGATAGACGTAATCGCCGGTGAACGTACAGGCTACAATGATTCCCACCGAAGCGGGGTCAACGCCCGCCATCTCGAGCGCCTGCCGCGCGGCCTCCGCGGCCATTCCGGACGCGGTCTCATCATCGGCAGCGATGTAACGATAGACGACGCCGGTCTTCTCCTCGATCGTTGAGGCGCTTACACCGGTCCACTCCGCCACTTGTTCGTTGCCCACGCGCTTTGAAGGGACGTATCGGCCGACGCCGAGCACTCCGATTCCTCCGAGCGTCCCGCTTTTCTGCTGCACCATACAGTGTAATCGTTATTGTGGAACGCTTTCGCGCGGAGAATCGGGCTCGAAAAAGTCAAGGGATGGAGCATTCTCGCGAGCTTCGAACCACCAGCTCCGGGCCTCTCTCACGCGCCATGGCTCCCGATGACCAGCGTACAGAAGATCGTCGTCGGCAGTCAGCCGAAGCAAATTGTCCACCGAGGCAATCAATGCCTGCCGGTCACAGCCGGGAAGGTCAGCGCGGCCAATCTTCCGATTCATCAGGGTGTCGCCGGTAATTGCGAAGCCGGGAAAAAGGAGACAACAGCTTCCCGGTGTGTGGCCAGGAGTATGAAGGATCTTCATCTGGCCTGCGGAAAACTCCAGCTCACCCTCGACGTCGAGTGGAACGGGATCCGCAATGGGTGGAAAGGGTTTTCCGCCAAACGCGACCGAATACGATGGAGCCTTGCGCAGTAGCCGAAAATCAGCTGAATGAATGTGACACGATACCCCGAAATGTTTTGCGACCTTAGCGGCGGCCCGCACGTGGTCATGGTGAGCATGCGTTAGGACGACTCCTTTCACGCGCGCTCCCGCTTCCTCGGCCGCCTCTCGGATGGCCTCGGAGCGCCCTCCCGGATCCACGATGATTTGTTCGCGGGCGGCCGCGTCATGGATCACGTAACAGTTCTCGTTCCACGGTTCGCCGGTCTGAACGAGAGTTACCTGGAAAGCGGAATTTCCTGAAGTATCGCGCATCACTAAACCTAGCCTACCAGACACATGTTCAAAGTTTGTCCGGTGATGGCCGAACTTGCTGGTGACGCGAAGAACTCGATCACGTTACAGATCTCTTCGATCGTCACGGTGCGGCGAATCGTTTGCTGGTCAAGCAGCCACTCCGCCCATTCGTCGCCCATAGCGCGCGCCGGATCGGTCATGACGAGACCGGGACGCACGACGTTGCACGTGACTCCCGCGGGCGCAAGTTCCCTCGCCAGCACTCGGGTCATCTCTTCCACCGCAGCTTTAGTCGCCGTGTAGGCGGAGGCACCTTTCAGATGCCAAGCGACCGCCGGGGACGACAACGTGACGATCCGCCCTGATTTCTGCCGAATCATGACTTTCGACACTTCGCGGCACACGAGGAAGACGCCGCGGACGTGCGTGGCCACGAATTGATCCAAAATACTGGCTGGAGTAACCGACATCATCAGAGCGGACTTAACAATTCCGGCGTTGCACACCGCCGTGTCTATCCGGCCAAATTGCTTGGCCACCGACGAAACCCACGCACGCACGGCTTTCTCGTCCGAGACATCAAGGCGCGTATGGTGATACTGAGGGGAGTCGAGAGCGCTCTCGGACCGACTGCATCCGCATACGATATGACCACGCGCGAGAAAGTAATTCGCGATGCCAAGTCCGATCCCGCGACTCGATCCGGTCAGCAGGAGCACGCGCTTGTCCGTCACTATGCCTTGGTGACCATCTTGGCGCAGTAGTCCGCCAGAAGCCCCGCCGTGAGCGAGGGGTTTTCGCTGTTGAACTCCCAAATTTCGGTGAGAATGAGCTCGAGCGGATCGTCGCGGTCATGACTGAGCCGCTCTTCGACTTCGGCGATGAACGTGACGAAGCCAAGCGAGTCAAGACTGGCTCCAGCTCCAATCAGCACGGTGTTCTCCGTCAGCGGCGGACCCGGCTCGGCCATCCCGGAACGGCGCAGGCCCTCCAGGACGTCTGTCATCATCTTCAAAGCAGCGTCACGCGTCATGCAACCTCCGTCGAGCGGGAATTGACCGCCCGACCCTGTGTCGGTAGTGGAATATCGATTCGGCGAGTATCCGATCAGCTACTTCGTGGATATCGATGGACTTGCGGGCGCAGTACATCTGCGGGTGTCCAGCCTCCCGAATTTAATGTGCCTGGCGGGCGCTGCGCGACCCTCATCGTGGAGGGCTATCAGTCGAATAAGATCAAGCTGCGCGATACCTACGTTTTCTTCCGGAAAACGGGCTTCACCGGAGGGCCGATCAAGAAGCCGCGCGTCGATCCCGTGCTGATTGCCTCACCATAGACCACGCACGAGGCATCAAACGCGGCGACGAGTTCGTCTATCTCAGCTTGCTGATGAGACCAGGTGGTGTAAAACCCACCCTGAAAGAGTGCGCCGCGAGAAATCATTTCCTGCATCATCAACGTTCTGAACGCGTCGTCCGGCGCGCCAGAGGGAGCCAGGCATACGAGACCGAACAGACATGGATAGCCAACCAGTCTGAGCGACCGTTCCAGGCTGTGTTTCCTGATCGTCGCTTCGAGCTGCGCCTTAAGATTTTCACCGCGCGCCCAGTTGCTTTCTATCATGTTGTGCTGTTTGAAGGAATCGATGGTGGCCAACAACGCAGCGAGCCCCGTCGTTTCGGCGCCGTGGGTGGTGGAGACGAGAAACAGCTTGTCCTGCCCTTCCTGACGAATACCGCCAAGCTCCATGATCTCCGCGCGGCCGGTCAAGGCGCACGCCGAGAAGCCATTGGCGATTCCTTTTCCCCAGGTCGCCATGTCGGGTTTGACACCGAAGTAGTCTTGCGCGCCTTTAAGGCTCCACTTAAAGCCCGTGATCATCTCGTCGAGAATGAGGAGGACGTTACGATCCTTGCACAGTGCCGCGACCTTCGAGAGAAAGTCATTTGTGGGAGGGTCGAACTTGACGGGCTCGAGAATGAGGCAGGCGATATCGTGATTGCTTTGAGACAACAGCGCCTCGACGGATTCATAGTTGTTGTAGCTGAAGAGCACCGTCATATCGCGAACGTCGGGGGGAATCCCCTTATCGCAAGGCGTCGTAACAATGAACCAGTCGTCATAGCTGAAGAAGTTGTGCTCGCGCGCGACGGCTACGCGGTTTCTGCCGGTGTACGCTCGCGCGAGCTTCACGGCAGCCGTGGTGACCGTCGACCCGTTTTTTGCGAATTTGACCATGTCCCCCGACTGAACGGTCTCGAGGAACTTCTCAGCCGCAGTCAGCTCGATGGCGGCTGGGCGCTGGAAGTTGGTTCCAGTCATTGCGGCTTCACACACGGCGTGCGCTACAGGCTCGTATCCATGTCCAATAGAGACCGAGGTGAGGCCCATTCCGCAGTCGATGAATTCATTGCCATCCAGGTCCCAGACCCGCGCGCCTTTCCCCCGCGTGATCGCCGCTGGCGCATTGCTCGGAAATTGATCGTCACCCTTTGAATATGTATGCGCGCCGCCCGGAATGAGATCGTGAATGCGTGCCGAGAACTCGCGCGATTTCGCATAGACCTTTTCTCCGTCAATCATCGTGTGCATGTCGGTTTTGGATGGCACGGGTGTCCTACGCTCGAGGAGGCGGAGCCGATCGCGCCGGCTCTGTATAGGGGGCAACCATTGAGATGAGGCCAGGGTTGGCGTCGAGAAATTTTACAATGTCTTTCACGGAAATGCGGGGAGCAGACTGTTTGAACGCTTGGTAGACGCGCCGACATACTACCAGGTCCTCAGGATTGTCGACGGTAAGGCGCAGGTCCGGGCGGATGAGCTCAGGGGGAGCAGCGGTCCGCGTAAACTTGAACCTGCCCGGGTTTCCCCGGATGTACAGAGAGCATAGTTCGGACCGGTGTCTTGAATCACCTTCCGCGTGCGACGTTTTGAGGGCCCGCATGGAAAGTATCTCGAAGCCGCAGCCATCTACAACATCGCCCATCATGGTCGCGTCGGATCCCTCGTCCTGATGACGCCTCCACAGGTCGTCGACGGGGTCGAAGAACAGGAAAGGAGATTCGCTGGTGACACGGAAAATATCCGTGGCGTCACCCAGCTCGCCACATTGGATCAGCCGCGACAGCACATCGATTTGGTCACCGAGGACGTAGCGGATACCCTTGGTAGTTGCCAGCTCCTTGAAAACGTCGTTCTCAACACCCTCTGAGATCCCGAGAATGACCTCATCGATCACCCGGATGGATTTCAGGCAAGCAAGAATGTTGTCGATGATACGGATTCCAGCTCGGACATCCAGATTCTGAAGCGGCTTGCCGTAGAGGCGCGATCCCTGGTTGCGACAAGCGACGGCGGCGACGAGTCGCCTTTTCATCGTATCTCGTCCGAGCAAATTGCACTCGCATCCGCGAGACGGGAAACCTCCGCGCGCGAGACCAAGCTCGCGTACATGCGATGGCCTTCGGCAGTGAGGTGGTGACCATCTACGGGACTGATGAAATCGGCAGTGGGGCGACCGCTGCGGGTGATTGCGTCGCAAACATCAATGACCGTGATGTTCGGTTTTGGTTGGACACGGACAGCGTGTTCGATAAGCGAGTTGTAGAGGCGAATGCTCTCAGACAGACCGGGCGAATGGCCCTCGGTTCCGGTGATTGTCGGGGCTATGCTAATGGCGTACACATGGTCACATTCAGCGCTTGCTCGCCCAATAATCTCAGCATATCGCGTTCGGAACTGTGTCGGACCGGTAAACCGAAACTGAATGCCCGATCTCAGGATCTGCGCCCTGTTTCTGTGCAGAGTCTTTACGATGGGCGCCCTGATGTGCCCCGGCAGGCGCGCGAGTCCACGACGGGCCCACAGCGGAATTGGCCGCGGAGCGCAGTCGACGATGCCGCATTGGAGAATCGCGACACCGCGCGTCGTAGTTCCGAAATACCCTGAATCAGCCAGGAAGAGTTCGCCGAGTGCCCCCAAGGTTGTACCGCCACGAGCCCGGTTCAGAATCGTGGCATCCACTCCCTTCTCATGAAGCTGGGCGCGCAGCTGTTCGGGATAGGTGAGGTGCAGCCCAACTCCGTCGTCCGCTCGAGGCATCGCCAGCGAATCTGCGTAGAGGCGGTAGATGATTTTCACAGGAACGTCATGCCCCTTCTGTCCGGGCGGGCGTCGATCGAGACATAAGAGAAACCACTCGTTCGCGAGACAGAATCTTCCACCGCATGCCGATACCGAAAAACATGAGGAGCAGTACCAGCTTCAAGGCAAAGCGACTCGAATATGGCCAGGCCGCCCACCGAACGAGTTCTAACAGTGTCGCAGATGCAGCCAGAAACAGGAACAACCCGCCGTACTTTCGCCATTCGTAATCGATCCGGTATACTCGCTGCCCCAACGCGAGGCCGGCGGAAGCAAGGATTACCGAGCTTGAGAGAACTCCAGCTGCGGCACCTACGGCCCCCCAACGTTTTGCGCCGAGAATGACCATCACGACCGTTAAAACGAAAGAGAGAAACGAAAGAATGCCGACGACCCCGGTCCGTTTTCCAAACTGAAGCTGCGGCTGTCGGCCGAAGAAGGTGCTCGCCGCATAGAGGGCGAAGAGGACCGCCACGGTTGCAGCATGCCCGTACGCTCGTGGCGCGAGCAATCTTATAGCCTCCTCCGCAAACAGCACAGTCGCGAGCGAAATGGCGACTGAGAAATAGAAAAACGGCAACAAGTACTCAGAGATAGTTCTCCCTTCGGCAGGCCCGCTGAACATGTGCCGATAAACCTGAGGAAGGTAGACGTTTTGAAGCGCCCCCATATAATTTGACCCGAGTTGCCCGACTCGCTGGCCTAGCGTGTAGACACCCACAGCAGCCGGGGAGCCAAGCAGCCCGAGAAGGTATTTATCGAACTGGGCGCCGAGACCGCCGAGCAAAACTCGCGGGGCGAGAGGCAGGCTCAACTTGAGCGTTCCCACGAGGACGCGCCTGTCAAAGGTCGGCCTCATCCGCCTAGCGAAGCCAACGACGAGGACTGCGGTAACGCTTGCGGTCGAAATCAGGTAACCCAGAGCGTACCCTTCGACCCCAAGCCGGAAAACCGCTAGAAGTATTATCGAAGCAACGGCGGCAAGAATCGTCTCATCGATGTTGTAGCGTATGTAGTTCTTCGCCTGGCCGTGGTTTCTGAAATATGTTAGGAAGTACACCTTTATCGACGACAGGCCGGCTGCAGTGTAGGAAATCAGGAGCAGCGAGCTGCGGCCGGGGGTTTGCAAAATCCATCTTGACAACTGATCGCCAAAGGTGGCTGTCAACAGGCCTCCGACAAGGATCAGAGCCGCTACAAATCCCACCACGCTGTAAAGCAGCGCTGCCTCCTTTGCGGGCGTATCAGCCTCGTAGAAGTTCCGGTCGTAGCCGATCGGTAGTCCCAGATTCGCGAGGCCGGTCACGAACAGGCCAAATGCGTTGGACAATCCCCATACTCCGAATTCGCTCGGGCTTAGAATTCGCGTGACGATAGGGATTGTCAGCACAGGGACGATCGTTGAAATGACGACCGGCGCCGAGTAAACGAAGGTGTCCCTGAATCGCCCTACGCCAGGCGTCCCTTGGGGCTGCCCCCGTGCGAAATCCGTCGATGGTTTGCCCTGATCAGACAAGGGCATGCTCAGCGGAATATCCGGATGCAGCGTTTAGCGAAAAATCCGCAACCTTTCGCACGCCATTGGCGACAGGCGCGGGGCGATCGGCGAGAAACCGTTTCAGCCCATCCCCCGGCGTTTGCTCGCCATCAGGAGCCCCGCGCCTTGTGCTTTTTGAGGAATCGAGGCGTGGCGTCATCGACCAGGCGGAAAAACTCCCCCGCTTCCTTGCTCGCCCGCCGTGCCGACGTGAATCCTTCCATCAGAAAGGCGATCAGCACACCGACTACTCCCCATCCGAACCCACCGAAAATCGCTTTCTGTATGGAATTCCGTGGCTGGCTGATAATCGGAATCTGAGGCTTCTCCAAAACCGTAATCACCGGGATGTCGCGGACCTCCCGGATTCTGGCCTCCTCGCGGCTCTGCATCCACGACGTTTGCAGTTGCTGGCGCCGGATTACGTCGCGCTGCAATCTGTCACGCTCGAACGCGAGCTGGGGCGAACCGGCGATTGTCCGGTTTCGTTGCAAGAACTCCTCTAATCGGTCTTCCGCCAACCGGAGCGCCGCGTCAGCCTCGACCACCTGCCCTTCCACGAATTGCCGTTCCGCGGCCGCTTGCGACTTGCGGGTTTTGGAGTTGAACTCATTGACACCGCTCACCAGCCGGTCCGCTAGCGCCAGCGAAACACTCGGCCACTGCGTCGTGACCCCGACCCTCACGGCACCCAGCGTCCTCTCCTCGCTGGCCGCGATCTTCGCGGCAAGCACGCGAACAGCTAGGTCGATCCGTTGGGCAGGAGTTGGAGCCTTGATCCCAAAAAGGTCCATGATCGCAATTCGCCGCCCTCCCTGTTCTGCGACTGCCACTGTGTCGAGAGCTATTGGTTCGAGAAGCGCCCGCGAGCGCAGCAATTCCACGTAAAGTGGCGGACCCCAAGCGACGCCCGAGCTCGCGATGCGTATTCCGAGCTGGCTCGCGGCGGCAGCCAATCCCGACGGTGACGCGTCCGAACCCTCGGGTATGAATACCGCGGTCGAGGTGTAGACGCGAGTGCTCAACAATCCCAACGTGAGGCCAAGGGCGGCGCCAACCAGTGCGAGCGCGAGGATCAATCGCCGACGGCGAACTAACACGCTTGCCAAGACCCACAACGATATTTCGTCGTCGTCGCGATACACCGGCACCGGCGCCGCTGGCGGCTGGGTCATCGCCCCATCCACTGAAGTTTTCTTGGCTCGCATGCTGAGACGCTAATGGTGCTCAAGTCCTGCGCATCGGCGCGCGCGCGCCAGCGCTCTTGAGAACCGCGACGATTGGCTGCCTTAACCGTTCTTCATTTACCACAAACAACCTCGATTCAGGCGCTGGCGGGAGTGTTGAAAGTCGCGATAGCCCGCCAGAGGGATCTGACCGACGGTGGATCAATGAACTTCGGTGTTTGGGTAACGGAAGGTAGAGGGCCACGCAACGGCGGTCAACGTTCCAGTGCTGTATAAATTAATGTTTCCTTTTCACCCAATCAGTGCCATCTTACGTGTCAACAATGTTTTGCCAGAACTGCTCTCGTCCAGATTGCGAATTAGACATCTATTGACCGCGGATGCAATGTCCACGGACTTGGTCACGTTGGTCACATTGCGTACATAAGCCACTGCTTTTGTCTGCCGGTCATGTCGAGCATGCCGGTCACCGCGCACGCATCCTGCTAGTGTGCACCCTAAAACCTTTCCCATCCGCCTAGACCCCCTGCAAGCCAACAAGTGACACTACTCAGCACGTACCTCCCTAAGCGGATCCGAAACCGGCATCTCCTCCTGCTGGATGCAGCTTCGGTCGTTGCGGCGCCCCTCATCGCATTCGCCGTTCGCTTCGAGGACTTCAGCTGGCTCGGCGACAACTTGCGGATGGTTCTGCCGTACATCATCCTCGCCGGCCCTCTCCGGCTCGCTGTCTTCTACAATTTCGGGATGTACCGGCGCCTCTGGCGCCAGGCCAGCATCGGCGAGCTCAAGCAGATTCTGTTCGCCGGCGGCGCCGCAGCCGTTATTGCCGCTGCCATCGGTCTCTGGTTCTTGCCTGTAACACAAATCATGCCGAGCCGGGTTCCCTTTTCGGTCGTGTTCATCGACGCATTTCTTACGACCGCGGCAATCGCTCTTCCCCGCCTTCTCGTCAGGACGATACGCGTCAAGAACCGCCGTCGGCGACGAGACGATCCTGGTCGCCCGGCTCTGATTGTCGGCGCAGGTGACACTGCGAAGCTCGTTGCCAAGGAGCTGCTCGCCAACCCGCATCTTGGCTTCGAGCCGATCGGCTTCGTCGACGATGATCCGATGAAGCAGAATCACATGCTGCTCGAGCTCCCGATCATGGGGACTCTCAGCGCCATCAAGGCAATCGTCGAACAGCACAGTGTCTCCGAGCTCATTATTGCGATGCCGTCGGCTCACGGAGATGTCGTCCGAAAAGTGGTGAGAGCGGGACTCGATTGCGGGATCCCAACGCTTACCGTGCCGAGCCTTCCCGAGCTGATCACGGCAAAGACGAACGGAACGAGCCTTCGTGAGGTTGAGATTCAGGATCTCCTCCGCCGCGAGCCGGTGGAGACGGATCTCGCCGCGGTGGCCGAGTTGGCTACAGGTGAAACCGTGCTTATCACGGGTGCCGGCGGCTCGATTGGCAGTGAGCTCTGTCGCCAGATCGCTCGATTGGCACCCTCGCGGCTGGTCTTGCTCGGTCATGGCGAGAATTCAATCTTCGACATCCTGCAAGAGCTGACAGCTGATTTCCCGGACGTGTCCATGATGCCCGTGATCGCAGACGTTCGCGATCGAAAGCGTATTGCAGCGATTTTTAACGCCTGTAAGCCTCACGCTGTATTTCACGCGGCCGCACACAAGCACGTCCCCCTGATGGAAGAAAACGTGATCGAAGCGATCACGAACAACGTGTTTGGAACGCTAAACGTCGTCGACGCTGCTCTCGAAGCCGGCTGCGAGCACTTCGTTTTTATCTCCACCGACAAGGCCGTCCGCCCCACGAGCGTTATGGGTGCGACGAAGAGGGTCGCGGAGCTGATCGTCCAACGCGCGGCCTCGAAACACGACCGCAATTTCGTTTCCGTGCGTTTCGGAAACGTGTTGGGGAGCAGGGGATCTGTGGTACCGACGTTCCTGCGTCAGATCCGGGCCGGCGGACCAGTGACTGTCACGCACCCGGAGATGCAGCGCTACTTCATGACCATTCCGGAAGCAGTACAGCTCGTGCTGCAAGCGGGCGCGCTCGGACGCGGCGGTGAGGTCTTCCTCCTCGACATGGGCGAGCCGATCCGGATCGTGGACATCGCGACGGATCTAATCCGACTCTCAGGTCTCACCGTTGGAAGAGACATCGAGATCAAGTTCAGCGGCATGCGGCCCGGCGAAAAGCTTTACGAGGAGATGTTCTTCAGCGCCGAGAATGTTCTTACGACCGATCACCCCAAGGTTTTGCGCGCGCGGAATGGAATTCTGCCCGAGGGCGTCATGCGCCGGATCGAGGCTCTCGTCAACGCGGCGGAGGCCGAGCATCCGGACGACGAGCTCAGACAATTGTTGCGGAGCCTCGTACCCGACTTTCATCCGCACCCGACGCCGCCGATCGTTACGTCGGAACTCGATGGGAAGGAGATTTCAGTCAAGGAGATTTCAGTCAAGGACACTCCAGCCAAGGAACCCCCGGCGCTCCGCGCGTAAGCCG
>JALYKM010000195.1 GCA_030774785.1 Gemmatimonadota bacterium
TCGGTCAGGTCATTGACGTCGTTGCTTCCGGCGAGCATGCGCCCCTGAACGTTGCCGCGCAAATTTCGCAACACGTCCAGTCCGACAGTCAGTCGGTGTTGCGTGCGATATGAATTAGTGTCGACCAGCGCGCCTGTGAAATCCGTCGGATAGTGGAACTCCGCGGCGGTGTAGCGCGCCGACACGATTGCCTCGCCTCCCGCATTCTTGATCAGAGTGATCGCCGAGCTGAGCGTGCCATTCTTGTACTGATTGTTGAACGGCAGAATGCCGTCGGTCGAATGGTGCCCGGCTCCGAACGAGTAGCCGTAATTCTCTTTTCCGCCGGACACGTCGCCCCTAAGGTCGAGTGAACGGTAAGTCCCTCCGCGAACACTGAGAGATGCGGCCGGTTCGCTGTGGCCGCGCGTGAATATCTGTACGATGCCTGAAACTGCATCCGCACCGTAGAGAACGCTTGCCGGCCCCCGTACGATCTCGATGCGATCGATGTTATCCGTCGTGAGGTGACTGAAATCGAAGAAACCGCCCGACGAATTGACCGGAATGCCGTCGATCAGAACTTTGGTATACCGGCTCTCTCCGCCGCGAAGAAAGAGCGAGGTTACCGCCCCGTACGATCCACTCTGCACGAGCGCAGCGCCGGGTACTTCGCGTAGCGCATCCGTAACTCGTGTGACACCCCGCGCGCGAAGATCATCGCCGGATATCACCGTGACGGCTTGTGTAAGCGTGCTCGCAGGTCTCGGAACCTTCGAGGCAGATACGACGACCGCCCCGAGCTGCTGCACCGAGTCTTTCACCTGCCCCCACACCGTAGACGCGGAAGCACAAAGCGCGACGAGCGTCAACCAGAGAGTAAAAAGCTTTTTCATGTTGAAGCCTCGTGCGAGGATAGAAGTGTTCGTGAAGGGTTCAGACATTCAGTGGTCTCCGCAGTGGTACAAGCGCCGGTGCGCCCACAGCGGGATCGCGGGTGATCACGAGTGGCCAGGAATAGATCTTCTCCAGTCGATCTGCCCGCATGACTTCGTCGGGCCGACCGCTGAGCGCAACCTTCCCTTGGTCGAGCAGCACGATCGTATCCGCGAAGCGGGCGACGAGATTGAGCTGATGGCTTACCAGGAGCACCGCGAGACCCGACCGGGCGAGAGACGAGAGCAGCTCGAAGATCGCCATCTCATGCGCTACATCGAGAAACGTCGTCGGCTCGTCCAGAACCAGCGCGGGGGTCTCTTGCGCGAGAGCGCGCGCAATGCGCACGCGCTGCCATTCCCCACCTGATAGGGCGTCCGTGTCCCGCTCCGCCAGATCCTCAACCCCCGCCTGAGCGAGAGCCTGATCGACCGCGCGATCGTCATCCTCGGCTGGCGCACGCCATAGGCCGAGATGCGGATAGCGACCGAGAGCGACGTATTCACGAACGCGAGTGGGAAACGCGGTTTCCTCACGCTGCGGAACTACGGCCACCTTTCTCGCCAGCTCTACATACGAAAATGTGTTGACGTCGCGGCCATCGATGGTCACCGCGCCGCTGATGATGTCTGCCCGCCGCAGCAGCGCTCGCACGATCGAGCTCTTCCCCGAGCCATTGGGTCCCGCGAGGGCGGTAAGTTGGCCGCGCGGAACCACGAAGCTGGCGCCATCCACTGCGTTCCTCGATGCGTGGTGGTACGAAACGACGAGATCGGCGATTGCGATCACGATGTCCGCCTCAGCTGAACTAGGAAAAACGGGACGCCCAGGAGCGCCGTGATCGCTCCGAGGGGAAGCTCCGTCGGCGCAGCGACAGTGCGGGCGGCGAGATCTGCGGCGACGACGAGTATGGCTCCAACGAGTGCGGCGGCAGCTATGAGCGGCCGGTGTGCTCTCAGGCCAAGCCGCCGCGCGATGTGCGGCACGACGAGTCCGATGAAGCCGATGAGACCGGCCGCGGATACGGTGGCCGCAGCCAGGAGCGCGGCGAGGAGAAAGACCCGCCGGCCAGATCGGTCGGAGTCAACACCCAGTGACGCCGCCGTATCCTCACCTAGTGAGAGAACGTCGATCTCGCGCGCCCAGTAGACGAGGGCACCGCCCGCAACGAGAATGCTCGCTGCCAGCCAGCCGACCCGCTCCCACGTGGCGTCGGCGGCGGAGCCCATCATCCACCAGAGGGCGCCGCGGACCGTATTCGGCTCCGCACTTGCCAGGGCGACCATGATCGCTGCGTTGGCAAACGCTCCGACGATCACGCCGGCGATGAGCAATGTGCGGAGGTCGGCGCGGCCGCCGCGACCACCCACCCGGCTCACCGCGAGTGCGACGAACACGGCGGCGATTCCACCCGCGAAGGCGGCGAGCGTGATCATCGCATCGCTGGAGACACCAACCGCGAAGGCCATGACCGCGCCGACTGCAGCACCTCCGGACACGCCGAGCAGGTAGGGCTCAGCGAGCGGGTTGCGGAGTGATCCCTGAAGGGCTGCACCGCTCGCGCCCAAGCCGGCGCCGACGAGTGCGCCAAGAATCACGCGTGGGAGTCGCAAGTCTCGCACGATCGCGATAGCCGTCGGGTCACCGCGGCCGCGCAGTGCGTCGAGTACGGCCCCGAGCGAGACGGAAACGGCCCCACGCGCAACCGCTATCATTGCGATTCCAAACAGAACCGCGACGAGAGCGAGCCAGTACCATCCACGGAATCGCGTCAACGGAGTGCCTCTGGATGCAGCAGATTCGCGAGCAATACCGCGGCTTCTCCGAGCCGCACCGACGGCCGTGCGACGAGCAGGGTGTCCACGATCAGGACTTTCCTCTCGCGCGCCGCCCGGATTATTCGCCAGCGAGGATCGGCGGCGATCTTTTGCGCTCCGATCGGCCCGGCAAGAATGAATTCCGGGTTTCTGCGCGCGACATCTTCCAGGGAGATCACTTTGGACGGACCCTCGATGTCGGCGTACACGTTCCTGGCGCCCGCGATGTCGACGAGCTCGTTCATGAAGCTGCCCGCGCCTATCGTGATGAGCGGCGCATCCCAGATGTGCCAGAACACGGCTGGCCGTGCGAGGTGCGCGGTGGCGGCGCGCACACGATCAAGCGTGTGGTAGACGGAGTCGGTAACCGATTTGGCGCGCGCCGAGTCGCGCAGGATTGCGCCCAGCAATTCAACCGTGCGGCGGAAATCCGAGATGTGATCGACCTTGAGCGCCAGCGTGTTCACCCCGGCGGCGCGTAAGCGGGCAGCAGCTGATCGATTGTCCTGACTCGCGTAAAGGATCACGAGATCGGGGTGCGTTCCGAGCACCGCCTCGACATTCGGCCGGAGTCCGTCACCGAGAGCCGGGACGAACCTCGCGGAGTCTGGCCAGAGATCGAAGTCCGTACGACCAACGAGACGTGACCCCGCACCCAGCGAAAAGAGAATCTCAGTCGTCGCGGGGTTCAGCGACACGATGCGCGTTGGGGCCGGGCCGATCCGCACGGGATCTCCGAAGTCGTCGCGTGCAGTCCCGACATCGGCGCGTGGCTTCTCGCACGCGGTGAGCGCGAGCGAGCAGGCGATCAGGAAACGGGATGATCGGCGGCATAAAATCAAAAACGGACACTCCTCCCAGAGGAATGCCCGCAACGAGCACGCGTCGACGACGCCTGACCGCCACCAGCACCTCCCCCGAGGTTCTGCGAAAGTGGCGCGGACGAGAGTCGTCTCCTGGCTTCGGGCCGCGTCGACTCACCTTCCCGACCTGCTCCTCGAGGTCAGTGGCGTTACGAGTCTGCGTTAGTGCCCGTTACAGTGGCGGGGCCGCACCGGCGTCACACCGGTTTCCGTGGCTCCCGTCCGCGATCAATTGTCTGCCGAAGCTATCTTCGCCGCAGCGCCCGCGCAAGCGCGACAATCATCGCTCCGCCGAGCACGAGCGTAATCGAGACGAGATAGCGCGGATCGATGGACCGGGTTGGCGGAGGCGCTGGCAGATCTACCACCGCTACCGAATTCTCGGGCATGTCGGACGCAAGAAATCGCCGGAAGTTGCGCTCATCCACCGTCACGGGATCAACTTCTCTCAGGTGCGGCCCCGTCACGCTGCCAGCCTTCTCTTCGATCATGATCTCGTATATCCCGGTAGCCTTCTCGAGCGGAAGCTTCAGTGGAAACGCGCTTGCGGGAATCGAATACGAGAACGACAGCTGCTTGATGCCCGGCGCGATCGGGGCGAACACGCTCACGACACCGTTGGCGTAAGAGACCGCGGCCGCGGAAATGTCGCCCTGACTCACGCGGAAGTCCGTGGCACCCGGGATGAGGTGCACCTGCCAGGTCGCGTTCTCGGGCGTGTCGTCCGCGGCTACCCGCGTGACCGAGCTGTCGTTGGAAAGATCGTACACCTCCATCACCGACCGTCGCGCGTTCGCGTCTACCGCCGAGACGACGACGTGGTGTCCACGCAGGCTCATCGGCACGGGGCCCGAGGTAGTGTCGAAGACAGTGATCTCGCCGTCGTCGCCGCTCACTTTCCCCTCGGCCAGAGGCGGCGTGAAGTAAGCGATTCCATCGTGCGACGCCGAGACGAAGTAAATCGCGTCCTCGCTGCCCGTGCGTACATAGTTGAACGAGTATCGCCCGCGAGAATCGGATCGAACGGAGTCGAGCGGGCCGGCGCTATCCGGCCCCACCCGATGCAGAACGATCCATGCGCCGCTGACCGGATCCATTCTGCGCAGGCCGGGACGCACAATGCGTCCCGAGACTTGCTGTGGGACTGAGGGAAGAGCGGCCTGCAGAAGCAGCAGGACCGCCAGCTTACATATTGAACTTCCCAAAATCTTCGGGCCGCAGGTTCTCCAGGTACTGCTTCAGCTGTTCGGCCGACATCTCGTCGGACGGCTCCGCGAGCGTCTCCGGAGGGGACTGCCCCTCCTCGAGGAGAAGTGCCGTGAGCAGACTCTCCTGGGCGAAGATGGGCGCTTCGAATCGGAGGGCTATTGCGATACTGTCCGACGGCCGGGCGTCGATGTGAACCGCTCCGGAGCTGCGGGCGATATGGAGCTCCGCATAGAAGGTCCGGTTCTCGACCTTGGTAATGTTGACGCGGCGCAGAGTGCCCCCCATGCCGATGATCAGGTTCTTGCAGAGGTCATGAGTGAGCGGCCGCTCGCGCTTGAGCTTGTTCATCTCGATCACGATCGACTCTGCTTCCGGCTGGCCGATCCAGATTGGGAGCAGTCGCGCCCCGCCCTTCTCCTGGAGAATCACCACATAGGAGTTGGTCGAGCGGTCGAGACCGAGCCGCATCACTTCGACTTCGACGAGTTGCATGAAATCAAGTTAACGTTGTGACGGGAAAGTGGAAAAGCTGGCCACCGGAAGCAGCCAGCTTTCTTCACGCCGGAGAAGCAGAACGCTACCGTCCGTCGACAGCCTTTCGTAGATGCGCTACCCGATCCAGCCGCTCCCAGGTGAAAAGAGTTCCCTTCCCGTTCTTCTTCGGAGCACGGCCGAAATGTCCGTACGAGGAGGTCGGGCTGTATATAGGCTTCCTGAGATCGAGTGCGTCGATGATCCCTTTCGGCGTGAGGTCGAACACTTTCTCGACCGCCTTCAGGATTGCTGTTTCGGGAACAGTGTTAGTGCCGAAGGTATCGACGTTGATCGACACCGGTTCCGCGACCCCGATGGCGTAGGCAACCTGAACCTCGCAACGGCGGGCCAGCTTCGCTCCGACGATGTTCTTCGCGACCCAGCGCGCCGCGTAGCAGGCGGAACGGTCCACCTTCGATGGATCCTTGCCGCTGAACGCGCCGCCGCCGTGACGCCCCATGCCGCCGTAGGTGTCGACGATGATCTTGCGGCCAGTGAGTCCGGCATCGCCCTGCGGGCCTCCAATCACGAAGCGGCCGGTTGGATTGATGTGGAACTTGATGGTCTTGTCGCGCAGCTCTTTCGGGATCACCGGCTCGATGACCTCCGCTATGATCGCCTCGCGGAGCTTTTTGGTGGAGATGTCCTCCGAGTGCTGCGTCGAGACGACGACGGTCTCGACTCCTATCGGAATAAAGTCCTCATAGAGGACGGTGACCTGTGCTTTGCCGTCCGGTCGGACCCAGCTTCCATCCTTTGACCGGCGGAACGCGGCGAGCCGCTCGGTGAGACGGTGCGCGAGCTGAATCGGCATCGGCATCAGCTCTTCCGTCTCGTCGGTCGCGTAGCCGAACATCATGCCCTGGTCACCCGCCCCACCGTGGTCTACACCCTGGGCGATATCCGGTGATTGCTTGTCGATCGTGCTGATTACGGCGCACGTCTTGGAGTCGAATCCCATGCCGGCGTCGTTGTATCCGATCCGGTCGATCGTCGAGCGCACGATCTCGGGAACGTTGACGTATGTCTTGGTGGTGATCTCGCCGGCAACGCAGGCGAGTCCGGTAGTCACGAGTGTCTCGCAGGCGACTCGCGCCATGGGATCGTCTTTCAGTATTGCGTCGAGAATTGCGTCCGAGATCGCATCCGCGACCTTGTCAGGATGACCTTCGGTGACGGATTCGGATGTGAACAGATGTCGAGCGAGCACGAAATTCCTCTGGGGAATATGAGGATGAGCGGTGGCAACGGTCGCACGCCGTACTATTCGTGCGCCGAGGAACCTTTCAGCCCACCGGAGCCTTGGAAGATATTTCCATCGACCAAGCCAGGCAACCCATCGCGCAAAAATGCAGCGTCACCGAACGCTGACAACAGTCGGCGCCGCAGCTCTCCTTCCGCCTCGCGCGCGGTTCTCGCCTCGAGCGCGGCATTCGCGGCTTCGGCCGCGACGCTCACACTCACTCCCCGCACGATGCGCTTCACCAGCGGCACGGCGCGACCCGCCACGCTCAATGAGCGGACTCCAAGCCCGATGAGAGCAAACGCCATTAGCGGCTGGGACGCCATCTCGCCGCAGACCGCGACCTCCATGTGGTGAGCGACGCCCACATCGACGATCCGTTTGATGAGTGTCAGGACCGCTGGATGCAGCGGCGTAAAACGCGCCGCAAGGTTGGCGCTCCCCCGGTCCACCGCCAGCGTGTACTGCACGAGATCGTTCGTTCCAATGCTGAAGAATGAGACATCGTCCACCAGTGTGTGAACCGACAGCGCGGCAGCCGGTGTTTCCACCATCACTCCGAGCGGAAGATCGTGCCGGTACTGTACGCCCCTCGCATCGAGCTCGGCTGCAGCTTCGTTCAGGAGGTGCTTCGCCTGCTTCACCTCGTCCAGCGTGATAATGAGCGGGAACATGATCCTGACATCGCCGTGCATCGCCGCCCGCAGCAGCGCGCGCAGCTGGGTCTTGAACAGCTCGGGCTCGTCGAGGCACATCCTGATCGCGCGCCAGCCGAGGAACGGGTTTGCATCAGTGGGATAACCCCCGACGGGCAGCTTGTCCCCGCCGACGTCGAAAGTGCGAATCACGACCGGTCTGCCGCCGAATGCCTCGACCACGTGCCGGTAGGCGCGGTACTGTTCCTCCTCGTCGGGCATCGTCGCCCGGCCGACGACGAGAAATTCGGTGCGCATGAGCCCGACGCCTTCCGCGCCGCTGTGCGCGGCCGCTTCCGCTTCTTCGGGAAGATCGACGTTGGCGCGGAGCGTCACCCAGTGGCCATCGAGCGTGACGGAATCGGCGACCGCGAGCGCCTGAAGCTCCTCGGTTTCGGCGGCTTCTCGCGCCCGTTGCTCTCGATAGCTCGTGAGCTGCGCCGGCGTCGGATTTATGATGAGGATCCCGGTACTGCCGTCGAGGATCACATGCTCATTGCCGTTCAGGCGCTGCGTCGCATCGCGCAGTCCGACAACCGCGGGCAAGCCCAACGAACGGGCGAGGATCGCGACGTGCGAGGTTCGCGTGCCGGCGTCGGTGGCGATTCCGATGATCGCCTCGCGATCGAGCTGCACCGTGAGACTGGGCGTCAGATCGTGCGTGACCAGGATCTTGTTGGACCCCTTGGGAACATCCACAGGATCGTGATCCGGCAACCCAAGCAGGATCGAAAGGACCCTGATGTGCACGTCGATCAGATCGCCCACTCTCTCGCGTAAGAGCGGGCGCGCATGTCCCGCGAACTGCTGGCGCCACTCGAACAGGACGAGGTCGAAGGCTTTCTCGGCGCCGAGATTCTGTTGGATCAGCTCCTCGACCTGACGCAGGAGCTCGCCGTCCTCGAGTATCGACAACTGGACATCGAAAATCGCGGCTTCCTCGGGACCAGCGTGCTTCTCTGCGCGTGCCCGCACCTGGTGTAGCCGTTCTCTCGCCTGCACTAGCGCCCCGTGAAAGCGCTTGATCTCTCCTGGTATCGATTCGTCGAGAATTATGCGATGCCGGACGTCCGGGACTTCCCACCTGAGAAGGTGGACTGGCCCGTCCACAATCCCTGGTGAGGCAGGCATACCCGCGATCCCGTTCGACATCAACTTTCTCCGAACTTGTTCGCGATGCATGTCGCCAGAGCATCGAGAGCGGCATCCGCGTCCTCACCGACGGCGCGGAGGACGATCGTCGAGCCGAGCTCCGCAGCGAGCATCATCACTCCCATGATGCTTTTTGCGTTCACTTCGAGATCGTCCCGCACGATGGTTATGCTGCTCTTGAACTTCCCCGCCGTCTTGACGATCTCGGCGGCAGGGCGAGCATGTATCCCCAGCTTGTTGACGATCTTTGCTTCGCGCTCAGGCATCAGGTCAGGACCGAGTAGAGAACGAAAATCGCGAGCACTCCGAGAGCAATGCGCCACCCCTCCGCGCGCTCGCGCAGACGCGCCAGGAGAAGAATTCCAATCAACGCCGCGAAGATGATTCCGCCCGCCAACACTCTGCCTGGACCAACGACCCGCTGAAGCGCGAGCGGAAGCGCGAGGCCGGCCACCAGGGAGGCGGCGCTCCCGATGTACTGAGGACCCTGCCTCAGAACCGGATTGCCAAGCGCCGAGGCGACGTTGAGACCGCGCGACAGACCAATCTGAAGTCCCCATGCTCTGAGTAGAAAATGTCCGACGTTGTAGAGCAACAGAAATGTACCGACAACCTCCACCGCGGAGCCGCCGGCGCCATAGACGCATAGAGCAAGGAGAGAACAGAAAGGCAGCCAGCTCGCCCAGACGAGCCGATCTCCGACACTGCCGAGGGGGCCGGCAAGCGCCGTTCGGAAGCGCTCGATTCTCACCGGATCAACACCGTCGAGCTCGGCACGCGCGAGCGCGCCCACGGCGATTCCCGCCAGGTACGGATGCGCGTTGAAGTAGCGCGATTCGCGCGCCAGCGCGGCGCGATATTGCGGGCCGTCCAGTCCCCCTCGCAAACACCGGAGCGCCGGCTCCATGACGAACCCGATGCCCGTCCCCATGAGAGTCTCGTAGTTCCAGGAGCCTTGAACCGCCAGCAGGCGCACGTACATCGCGAGCTTGACGCGAAGCGGGAGTAAAGACCCGGAAGGCGCTAGGCCAGTCATACCACCACCAAAGCCGCCGAGACGATCAAGCCGCCGAGGAAAAACCAGAGCACATGGCGAACCGAGTGAAAGACTTTCCACAGCGCTCCCCCGGCAACTATGGCCGCTATCACGACGACTACCGCTCGAGAGGGCGCCGAGTCACTCCCCCAGATCGCGACTATGGCGCGCACGAGCGGGCTGAAGACGATCATGCCGAGTGTCGTCACGAGTGCGGCGCGAAGCAGGTCCATTGTCATGCCCGACAAGTGGAGCGAGAGGAGCGCGTCACGTGATCCCGCCTCGATCGAATCGCGCGTTCGCTCCAGTCGCGCGGCGATGATCCGCCGCAGCACGACCATGCTCCAACCGCTGATGCTCGCCGTGAGCAGCGCGGCGAGAAGCGAGGCCGGAAGCGCGCCCGGCATTCCGGGCGCCTGCGCGGCGAACAGCGCGCCGCCGACGACACCCGCGGACCCCCACTCGGGATAACGCGAAGCACCGAACGGCAGCGTGTCGAGCGCAATAAGCTCCAGCACGACGCCAATGAGAAGACCCGCCGGCGGGTGACCGATAAAAGCCCCAGCCAATGTCGCCGCGACGATCGGCCGTGAGACCATCGCCTGGGGAAAGCTCACGACGTCGAGACCCAGTAACGCGCCAAGCAGCGCGATGGGTAGCGCCTGGAGAAGACTCACTTCGCCTCCCCCTCGAGTACCTCGGCGAGCGGACGCGGGCGAGCGGAGGGAACATCCTGTGCCGTGACCTCTACCCCCGACGCCTCGAGCGCGCGCAGCTGGTCCTCTTCATCCGGCGTCAGAAAAACGTAGCGGAGCTTCTCCGCGCGTCCGGCGCGATGGTGGATGCCGCCCAGGTTGACGCTACCGATCGCCTTCACGCCTTTCACGAGTCGCAGCATGCTCGCGCTGTCGCCGGTGATGAGGATGCCGGGACGCGGATCATCGGCATATCGCGCGTGATCGTGGATCGCCGTATCCACGTCCGCGAAATAGATCTCCATCTCGGGCGGAACTGCCATGCGATACAATTCCTTCTCCCAATCGCTGGACGCGACCAGGTCATCAACGAGTACAAGGAAGCGAATATTGAGCGGCTGGCCCCAGCCCACGACGACCTGCCCGTGAATGAGCCGGTCGTCGATGCGGTAGAGGTGAATCCCCATCACCCGCGCGCGATGACGATGAGCGATGCCTTCCCGCGCTCCGCCGCGGCTCTCGCGGCCTGCTCGGGCGTGCCCGCGGAGCTGAACACAAAGTCCAGAAGCGTCGCCAGATTGACGCCGCTCACGAGGACGATGTCAGGATTCTCTTTGGCGATTCGGCGCGCGGCGATCGTTGCGCTGCCCCCCGGAAGATCCGTGAAGATCACGTTTGCTCCCGTACGCGCGAGATGATCGCGTATCGCGGCCTCGATGTCCCCGGGCGCCATTCCGGTGTTGGACAGCACGACGAGCTTGTCCGCCAATCCGCAAATCTGCGCCACCGCGGAGACCAGCCCGGCGGCGAAGTCCCCGTGACCAACGACTATTGCTCTCGGCTTTTCCGTTCCTGCGCCTTCGCTGTCACTCATGGTCTTCCTGGAGATACTCGCGGATATTGCTTGCCGCCGCGGTCCTCATGCGACCAACCAGCCGATCGTTGAACGCCTCGGCCGCGTTGATTCCCGAATAGCGGAGCAGGTGGTTCAGTGCGATGACTTCGGCGATCACTGTGATGTTTTTCCCGGGGTTGAGGAAGACCGTGATCTTCGGCAGCTCGACATCGAGTATCGTGGTGGTCTCGACGTCGAGCCCGGTCCGCTCGACGATGGCGTGCTGGTCCCACTCCTCGAGCTGGACGACCACCTCGATTCGCTTCTGCTGGCGGACGGCGCGGATTCCAAATATGGCCGGAACGTCGATAAGCCCGACGCCGCGAATCTCCATGTAGTGGCGCTGCATCTCGTGGCCGCGCCCGATCAGCACATCATTGCCGCGCTTGCTGGTGATCACGAGATCGTCCGCGACGAGCCGGTGGCCGCGCTCCACGAGATCCAGCACGCATTCGGATTTTCCGATCCCGCTCTTTCCGGTGAAGAAGAGCCCAACGCCGAACACGTCAGCGAGCGAGCCGTGCAGCGACATCGTCGGCGCGAACTCCATCTCGAGCACGGGCTTGATGCGCCGGTAGAATTCCGCCGTCTTGAGCTTGGTCCGAATGAGCGGAATGCCCGCTGCGCTGGCGATCTCCTTCAGCCCGGTGGGGAGGCGCTGTCCTTTGGTGACGAAGACCGCCGGGATTGGGAACGAAAAGAACAGCTCCAGAATCCTCTTTCGATCGGCGGTGCCAAGGGAAGAGAGATAAGTAATCTCTGTTTCACCCAGGACCTGGAGCCTCCCGGGCGAGAATCGTTTCACGTAGCCCGCGAGTACCAGTCCCGGGCTGGACACTTCCGGGTTTCCGACAGTGCGATCGAGTCCCGTCCCCGGCTCCATCTCCTCGAGCTGCAGCGTTCCCCGCAAGCGCTCGAGAAGCTGCGCGACGGTTACCTTCGGATTCGGCATTCCCGTTCCCCTGGAATCAGACGGATTTGCCTCATCGCGCGACTACCTGCTCGAGATGCGCAATCGTGTCGCTTGCGGCCCGGTCCCAGCTGAAGGTCTCAGCGTAGCGGCGGCCCGCCGCGCCGAGTGACGACACGAGAGAGGGAGACTCTACAAGTCCCCTCATCGCCGCCGCCATTGCCTCCGCATCGTCCTGGGGAACGAGAAAACCGGTTTGGCCATCGATCACCGACTCACGAATTCCCGGCGAGTTGGTGGCGATCACCGGAGTGGCGCACGCCGCAGCTTCGAGATTACTGATCCCCCACCCTTCCTTTGGTGACGCCAACGTCGAGGCCCACGCACGTCGAAGTAGATGAATCTTTTCCTCCTCTGGAATGAAACCTAGAAACTTCACTCTGTCCGCCAGGTCAAGGGATTTTACCAGCCGTTCGAGCGGAGCGCGATAGTCGCCCGTTCCGGCGATCTCGAGCGTCGCGTCGGGTACGTTCAGCCCTGAGAACGCACGAATCACGAGGTCGACGCGCTTGTACTTCTTGAGCCGACCGAGATAGACGAAGAGAGGAGTCCTGGATCGTTCGACCGGATTGGGTGTCAGGCGCGCCGAATCAACTCCGTTATAGATGACGCGGATTGAGCCCCGCGGAATTCCTCGCGCAACCAGATCGTCAGCCGTGCTGACGCTGACCGCCTCGAATGGTACATCGTGATAGAGGGCTCCGAGCGGCTTTTCGGACAGCCACACGGCAGCCGCGAGCGGGAGGGGCGCCTCACGAAAGACCGTCGAGCCGAAGAGATGGTGCACCAGAGCGACTAGCTTGCGCACGCCCCACAGGGGTGTGTAAAGCGGAACCTTGTTCAGGTCCTCGATGACCACATCGTAGTCGTTCGCCGCGAGCCTGGCCGCATAGTACCCGCGTGCAAGAAATGGGTAGGTCTGCCGATTCCCGATCCGGTGAACGTCGATACCATCGAGCCTCTCCCGTTGGGGAGCATTCTCCCAGGAGCTGCAGAGAAGATCCACACTGTTTCCCCGCGCGACGATGCGACTGAAGATCTCCTTGAGGTGAAGCTCGGCGCCGCCTGCCTGCGGATTTCGGTGATCCTGCCAGTTGAGTACGAGTATTCGCACTAGATCATGCCGGCCTGTCGCGCAAAGGCATCGAGCACTCCGTTGACGAACTTGGCGCTGGCGGCCGTGCCGAATCTCTCGGCGAGACGGACAGCTTCCTGGATCGCGACACGCGGCGGCGTTTCACCTTTCATCAGTTCGGCGGCGCCGAGACGCAACACGGATCTCTCGATCGCGCCAAGCCGCTCCAGTCGCCAGTTGGTAGTGAGATCGGCGAGGCGTGAGTCCAGCTCGTTCCCTCCGCTTACCACTTCGCGAACGAGAAGATCGGCGAGGCGCCGCTCCTCCGGAGCGACGGCAAGATCGTCCCACACTTGCGTCGCTACTCGCTCGAGATTCTTTCCGCCCCGCATTTCACACGCGTAGAGCGCCTGCAGCGCTCGCGCGCGAGCCCGCGATTCAATCCTCATCGTCAGGATTGAGGCGATTGACCAGGTCGGCCATTTCGAGCATCGCCACGGCTGCATCCCATCCCTTGTTGCCGTGGGCCCCGCCAGCGCGCGCTTCGGCCTGTTCTTCGGTATCGCAGGTGAGAACACCAAATCCAATCGGTGTCTCCGATTCACCGCTGGCATCAGCGAGACCTCGGGAAGCCTCGGCTGCGATGTAGTCGAAGTGTGCAGTCTCACCGCGAATTACAGCTCCGACGGCTACAATGCCATCGTAGCGCTCACTCGCGAGAAGCCACCGCGCGGCGACGGGAAGCTCCCAGGCCCCCGGAACCCAGACAACGTCGATGTCCTCGGAAACGACACCGTATTTGAGCAGGGCCTGGAGCGCGCCGTCGACGAGCTTCTTTACGATGGGTTCGTTGAAGCGGCTGGCGAGGACGGCCACGCGCCGCCCGACGCCGCTCGGCAATCCCGCAAACTCGGCCATTTACGACGCGAAGAGGTGTCCGAGCTTCGCCCGTTTGGCTTCGAGGTAGCTTGAGTTCTCGTCGTGCGAGATCGAGATGATCGGCACCCGCTCATCGATGGTGAGGCCGTACCCTTCGAGTCCGACCAGCTTGCGCGGATTGTTGGTGATCGGACGGATCGTCTTCAGCCCGAGGTCGAGGAGGATTTGTGCGCCGATACCGTAGTTGCGGAGATCGGGTTTGAACCCCAGCCGCTCATTTGCTTCGACCGTGTCGATGCCCTGGTCCTGGAGCTCGTAGGCCTTGAGCTTGTTGAGCAGACCAATGCCCCGGCCTTCCTGATCGAGATACACGATCACGCCCTTCCCCTCTTTCGCAATCATCCTCATCGCGGTTTCGAGCTGCCAGCCGCAATCGCAGCGGACGGAGTGGAAGACGTCGCCCGTCAGACATTTCGAGTGCATGCGTACGAGAACGCTGTACTCGGGCCCGACGTCACCGTAGACGAGCGCAATGTGTTCGTGCTTGTCCACGTCGTTTCTGTAGCCGACGACCCGCCACAGGCCGGTCTCCGCCGGGAGCCGCGCTTCGGCGACGCGATGTACCAGACGCTCCGTCTGAAGCCGGTGCGCGACGAGCTGAGCGACGGTGATGAAGGTGAGCCCGTGCTGCTGCGCGAAACGTTCCAGCTCGGGCCTACGCGCGCTCGAGCCGTCTTCGCTCAGGATCTCGCACACTACACCCGCCGGTACGAGCCCGGCGAGACGAGCCAGATCGACAGCCGCTTCGGTGTGTCCAACGCGCTGCAACACTCCACCGTCACGCGCGCGAAGCGGGGGCACGTGTCCGGGACGACGGAGATCAGCGGGGACCGACTTCGGATCCACAGCGACACGGATGGTCTTGGCGCGATCCTGCGCGCTGACGCCGGTCGTGACACCGAAGCGCTCGTCCGCATCGATGCTGATGGTGAACGCGGTGCGGTACTCTTCGGAATTGGATTCGATTTGCTGCGGGAGGTCGAGCTGGTCCGCGCGCTCACCAGTCAGGGCGAGACAGATCCATCCGCCCGCCTTCCGGATCATGAAGTTGATCAACTCGGGTGTGACGAGCTGCGCCGCGCAGATGAGATCGCCCTCGTTCTCGCGATCCTCATCGTCCGCGACGATGATCAACTTGCCGGCCTTGATGTCGGCAATGGCCTGCTCGACTGTTCCGAACGCCATGATTCCTAATGCTCCAGCGAAAAACCCGTCAGGGAAGTTAGCGCCGATGCTTCGCGCAGGTAGGGCTCGAGCAGACGACGCACATGTTTAGCGACGACGTCCGCTTCGACATGTACGCGGCTTCCCTCTCTCAAGTCGCCAAGTGTGGTGTGACGCAAAGTGTAGTCGATGAGTGAAAGTTGCAATCCGCCAGGCTTGAGCTCGTTGACTGTTAGGCTGACGCCATCTATCGCGACGGATCCGTGCAGCACCAGCAGCGACTCGATGGACCCCGGCACGGAGACATCGATCAGCAGCGCGTCCCCAGACTTTTCGCGGGCAGCTACGATGCCGACGCAATCGACGTGGCCCTGAACGATGTGGCCGCCGAGCCTGTCGCCTGGACGCAGCGCGCGCTCGAGATTTACCCGAGTACCCTTTTTCCAGTCGCCGATCGCGGTGCGCTCCAGCGTTGTCAGCACGGCGGCGGCGTCGAACCAGCCGGATCCGAGCTCGCGAACGGTGAGACAAGCCCCGTTTACCGCGATGCTCTCACCGCTCGACAAATCGGTGAACGGAGCGCGAACGCGAAGCTCGCGACCGGCTTCCGTCGGCCGTACACTGTCGACTTCGCCAATCTGCTGGATCAACCCGGTGAACATTCAACCCTCGCGCAACGCATATTCAGTCATCACATCCTCGCCAAACTCGCCGCGCCGGACTATGGGCCTCTTCGCAAGCACCTCGCGAAAATCGCCCGGCAGCCCATCGAATGGACTCAGCGCGTCAGCACCTACGGTGATGGGTGATTGAAAGATAACGAGTCGGTCAACCAGATCCTGGCGCAGAAAGTCCTGCGCGACCCGCGCGCCCCCCTCTACCATCAGATGGTGCACCTCGAATCCGCGGAGCGCCTCGAGCGCAGCCGAAAGGTCTTCGGCTTCGAAGACGTCGACGCCCGCGTTGTGGAGCGCGGCTAGCCGGCCTACCGGGGGGTGGTGCGCGAAAATCACGGTCGGAGTTTCTTTCGCGGTGCGGACCACCATGGCTTCGAGCGGCATTTCGGCGTTCCTGTCGAACACGACACGCATCGGCGCGACTCGAGGGAGTAGCGGACCCCTCGCAGTAAGCTGCGGATCATCCGAGCGCACAGTGCCGAGCCCTACCGCTATAGCGTCGACATTGGCGCGGATCCGCTGCACTTCGTGGCGAGAGAGCTCGTTGCTTATCCAGGGGCGCTCGCCCGAAGGATCGTTCATCTTCCCGTCGCTCGACAGAGCAAGCTTGAGCGTAACCCAGGGCCGCTTCGAGTTCACGGCTGCGAAGAAAAAGGGAGCGTTGAGCTCCAGCGCAGGCCGCTCTTCCACCGAGAAGTCGACCCGGACTCCATAGTCGGCGAGATGCCTTGCTCCCCCGCCCGCCAGAGCCGTCGGATCCGCGGCGGCGATCACGACGCGCTGGACCCGCGCCTGCAGAATCGCTTCGGTGCACGGAGGCGTCTTGCCAAAGTGGTTGCAGGGCTCGAGCGTGACGTACATGGTCGATCCGCGGGCGCGATCGCCCGCCGCCTTCAAAGCTGCTACCTCGGCGTGCTCTTCGCCGTAGCGCGCGTGGTAACCTTCCCCGACGACGGTACCGTCGCGAACGACAACAGCGCCGACCATGGGGTTCGGCGCTGTTTGACCCCAGCCTTGTTGGGCGAGGACGAGCGCGCGACGCATGTACTCTGCGTCGCGTACGTCGTTAGAACCCGAATCGAGCTCCGACCGATCCGTAGATTCTGGAATCGGCTGCTTGCTTGCCACTGAAAGTATTGAAAGTGTTGATTGTGCCACCGGATACCTGTCCAATTTCGCCAGTGAGCTTGAAAAGCAGAAGGTTCATCGACAAATCCCCAAAGACATTCGTGCGGGTCAGGTTCTGGCTGATCGGACTTGCCGGCGCCGCAATCGTGGGCGTCGTTGTGAACGGCGGACGAGCAGCCACGGAAGCACGAATATCCGCTGACGACTCGTACTGATCCTTTCCTGCGCCAACAGCCAGGCCAAACATGAGCAGGCTCTTGCTGGCGACAACCCGCCACGCCTTTGTCTTGAGACTCAGGTCATTGACGTTGAGCGTGTCGCTGCCGTTGTTCGCCGCAATGTTCACCGTCGGCAGATCGCGACGGAGATAGGTGACGGATACTCCCGGCACCAACAGTGACTCCTGCAGAATTCCGAGGCGCGCCCCGTAACCCAGCTTGAGCGACCCGTTCGGAACCTTGACGCTCACTCCACTGCCATTGAACTCCGGGAGATACGACGCGCTGACGAGGAGATCCACGCCGCCGACGTTCGTGATCGCCAGGGGAAGCCCTTTAAACACTCCAATCGCGAGGCCCGCGGTCGGCATCGGGATGATCTGGGTCTTCGTGTCGTACCGGCTGCTGACCTCGCCCTGAACCGATGGGGTCACCTGATCGATTCGTGGCAGGCTACCCTGCACCGCATTGACACGGACGTCGACCAGGAAGTGACCGAGTCCGCCGAGCGTGCCGCCCTGGCCTAGCGTGGCGTTGCCGCCGGAGATCGCAGTACCGAGCTGGGGAGCCAGGTATTGGAAAAGGTCTATCGCCTTCTGGCAGGCATCCTGAGTGGCTTTGGTCGGATTCGGGATACCCGGTGATGTGAACGCGCCGTCGGGACAACGGGTTTTATCCTGCGCTTGGAGTGAAGTCGCAAACAGCGCGGGAGCCGCGAACAAAACGAACAAACGAGCTTTCATCGATTATTCCTCAAGAAAGTATGACTGCTCCGGAACCTGGCTCGAGCGAGCCGAAAATCCATCCCGCTACGCCGGCGTTGGCAGCCGCCGACAGAACCACATCCACGTCGGACGGCCCGCAGATGACAACCATTCCTACACCCATGTTGAACGTTCGGTACATCTCGGCGGGTTCAACCGCCCCCGCCTCCATCAATACTTTGAATACGTTTGGAACTTTCCAGCTCGACGTATTGACTACCGCGTCGAGCGTCGGTGGCAATGCACGATCCAGATTCCCGGGCAATCCGCCGCCGGTTATGTGCGCCAGCGCATGTACACGATCGAGCACCGGTTTGAGCGCCGGCAAGTAAGACCGGTGCTCTGCGAGAAGAACGTCCGCCACCGCCCCGCCACCATCCGGAAACGCATCACCCATTCCCAGCTTCAATCTTTCGGATATGATCTTCCGGGCCAGCGAGTATCCGTTCGTATGCAATCCCGAGCTCGGAAGACCAATCAGCACATCGTCGGGCCGAACCCGCTGAGGACCGAGAATTCGCCTTTCTTCCACATATCCGACGATGAAGCCGGCCAGGTCGTAATCGGGGGGGCTATACAAACCCGGCATTTCCGCCGTTTCCCCGCCTATTAGCGCGCAACCGTTTTCGCGACACGCAGCCGCGACGCCCGCCACGACGGTCTCGACCACTCCCGGATCGAGCTTGCCGAACGCGACGTAGTCGAGAAAAAAAAGCGGCAGCGCTCCCTGCACGAGGATGTCGTTGACGCAATGGTTGACGAGGTCCCGGCCGATCGTATCGTGGCGGCTCGCTTCGATGGCGACCTTGATCTTGGTGCCCACGCCATCGGCGCTCGAGACGAGAACCGGCTTTTCCAGCCCGGAAGGAAGTCGAAACATCCCACCGAAGCCGCCGAACCCACCCAATACGCCAGGGGTAAAGGTCGACTCGACCAGCTTTTTTATCCGAGCCTTCGCCGTATTGGAGGCATCCAGGTCGACGCCGGCGCTTCCGTAGCGAAGCGCATCATCGCTCACGCGGGGAGCTCCTCCTCGAAAGCCACGAGTCGCCGCATGTCGCGCATTCGCTGGTCGATCTCGGCCCGGGTAACGGTCATGAGCCGCTCGATCGAGAATTTCTCCACGGCGAACGAGCCCATCACCGATCCGAAAATCACGGCCCGGCGCATGTTCGCCTCGCTCAGGTCGCCGGTGGCCGCGAGATATCCGATGAATCCGCCGGCAAACGCATCTCCCGCCCCGGTGGGATCGAACACGCTCTCCAGCGGAAACGCAGGCGCGAAGAAGATCGACTTCTCGTTGAACATGAACGCTCCGTGCTCACCCTTCTTGATGATGACGTGGCGCGGTCCGCGAGCCATTATCCACTGTGCCGCCTGGACGAGGTTCGCCTTCTCCGTCAGCTGCCGCGCTTCCGCGTCGTTCAGCGTGACCATATCCACGTTGCCAAGCAACTCGAGCAGTTCCGGCCGCCGGCTTTGAATCCAGAAGTTCATCGTATCACACGCAATCAGCTTCGGCTTCTTGACCTGATTGAGGACGTCGAGCTGAAGGCGGGGATCAATATTTCCAAGGAACAGATATGGAGAGGATCGTAGCTTTTCCGGAATCTTCGGGCTGAATCGCGAGAACACTCCGAGGTGCGTCTCGAGCGTCTCGGCGGAATTGAGGTCGTGGCGATAGCGTCCGCGCCAGCGGAAAGAATCTCCTTCTGCCTTCTCGAGTCCACTGAAATCGACCCCGCGCTTCCTCAGCGGCTCCAGCTTGTCCATTGGATAATCGGAGCCGACCACGCCGACTACGCTCACCTTGGTAAGGTGGCTGGCCGATGCGGAGAAAAAAGTCGCGGACCCGCCGAGGACGTCATCGGCTCTGCCGAAAGGGGTTTCCACGGAATCCAGCGCAACGGAGCCGACTACCAGGACCGACATTCGTTTCTTTCCCGTTGGAAGATGGTCAGAGAGCTAATGCTAACCGCATGGGGGTCGCAGGCAACTACATCCTCTCGGGCGAGGTGATACCGAGGATCCTCATCCCATTGCGCAGCACGATCTGCGCGCCTCGAGCTAGTGCGATTCGCGCGCGAGTCACGTCTTCCTCCTGCTCGAGGACGTGATGCTTGTGGTACCAGAGATGCGCGAGTCGCGCCGTCTCCAGGAGGTAGGTCGCAATCCGGTGTGGCTCGAGGGTCTCCGCCGCTGATTCGACCAGCGCCGGAAAATCGAGGAGCGCCTTGATCAGCTCCTGCTCCTCGGGCTCGCGGAGCAGATCGAAGTCGATGTCGTTGGCTGACACCGACTCGGGGTCGATTGCACCGACCCGGAAGATCCCGCACATGCGGGCGTGCGCCATCTGGATGTAGTAAATCGGGTTCTCCTCCGATTGCGACGCGGCGAGATCGACGTTGAAGATCAGCTGCGAGTCGCTCTTGCGCATGAGGAAGAAATAGCGAACAGCGTCCCGCCCGACTTCGTTGACGAGATCCCGGACGGTGACGTAGCTCCCGGCGCGCTTGGAGATCTTCACCTCTTCGCCGTGCTTCAGCACCGTCACCATCTGATGCAGCACGTACTCCGGATATTGCGGCGACATCCCCATCTCGAGCGCCTGGAGTCCCGCGCGCACGCGGGTGACGGTGCTGTGGTGATCAGCGCCCTGCACGTCGATGGCGCGATGAAATCCGCGCTTCCACTTGGTGACGTGGTACGCGACGTCGGGAAGGAAGTACGTGTACGTTCCATCGCTCTTCCGCATCACGCGATCCTTGTCGTCCCCGAACTCCGTGGTGCGCAGCCAGAGCGCGCTGTCGTGCTCGTAGGTCTTGCCCGAAGCGACCAGAAGCCTGACCGTGTCGTCGACCATGCCGTCGGTGTAGAGCGACGATTCCAGGAAGTAGCGGTCGAAGCGCACGCCGAACGCCTGCAGATCGAGGTCCTGTTCCTTCCTTAACTCTCGCACCGCAAACTCCCGAACGGAAAGCCCGCCACTGTCATCCCGGTAGCGCTCAGCCAATTCCCGGATGTACTCTCCGTGATAGCCGCCTTCAGGAATCTCCACAGGCTTGCCACTCGACTCGTTGAGCCGCGCTTCGACGCTCGCCGTCAGGTTGTCTATCTGGACGCCCGCGTCGTTGTAGTAAAACTCGCGGGTGACGTTCCAGCCCGTCGCCTCGAGGAGTGTCGAGATCGCGTCCCCAAGAGCGGCCTGACGGCCGTGACCCACATGCAGGGGCCCAGTCGGGTTTGCCGAAACGAATTCGACGTTCACGACGCGCCCCGCGCCGGCGCTGCTCCGGCCATAACTCTCGTTGCCCGCGATGATATCGCGCAGTCCGGAGGCGATCCTGCCGGCGTCGAGCCAGAAGTTCATGAAGCCGGGACCGGCAATGTCGATCTTTGAAACTCCGGCTGTCTCGATTTTCATCGCGTCGCGGAGGCGGATCGCGATCTCGCTGGGCTTGGACTTGAGCGGTCGCGCGAGAACCATGGCGAGATTCGTTGCCCAGTCGCCGTGAGACGGATCTCGTGGGCGCTCGAGCAGCGGATCCACGTCTTCAGGCGCGCCAAGGCTGCGCGCCGCCCGGATTAGCTCGGCGCGGATCTGGTCAGCAGCACTCATTCCTTGCTTTTCGCTCTTCCGGAGGACTTCTTGGCAGCCGACTTCGATGCAACCCCAGGTTTCGATTCCCCACTCGATTTCGATTCCGCACTCGATTTCGATTCCGGGGTCGATTTCGATTCCGCGCTCGCCTTCGCGTCGCTCTTCGCTGCCGGTTCGCTCTTGGCGCCACCGGAATCCCCGCCACTGGACGCTGATTCCGCCGCGCCCGCTGTTGCAGCGGGAGTCACCGATTTCTTGCCGTCCTTGCCGTAGTCGGTGATGTAGAATCCGGATCCCTTGAATACGAGTCCGGCTCCAGCGGAGAACTGCCGCTCGGCCATCTTGCCGCATGTTGGACAAGGTACCTCGAGCTGCGCGGCGCTCATCGAGCGGTAGAACTTTTCGAACTCGTGGCCCTTGGGGCAACGAAACTCGTATGTGGGCATGTTCGTTCTAGGAGAGAACTGCGGCGTCGATCGAAAGTTAGCCCGTCATAGAGGGCGACTCAAGCATGGCGAGCCGATCCCGGCTACAATGGTGGGCGATACAAACCCCAATTTGCCGCAAGAGTTTCGGAAATCTCGCCAACCGTCGCCCGCGCGCGGACGGCATCGACAATGAGGGGCATCAGTTGCGGCCGGCTCGAACCAGGCGCGGACGCATCGCGCAGCGCCGCCAGAGCACGCTTGGCCTCCGCAGCTTTTCTCTTTTTGCGCAACAGCTTGACGCTTTCCACCTGCTCCTTTTCGAGCGCTGAGTAGTCGGGTGCGGGAATCGAAGGTGGCCCTTCATCGTCGGCAAAGCGATTCACCCCGACGATGACGGTTTCCCCCGCTTCCACTCTCAGCTGATGCTCGTACGCGCTGCGCGCGATCTCCTCCTGAAAGAATCCAGCCGCGATTGCTTTCTCCGAGCCGCCGAGCTCGTCGACCCTTAGAATCAGCTCGAGCGCCCGCTCCTCGAGCTCGGTGGTGAGATTCTCGACATAGTAGCTGCCCGCGAGCGGATCCGCCGTGTTGGCGATCCCCGACTCGAATGCCACTATCTGCTGCGTGCGGAGGGCCAGGGTCGCCGCTTCGACCGTAGGCAGCGCCAGAGCCTCATCGTAGCCGTTAGTATGGAGCGACTGGGTTCCCCCGAGAGTCGCCGCCAGTGATTGAACCGCTACCCGCACGACGTTGTTGAGCGGCTGCTGCGCGGTGAGCGTGACTCCGCCCGTCTGCGTGTGGAATCGCAGGCGCGCGCTCGACTCTGACGCGTGAAAGCGCCCCCCCATGATGCGCGCGTAGAGACGACGGGCCGCGCGGAACTTTGCGACTTCCTCGAACAGATCGCTGTGCGCGGCAAAGAAGAACGAAAGCCGCGGTGCGAACGAATCGACCTCGAGTCCGGCTTCGATGGCGCGCGTGACGTACTCAATAGTATTGGAAAGCGTGAATGCCAGTTCCTGCACGGCTGTCGCGCCGGCTTCGCGGATGTGATATCCGGAGATCGAGATCGGATTCCAGTTTGGCACTTCGTCCGCGCAAAAACGGAACACCTCGGCGATCAGCGCCATGCTCGGGCCGGGCGGATAGATGTACGTCCCGCGCGCGATGTACTCCTTTAGAATGTCGTTCTGGACCGTGCCGCTCAGCTTGTCGCGCGGGATGCCACGCTCCTCGGCTACCACGATGTACATCGCCAGCAGCGTGGCGGCCGTGGCGTTGATGGTCATCGATGTCGAGACCTTGTCGAGAGGAATGCCATCGAGGAGAACGCGCATGTCCTCGACGCTGTCGATCGCGACTCCAGCCCGCCCTACTTCACCCAGCGCACGCGGCGAGTCGGAGTCGAGGCCCATCTGTGTAGGGAGGTCGAATGCTACGGACAGGCCGGTCTGTCCGGCGGCGAGGAGCAGCCGGAAGCGCTCATTGGTGCTCTTCGCGCTCCCGAAACCGGCGTACTGTCGCATCGTCCAGAGACGGCCGCGATACATCGTTGGCTGAACCCCGCGAGTGTACGGCCACTTTCCCGGATCGCCCAGATCAGACGCGTAATTGAGCTCCGCATCTTCCGGACGGTAAACCGTTTTGACTGGAATGCCCGACGGAGAAATCTTCTCGCCGGGCCCGCGCGTGCTCACGCGCGCCGGCTCGTGCGCGGGGGGAGGGTCACGCGCCCACCGAGCCAGCGGCGGCGAGCGAAGTAGCGCTCTTCGCGTCGACGCTCAGCATCGTGCGCGCCGCGTCGACGTCGTTCTTGCTGCCGATGAAGAGCGGTGTACGCTGGTGCAGCTCCGAGGGCTGGATGTCGAGAACCCGCTCGGTCCCATCGGTCGCGGCTCCGCCAGCTTGCTCGACGATGAACGCGAGCGGACTCGCCTCGTAGAGGAGCCGGAGCTTTCCACGCTTGTTCTTTCTGTTGGCCGGGTACGCGAAGAGTCCCCCGCCCAGCAGGTTGCGGTGGAAGTCGGCGACGAGTGAGCCCACATAGCGAGTGTTCATCGGCTGCCGGTTGTCGTCCTGTCCACGGTAGTAGCGCATGAGATTTTGAACGGCCGGCTCCCATTGGCTGTGATACGAGTCATTCACCGACAGATATCTCCCCACGTCGGGCGTCCGGATGTTGGGGTGTGACAGGAGGAACTCACCGAGCGACGGGTCGAGCGTGAATCCGTGAGCGCCCTGACCAGTCGTATAAACGAGCATCGTGCTCGAGCCATAGATGACGTATCCCGCTGCGACCTGCCGGCGTCCCGGCTGAAGCATGTCCTCCATCTCGCCGCGGCTGCCGCGGGTAATCTTCCGGACGACGGAGAAGATCGTGCCGACCGGAACGTTGACGTCAATGTTCGATGAGCCGTCGAGCGGATCGAAGAGCAGGCAGTATTTGCCGCAGCGGAAATTCGGGGGAATGTCGATGATGCCGGGCTCCTCCTCGGACGCCATCGCGCAGAGCCGTCCGCCGTGGTCCACCGCCTTGATGATGATCTCATTCGCCAGGACATCGAGCTTCTGCTGGGTCTCGCCCTGCACGTTCTCGAGATCGGCCGCGCCAAGGATGTCAGCGAGCCCCGCGCTTCGCACCTTGTTGGCGATCATCTTGGCGGCCAGCGCCAGATCATAGAGCAGCCCCGAGAGCTCACCCGTTGCTTCGGGGTGAAGCTTCTCCTGCTCGATGATGAATCGTTCGATCGTGACGACGGACGTCGCCGTGTGTTTTACCACTTCACAGTTCCTTTTCGGCGGTGATTTCTGCGAGCCGGTGAGTGGCGTACCGGCGTGCATCTGCTTCGTACGCGTTACGGGAGTATCCGTAACGAATTGACTGCCACAGGTAGCTGAAGGGAAAGGTCCTGCGCTCCAGAAATTGGTGGACGTGACGGAGCTCGTGCAAGAGGAGCCCGGGGGTGAGAGGAGTGCCGTGAGCGATGAAGATGGTGCGCCACAATGTGATCGCCGCCGCGCTGCTGGTTCCGAGCGCCCAGCCGGCAACTCTGACCGGAAGTCCACCGCGACGATACGTGGCCTGCGCAAGCTCTGGATACCTCCGCAGCGTAGCAGCGGGGAGATCCAAGTTCTCTCCGATCAATGCTTTGACGAGTCGCGAGCGACCTGCCATCTATCTCCCCCTGCTTCAACCTCGATGCGCGACCCGTCGGTCCGCACGATCACCGTTCCCGCTTCGTCCGTGCGGAGCACCTCAGCGCCAACTCGTGACAGCGCACGCAGGACGTCGACACTCGGATGTCCGTATTTGTTACCGGCGCCAACTGAAATGACCGCAACCTCGGGATGAACAACAGCCAGAAAGGCATCGCTGCTGCTGGTGGCGCTGCCGTGATGACCGACCTTCAGGACATCCGCTCGCAGCTCATCACGATGCTGCTCGAGGAGCCAGTCCTCTTCTGCCCGTTCCGCATCTCCAACAAGCAGAAAGCGCACCATCCCGAAACGCGCGATGGCGATAGTGCTCGCGAGATTTGGATCCTTGAGTCCGACCGTCCAGGCAGAATCGGGCGCAAGGAACTTGAGGCTTACACCATCTATGAGAAGAGAGTCGCCGGGATGCACCCGGTGCCATTCAATTCCCTGCTTCCTCGCGGCAGCGAGTGAATAGCTGTACGCGTCGGAAACGCCCGCAAACGCCGCATCCCAGTATGCCGCGGGACGCATCGCCGTAAGCACGCTCGCCGCCCCGCCGACGTGATCGGTGTGTGGATGCGACAGGACGAACGCTTCGAGCGCGCCGCCGCGCCGAAGGATGTATGGAAGCACCGTGCTGCGACCCGCGTCACCGCCACGCCAAGCCGGCCCTGCATCGAAGAGAATCCAGCGACCGGCGTCGGTGCGGAGCAAGATCGCATCACCCTGGCCTACGTCCAGCACGTGCAGCTCGACCTTGCCGGTGGGTGAGAGCGGAATTGCGGGAAAGACGGCCATCACCGCGAGCGCCGCCACTCCCACGATGACTGGCCGCGACGGATAGCGGCTCACGCACGCGATGACGAGAGCCGCCGCGGCGAGCGCGCCCAACAGGGCAGTCGGGATCGTGGTTGTCACTGTTATCGCCGCGCCCGGCACCGACGCCGCGGACCACGCAATCCAGTCGAACGCAAAGAGGAGGGGATGCACGGCCTGAGCGCAGAAACGTGCGAGCGCTCCGATAGGCGCAAGTAGCATCGCCAGAAATAGAACGGGTTGAGCGAGAGTCACGATCGGCGCGGCGATCAGGTTGGAAAGCGGCGCGATGAGACTCAGCCTTCCGAATACCCACGCCACCAGCGGCGCCGTGACCGCGCAGGCCACGAGCGAGGTCAGTAGCTCCCTCCACAATTTTCCCCTCCAGCCGTCGATGCGCTTGGCGAGATGCCGACGCCATAAGGAGCCTGCCGCCACGAGCGCGCACATTCCGAGAACGCTGAGCTGGTAGCCGACGTCGAGCACGGTTCGGGGGGCGAAGAGCGGGACGAACGCGCCGATCGCCCACGCCGCCCACGGCGAAGTCGGTCGCTGAGCCAGCCGCGAGACCATTGCCACACCGAGCATCGCAGCGGACCTCAGGGCGGGCGGCGGGGCTCCGATCACCGCAACGTAGACTCCGGTCGCTACGACCGCGCCAAGGAGCGCTGCTCGGCGTGGCATTCGCGCGACCTGGAAGAAAAGCTCCATCGCCGCCGCTATCACCGCGACGTGCAGTCCCGAGATCGATAGCATGTGAACGAGTCCCGCCGCCGCGTACCGGTCCCGCATCTCGGTCGGGATCTGCCGTTGATCCGCGATGAGAAGCGCCCTCGCCAGAGGAGCGTCTTGCGCGAAAGTGCGGTCGATGGATCGTGCGGCCCGTGCCCGAACTCGCGAGAGTACGTCGGTCGGGACTCGAGCGCCGCTCGCGCGCGCAGTCGGCCGCTTAGCTGGAGGGCTCGACACCGCGACGAGAGCCGCCGCCGCGAAGATCAGAACGAACGCGATATGCTCGTCTCGCGCGCGAAGCAGGGCCAGGAGGAACACTGCCGACGCGACTGCGATCGCGATCCACGCGAACCCGCTGAATCCCGCCAGCAGGCCGCCGACAAAAACGAGATATGTCGCGGTGATGAGTGGCAGCCTGGCTCCGGTCGCCTGCTCCGGATCCTAGTCTCTCGGCGCGTTCCGTCCGGAATCATTCACGAGACCGCGCAATCGAACCGCGTCGGTTCTTTGCTATACGGCGAGGGGCAGAGCTGTCCGCTGTCCTACAACCTGTCCGATGAAGGTCGAGCCGGTAGTGCCGGTTAGCTCGACGGTCAGATACTTCCCTGTCAGTGAGGCCGGACCTGGAATCATCACCGTCTTGAAATCGCGCGTCCGCGATTGAAGAAGACCGCCACGCCGCGCTGGCTTCTCGACCAGTACTTCCCGCCTCTCGCCGAGGAGCTTGAGGTTGCGCTCACGGGTGCCGGAGCGAACCGTGGAGATGAGACGCGCCAGCCTGTCGCTCGCAATCTCGTCCGGGACTGTCTCGCTCGCCGGAAAACGGGTCGCCGGCGTCCCATCGCGCGGGGAGAACTTGAAGGTGTACGCGTCATCGAAGCCGACGGCCCGCACCGCAGTGAGCGTCTCCTCGAAATCTTCTTCAGTCTCTCCCGGAAAGCCGACGATGACATCGGTCGTGAGGGCAAGTCCGGGAATCCTCGCACGCAGCTCGTCAACGCACTCGAGATACCGCTCGCGCGTATACCGGCGGAGCATCCGCTTGAGCGTGCGCGTCGAGCCTGACTGCATCGGCAGGTGCACATGCTCACAGACGCTCTCGGTCTCGGCCATCGCGCGGATCACGCCCTCGCTGAAATCGTTCGGATGCGGACTGGTGAAGCGAAGTCTCCTCACGCCCCGCACGCTGCCGACCGCCCGCAGCAGATCGGCGAAATCGTGCGCGCCGTCGAAATATGAATTCACGGTCTGGCCGAGAAGAACGATCTCGGAGATGCCGGAGGCGACGACTGATTCTGTCTCCCGCATGACTTCGGCGAGCTGCCTGCTTCTCTCAGGACCGCGAGTCGTCGGGACGATGCAGTAGGTGCATTTGTAGTCGCACCCGCGCTGGACAGGAATCCAGGCCTTCACTCCTTCGAAGCGACGGGGTGTGAAATCCTCGTAGTGCTCTTCGAGATCGAACTCCGTTGCGGTGGCTCGGATTCCGGTACGGGCGCTCTCGATCAGCTCCGGCAGGTCGCGGTACCCATCCGGTCCGATCACCAGGCTCACGTGCTTCATACGATCGAGGAGCTGCGATCCGAGCCGCTGCGCCATGCATCCTGTCACTCCGACGACGGCGTCGCGCTTCATTCTGCTCTTCATCTCGCCAAGTCGTCCCAGTACCCTCTGCTCGGCGTGATGGCGAATTGCGCAGGTGTTGATGAGGATGACATCCGCGCTGTCCGGCTGTCCCACTTCCTCGTAGCCCGATTCCGTAAGCTTGCCGAGCATCAGCTCGGTGTCACTGACGTTCATCTGGCAACCGTAGGTCTCGATATAAACGGTGGGACGCGGAGGCTGGAGCATGCTTGAAAGATAATCTTCAGTAGAGAGGTGGCGGAAAGACCTTCATCGGTGGCCGTTGCCGACCGCCGACGCCGCAGGGGCGCCGAGGGACTGGTTGTCGACCGACGCGGGATCCGATGGAAGCTCGACATAGAACGAGCTTCCCTTCCCCTCGGCGCTCTTCACCCAGATCCGACCGCGGTGCCGCTCGACGACCAGCTTGCAGAACGTCAGTCCAAGCCCGGAACTGCGCGTGCGCGGAGAGCGCGGCATCTCGACCTGACCGAACTTCCGGAAGATCAGGTCGTGGTATTCGGGAGGAATCCCCGGCCCGTTGTCGGTCACCGTGAACAGAACACCCTGACGCGCGCGGCGCGCGCTGAGCTCGAGGTGCACCGGATGCGAAGAGTGTGTGACGGCGTTCTGAATGAGGTTGGAGAACACACGCTTGACGAGCCCCTTGTCGCCCGAAAAGACCGGCGCATCGTCGGCGACGGACACCGACGCGGTAGTGCCTTCCTGCTGAAAGCGGTGCCCCCACTCGTAAACGAGCTCGGCGAGAAGAGCGCCGGGGGCAATTGGCGCCAGTGTGAGCGAGATGTTCGCCTCCTCTATTCTCGCCACCTCGAGGATGTCGTCGATCAGCGCGAGCAGATCCTCGGATTTGGTTTCCGCATCGCCGATCGCGGCTTTCTGTCCGGTCGTGACCTGCCCGAAATCCCCGTCCGCCAGCATTTCGAGCGTCGCCAGCACCGAAGTGAGCGGAGTTTTCAGATCGTGCACGATCATCTTCATCAGGTCGTCGCGGACCTTCTCGAGCTCACGGAGCTTGCGCAGGCTGTCTTCGAGGGCATCGGTCGCGGCCTTGAGCTTGAGGAGACTCCGTACGCGCGCGCCAAGGACGAGCCGGTTGTGAGGCTTCGTAAGAAAATCGTCGCCTCCTGCCTCGATGCCGCGCACACGGTCGCTGGTGTCGTTGAGGGCGGTCACGAAAATCACGGGGATGCGCGACGTGCGCGGGTCCCGCTTGATCCGGCGACATACCTCGAACCCGGCCGAGCGGTCGTCGACGCCCAGATCGCCGGCCGGCATTGATACGTCGAGGATGACGAGATCCGGATGCTGCTCGAACGCGGCAGCTACCGCCGAAGGTCCATCAACCGCCGTGATCGTATCATAGCCGAGGCTATTCAGTTGATCGAGGAGAAGCTCGACGTTGGCGGGAATGTCGTCCGCGACGAGTATGACTTCGGGCTTGGCTTTGCCCGCTTCGGCCATATCAGGGGGAAACTCTCAGGCCGAAGCTCAGAATCAAACCCCTTTCCTTCACATCGCCGCCCGCCGTCCGGCTCGCGCGCTGGATGGCGAAGTCGAAGCTCGCGCGATCGCGGGTGAGGGGTGCGCCGATCCCGGCCATGAACGATGTCTCCGACACCTTTTCACCATTGAAGCCAAAAGGAAGCGTGCGGAATCTGGCGCCGGCGCGCAGAAGGAGGATGCGCTGGAGGATGCGTGGGCCGGTTGCTTCGACGCCCACACCTGTGTCCCAGCCGTCGAACGCCTTGGTGTTGGCTGACGATAGCGAGCTGAGCGAGCTCCATGCATCGTGGGCGAGACGCGCGGAAATGCTCGCGCCCGTGATTCCCTCGTAGGTCATCGAAGCCGAGTAATGATCGGGAAGCCGTGCGCTTCCAATGGCGGTGTCCCCCGATTGAGCGCGAAGGTCGCCGCCCTTCCGGCCGGAAAGGGCAAATCCTACCACGCGCGAGGGATGGTACTCGACGCCAAGCGAACCGGCCAAGCCGGCGAAACTGATTCGACCAGTCTGCGCTGTGCTGATAAACCCGGTGCTATCAGCAAAAAGCCGCAGGAACGTAATCCGGTTGCTGCCCGCGAATACGTGCGCGCCAACGCCGATGCGAAAGACGGGACTGCCCGCCCATGCCAGTGCCACTCTCACATCGTTAATCGCCCCCAGGACCTTGTTGCGCTCGGTCACACTGAAGGTATCGGTGGGCGCTCCGACCACCTGTTGCCGGACAAGGTTGGTCTCCGAGGACCGGTCCAGGAATGTCGAAGACCCGAGCCCGAGCGTCCACTGCTGACCCATCGGAAGTACTCCCGCAACCAGCGGGAATCGGGCGGTGGTCGTTTTGGCCGTGTTCGACCCGGCGGTGACGCGCCTGAACTCGGGAGAGTATTGAAAGAATAGAGCTCCAGAACCGACGCCGCCAAGCGCCGCGGGATTCACGAGACTGAGCGCGTCGAAATCAGCGACGCCACCGCCGGTGCCTTCGGCGCGGGCGCTCATGCCGCCGGCTGGATACCCCAGACCTTGAAGACTAAGAGCTCCTTGCGCCTCTCCGCGTGAGGAGATCACGGCTACTGCGATCACAACGAATCGTTTGCGCATTACGGCACTCTTAGCGGAACTCGGGAAGTGTAACTGATTCTCAGGCGCGGGCGCAGGGCACTGACGTCCTCACTCGAGGAGAAGCGGATCTCGAGGGGCAAGTTACCCTCCCTCACAGCCTTCAGTACGATCGCGCGGGGCAAGGTGTCAGGCTTCTGCGCACGCCACACGGCGAACGCGCCCGCGAGCTCCACGTTCGTCGGGCCGGAATCACCGGGCCGAACCCTGACAGTATCGCCACTGATATCCGCGACAATCTGCGAAGCCTTCGCCGGGTCGGTCACGACCTTGCCGGCCAGCACCAGTTGCGGAAGAATGAGAACGGTGTCTGTCGCATCCAGCGCCGGATTGGAAAGCTGATTGAGAATGAGCGTAGCGCGGACAACGGTCGCCGAGTCAATGATGCTCGACGGGATGTCGAAGCGGAGGTACACGCGCCGCGGCGGCAGGCCGCCAACAGCCAGAACAGTCGGTGGCGCCGGTGGTGGAGCCTTCGCAATGACCGTGTAGTCGGTGAGATGGCTCGCGACGATGGATTCCCCGATGGGCGTCTTCGAGAACGGGATGACCGCGAGCGGCTTCGTCGTCGTATCAGGGGTCGCGCGGAAATAGAGGACTGGCCCTACGCCGCCTTCAGTGGATGCGATCCGGATCTGGGAAGACGTAGCACCGGTCACGCGCAATCCGACGCGGAGGCGCGCGCCGCTCTGGATCCTGTCCAGCACTGCTGCGTTCGAGATGTAGTATTTGACGGTGTCCGTCAGCTCTGCCCGGTCAAGGAGCTGAGAGGAGATGAACCGATCAGGCCGGAATAGCTCGAGGACCGCGGCGGTAGATGTATCGTTCGCCGTTGTATCGACATCATACGCTTCGATGTTGTATGGTCCGCTACCCTTGATGGACAGCGTGTCGACGAACAACTGTATGTAAGCGCTGTCGACAGTCGTGATTTTCCGCGAAGTATCGCCCGTTGGGGTGAATGTGGACGGCAGCGAGTCGAAGCGGATGATCACGCGCGTGTCGAGAGTGTCTCCGCGCGAGGCCAGGAGCAGGGCTGGCTCCGTTCCCAACCCTGAAAGCGACTGAACCGTCGTATCAAGCACGACCGCGTCCAGCGTGATGTTATTGACATCGCCACCTACCGGCGGGCACAGGACGGCACAAACGCCCGAGCTATCGAGATCTTCGGAACACGAAGAGACGGCCATGAACAACGCCGCAGTCGCGAACGAGCGCAGCAGGAATGACGAAAGCTTCACTAAATTCTTCCACGTGAAGGGTTAAGCACGAAGGCGTGCGGAAGCAGCTCGTCCAGGGTCCACGCTGCTTCCTTTCCGTCGCGGGTGTAGCTCGAGACTTTGATGTTCGGCGCGAACTCATTCAGAACCTGCCGGCACGCGCCGCACGGAGGGGTAGGCTCAATGTCATCAGTTGCGATTGCGATCTCGTCGAACTCAGTCAGTCCTTGTGAGACAGCAGATGCAACGGCAAGGGTTTCCGCGCAGATCGCTAGCCCGTAAGCCGAATTCTCCATGTTGCATCCCGTGATGAGGTGGCCATCCCGGGTGAGGAGCGCCGCCCCGACACGAAAATTGGAATAGGGGGCGTATGCATTATCCAGCGCGCGAAACGCAGCCTCCCGGAGGGAGGCGTCTTTTCCTGAAGCCCGCTTCATCAGACAACCAGCTCTGACAGGAACGATTTGCCACGGCCCCGGAATGAGAGGCCGAACCATTCCGCAACCGTCGCGCCCAGGTCGGAGAACGTTTGGCGGTCGCCGAGATCGCGCGGCACTACGCGCATCCCTCCGGCGAGAAGTGGCACGCGCTCGCGCGCGTGATCGGTGGAAGGGGTTGTGGGGTCGTTGCCGTGGTCGGCCGTGATGAACAGCAGATCGTCCTCTTTGAGCCGCGATGTGATGGAGGGCAGAGCCGCGTCGAACTCGCGCAGCGCACCATAAAACCCCGCAATGTCGTTGCGGTGCCCGAACAACTGGTCGAAATCTACTAGGTTGGCGAAGAGTAACCCACCTTCGGCGGTCGAGAGCCACTCCTTGATGCCGCGAATGCCTTCGGCATTGGAAGCGGTGTGCCTCGAGCTGATGGATCTTCCAGCGAAAAGATCATCTACCTTTCCAACTCCGGCGCGGGGGATTCCCGCTTTGGCCAGAGCGTCGAGCAGCGTTTCGTCAGGGGGCTCGATCGAATAGTCGCGCCTGTTCGCCGTTCGCTTGGAGCTGCCGCTCACCCCCGCGAAGGGGCGCGCGATTACGCGAGACACATCATGCGGCGGCTCAAGCAGCGCCCGCGCGATCTCGCAAGCGCGATAAAGCTCGGCGAGCGGAATGACCGCCTCGTCGGCGGCAATCTGGAAAACGGAGTCCGCCGAGGTGTACACGATCCAGCGTCCTGTCGCTCGCTGCTCATCCGCGTACCTGCCAATCACGTCTGTGCCGCTTCCAACGACGTTCCCGATCACGCCTCGACCGGTCTCCCGCGCGAATCTTTCGATGATCTCGGGTGGAAACCCATTCGGAAAGGTGGGGAACGGCCGCTCGAGATGTACGCCGGCAATTTCCCAATGTCCGGTCGTGCTGTCTTTGCCGGGAGAAGCCGGGCGCATTGTGCCCCACGCCCCGACAGCGTCTCCGCGCCGCTCGAGTCCGTCGAGCGGGCGGATGTTGCCGAGCCCGAAACGCTCCAGTCGCGGAAGCTTGAGGCCACCGCAGGCACGGGCGACATTACCCAGTGTGTCGCTTCCGGCGTCGCCGTACTGGGCCGCGTCCGGCGCTTCCCCGATGCCGACTCCGTCGAGAATGAGGATGACCGCCCGTTTCAATTCCGGGAACCGATGTAGGAACGCTCGACACGCGACCGCAATCCCGTGAGAAGCTCGTATGGAGACATGCCCGCATCATCGGCGACGCGCTCTACCGTGAGAACAGTATCGCCCGCCCTGCCGATGAGTGTGGCGACATCACCAACCTCGCACCGAACCGTCGTGACGTCGATCATCGTCATGTCCATGGTAACCGTTCCGGCGACGGGAGCGAGCGTGCCGCCGACCAAGACAGAGCCCGCCTTGCTGAGCGACCTCGGATACCCGTCCGCGTATCCGACCGCGATGGTAGCGATCCGGGCGGCGCGCTCGACGCGAAGCGTCGCTCCGTAACTGACGGTATCACCTGGCTCCAGATTCCGTATCTCCACCACCGGAGCACGGAGGTGGACGACCGGCTCCGGCTGAAGCGCGGCGCTCCTGCCGCTCCCCACACCATAGAGAAAAATTCCCGGACGCACGAGATCCCATTGGCTCCTGCCCTTGCGCGCGATCGCGGCGCTGTTGTCGGCGTGGAGCAGGCGCGGCCGCGAAGGAAGAGATGCGATCGCATCCCGAAAAAGCTTCTCCTGCGCCGCCAGAGATCCATCGTCGAGCTCGGCCGAATGGAAATGCGTGAATGCGCCCTCCGGCGGGACCAGCTGCACGAGGTGCGTTATCTCTCTGACTTCTCGCCATGGAATGCCCGCCCGGCTCATCCCCGTATCGATCGCGAGATGCCACGCACCACCGCCCGCGCGGCGCCAGGACTCTATCTCATTCGGATACCCGAGCGTCGGCGTAAGTCGCGCGGATCGAGCGCGTGAGAGCTCCCGCTCGAGAAGCGGCGTAAAAACGACGACCGGGCGCGACACTCCCCAGGCCCGGAGCTCTTCACCTTCGCTGACCGTCGCCACTCCGTAACCCCACGGCTCGAGAGACTCCAGCGCCCGGAACACGGCTTCGGCTCCCAATCCATAGGCATCAGCCTTGATCATCGGCAAAAGCGGAACGCCCGCGCGCCGCGCGAGAGCGGCTCCATTACGCTGCAACGCGCCCAGATCGATCTCGACCCGGGCGCGAGCTAAAGACTGCCTCATTGACGCTTCATTTACGTTGCGGGTAGTATACGCCCGGCACCCGGTGCCTTCAAGAAAAAAGGCGTCACTCGATCCCGCAATGCATGGACAAGACACGTTCGCTCGACGAGACCCTCGCGCTCATGCGCGATCTTCGCAAACGGTGTGAATGGGACGCCGCGCAGACCCACGAATCGCTTCGTCCCTACCTCATCGAGGAGGCCCACGAGCTCGATGACGCGATACGCCTCGAGAACGACAGGCTGGTGCGCGAAGAGCTGGGCGATCTCCTGTTGCAGGTACTCTTCCATTCGGTGCTGGCAGAAGAGCGTGGCGCTTTCGCGTTCGCCGATGTCGCCGAAGGGTTGATCACCAAAATGAAGGGAAGGCATCCCCATCTTTACGGCGACGCGGCGAAAGAGCCGTGGGAGAGGATGAAGTCTACGCAGCGCGAGAGCATCGCTGACGGCTTACCCGTTGCGCTGCCGGCGCTGCACCGCGCGCATCGGCTGCAGGATCGCGCGGCTGGGGTCGGATTCGACTGGCCTGACGTCGATGGTCCAGCGGAGAAGGTAGAGGAAGAGCTGCAAGAGGTTCGAGAGGAGCTGCGACAATCCCCACCGCCCAAGGCGGGAGCCCCTCCGGTCCTTGATGCGCGACACTACGCCCTCGAGGCAGAGCTGGGCGATCTCCTGTTCGCGGTAGTGAACCTTTGCAGAAAGGCGGGCGTGCACGCGTCGATCGCGCTCGACAAGGCGAATGCGAAGTTCGAGCGACGGTTCCAGGAAATAGAGCGGCTGGCAAAGGAGCGCGGGATCGAGGTCTCACACGCGGGACTCGAAAAGCTCGACAAGCTTTGGGACGAAGCGAAGCGGGCCGAGCTTACTCCGGGATCACCCGACGGGGCGTGACAGGCTGAGACGAACCGGCAGGCTGGCGCGTAGATGACCGCCGCTCGGGCCGGCTACAATGACGGAAGGGTTATACGGATGCTCCGGATGGGAACGGATGCTCCGGATTTTTTCTTTTGTGGTTACGTGAGAGAGCTCCGCTCCGCGCGCGGACGCATCCCGAGCGGCAGTGAAAAAAAAATCCCGGCGGCGCCAAGAGGAACCGTCACGCCTCACGGAGCGATCCGAAGGCTCCGTTAGAATCCGGAGCATCCGTATAACCTTCCGTCTGAGCGGCCAGCCCGAGCGGCAATTGATGAACTTTCAATCAGTGTAACCGGCGCGAGCGACAGTAGATGAGCCTTGCTCAGCGCTTCTCGTACTTCCAGTTCCGCGACTTCCCTTCCGACATCCATTCGACCGCTGTCTCGACTCGGCGCTTCCGGGTGTCTTCCCCTTTCGCTTCGGATATCCAGTCTGCGTACTCGCGCTTGTGACTGGGTGGAAACGACTCGAACGCCGCCGCGGCCTTCTTGTTTTTCGTGAGGCCCTGCGTCAGTTCAGGCGGCATCATCAGCTTCTTCTTTTCCTTCGGCTTGGAACGCGTCGGCGATTTTACACCAGTCTCGTTCAGCTTCATTGCCTCTTTGAGATAACCCGTCATCACTTTCCTGGGCGGCAGATCCGAGATCTTCGTGATGCGTCCAAAATGCCCCATCGCCTCGCGCGCACCATCGCCGACGATGAGTGAGCCCTTCCAGAGGATAAACGCGCAGTGCTCCTTGAACGCCGCCATACCGCAAAGAGTCCCTTCGTAGGTAAAGTGCGGAACGCTCCACTTCATCGTTTCTTCGACTCGCGGGCAGGCCTCGTGTACCAATTCCCGGAGATGGGAGAGAACCGGCTTCGCGAAATCAGCGGACTTCGCGATGTAAGCATCGACCCGCGCGTCTCGTTTGCCCATTGTCACCTCCTTCGCCGCGGAGCGGGAACTATCAGCTGATCCAGGTGCCCAGGGCGACGGCCCAGATACTTAACAGGAGCGCTGCGGCCGCGAGCACACCGAGAGCTCCGAACAAGGCGCAGAGGGATTCCATCGATGCGCGCAGAAACCGGTTCCCTCGCGTCGCCGCCTCCGTGCGCGCACGGTCGGCTATTCCCCACCCGCCATAGGCGAAGAAACTGAGTGACAGGCTCCCCAGCACGAGCCAGGCAGATGGTCGCCACCACAGGGCTGCGGAGGAACCGGCAAGTCCAACCACCAAGTCAATTGACAACCGGCGGAGCGAAGCCGACCTCGCCCGATGGGCGAGAAACTCCGGAAGACTGGCATCGGGTCTGAGAGCGGAGAGAACCATCATCATGGAGAATTCTTCACCGTGGGCGCGAATGCGCCAGCCCTAAAACGATTTTCGCTCTCCCGAAGCGGCCCTCACTAAGTTTCCTCTTCAGCCTCGTCACCATGCTCCACGATATCGCCGGGCTGGAAGAGAATGCCGTGAAGGACCTCGCGCCATTTTGGGTTCCGCCGGAGGAGGAATTCGAGATCCATCCCGAAGTGCTTGAACTCCTCATGCTGGGCGTTGCGCATGATCGCTCTCGCTTCCCGGTCCTTCTCGAGCGCCAGGCGCTGCTCGTACCAACCGATCGCTTCCGCCTCCTCGATGAGCGACGTGATCATGCGCGCAAACGTGCGAGTCTTGGCGGACAGCTCGCCTGGCGGCTCGTGGTATTGGTCGAATCCCATCAGACCCTCTTCGAGCGGAAGAAAAAAAGCGCTTACGGCTTGAGCCGGTTCATGGTTCGCGGGAATGCTATCGCTTCCCGGATGTGATGGATTCCGCAAATCCATCCCACAGTTCTCTCGAGCCCTAGACCAAAGCCCGAGTGAACGAAGGTCCCATACTTTCTCAGGTCCAGGTACCAGTTGTACGCCTCGACCGGCAGATTCTCCTCCTTGATCCGCGCCAGCAGCTTGTCGTGGTCGTCTTCGCGCTGTGATCCGCCGATGATCTCGCCATATCCCTCCGGCGCCAGCAGATCGTCGCACAGGACCGTGCGCGGATCAGCCGGATTCTCCTTCATGTAGAAAGCCTTGGCTTCCTTCGGATAGTTGTAAATGAATAGCGGTCGGTCGTGGCCCTCCGCGAGCAACGACTCGTCCTCGGCCCCCAGATCTTCGCCCCATTTCACCGCGCTTCCCTTCGACTGCAGGATCTTGACCGCATCGCCGTAATCGACGCGGGGAAACGGCGCCTTGATGCTTTCGAGCCTGGAGATATCGCGCTCGAGCTCCTTGAGCTCTGGCTGTCGCCGCTCCAGCACCCTGGCCACGATGTACGACACGAACTCTTCCTGTAGCCGCATGTTGTCGTCCGAGTCGTTGAACGCGACTTCAGGCTCGACCATCCAGAATTCGGTAAGGTGCCGGCGGGTCTTGGATTTTTCGGCGCGAAATGTTGGCCCGAAGCAGTAGATCTTCCCGAGCGCGGCGGCGGCAGCCTCGCCGTACAGCTGCCCCGTCTGGGCGAGATATGCAGTCCCCTCGTCGAAGTACTCCGTCGCAAAGAGTCCGCTTCGCTCTCCGACAGCCTTCGTCAGAATGGGCGTGTCGACGAGGATGAAGTCGCGCTCGTAGAAGAAATCCCTGATCGCCTGCTCGACCTCGTGCCGGATGAGGGCGATCGCACGCTGCCTCGGGGTACGCAGCCAGAAGTGACGGTTGTCGAGAAGAAAATCGATTCCGTGGTCTTTTGGCTGGATGGGGTAGTCAATCGGGCTCTCACCGATGATCGAGAGCTCTTTGACCCCGAGCTCGTGACCACCCGGAGCGCGCGCGTCCGGCCTCGCTTCCCCTTCGATCTCTATCGATGTCTCCTGGGTCAGCTTTCCGAATCTCTCCCACGTTTCGGGTGATACGGCGGTCTTGACGAGCACAGCCTGGAGTAACCCACTGCCATCCCGCATCACGACGAATGCGACCTTGCCTGACGACCGGACGTGCGTGACCCAGCCGCGAACGCGCACGGTCTGACCGGCATGCGATGGGAGCTCTGCTATTCTTGAATACGGGGAGGTCATGGATGAATCGTGGGGAGGAGCGCTCGCGCGGCAAGGTAGACGGCGCCCGTAGCCAGTGTCAACCGCGCCTGGTATCGCGCCTCGTGCGCGATTCATTGTCGATAAGTGGGGGAGGCGGCGGCTCTGCGCCGCCAAGAGTGCGAATACGTGTCAAATTAATTGACAGTATCGTCGCGCCTTGGTTCCGTCTACCCGGCATAAACGATAGTTTTACACGCTTGCCGCGAAAGTCGATTACCGTTACGGAGCACTCGCTGACATGACATTGCGCAGTCGCCTCGGCTGGGGCCTGTTCGCGATCGCGCTCGTGCTGATCGTCCCGCTGCTGATCTCGCTCAAATCCCTCGAGCAACTTTACGAGACGAGCCGGCTGCTACGCGATCGCGAATTTGCGGCCTCCATGCTGCTCGGATCTTTCCGGGAGAGGACCGACGACGCGCGGCGCGCGGAAGACGCTCTACTCTTCATCCACGATCAGAACAGCGCGGAACGGATGCAGCGCGAGATCGACGGCTTGGTTTCTCTGACCGACTCCCTCGGTCGGTACCGCCTCGACCTGTCGGCGAGCCAGATCCGTGCTTCTCTCGATGTGCTCCGCGCCGCCGCTCGTGACGAGTACGAACAGGCGTCGGCGGGCAGAAGCACTGTCGCGGAAATGGTGTCGCAGCAACGGACGCGCCCCGCGATCGCCGCCGTCGACAGCTCACTGGGCGCCAGCGCGACGACCCTCCGCAATCGAACCCGGCAGCGTGTCGCCGAGGCAACGAGCGAAACCCTGAAAGCAGAGCGTCTAGTCGCGGGAGCGCTGCCCGTTGCACTGCTGATCGCGCTGGTGATCGGCATATGGCTGATGAGATCCATTAGCCGGCCGGTTTCTGAGCTGGAGCGCGGAATGCAGGCGATCGCGGAAGGGGATCTTACCCACGAGCTCGGGTTGTCGCCGGACCAGAAGGGAGAATTCGGCCGCCTCGCCGCCAGCTATCACGCGATGGCGAGGAAGCTCGGCGAGCTGGAGCGATTGCGTGCCGAGTTCGTCGGCGTCGCATCGCACGAGTTGAAGACGCCGATAAATGTGATAATCGGGTATCTGGAGCTCCTCCAGGAAGGGATCTACGGAGAGATCACGCCCAAGCAGAAGGAAGTGCTCCGGACGATCAACAAACAAGCGCAAGCGTTGACCCGGCTGGTCAAGCGTCTCCTCGACATCAGCAGGTTCGAGGCGAGTGGCGGGAAGCTCGATGTGCGGGACGTCGATCTGCAGAGACTGCTTATTACTTTGGAGAGCTCTTTCTCGGTCCTGGCGATGCAGCGAAACATCGTATTCTCGGTCGACCACGGCCAAGGTCTGCCCACGAAAGTTAGCTGGGATGAGGACCGGATCAACGAGGTGCTCGGCAATCTTATCTCTAACGCCTTCAAGTTCACCGCCCGCGGAGGCAAGGTGGCGCTGACGGTCGTACCCGTTGACGGCAAGGTCGTCGTCACGGTTAGCGACACCGGCGCCGGGATATCGGCGACACAGTTGCCGCACATTTTTGACAAGTTCTTTCAGGCCGACAATCAGGCGCAGGCGGCCACGCAGGGTACAGGTTTAGGCCTGGCGATTGCGAGAGAGGTAGTGGAAGCCCACGGCGGTGAGATAACGGTGGAAAGCCGCGTGGGCGAGGGTACGACGTTCGTCGTCACGCTGCCGACCGAGGCGCCGCGAGCCCGCGCCAAAGCCTGAGGGAGCAGGATGAGAGCTCTTTATATCGTTATAGCGTCGCTGACGCTGAGCGCGTGCGCGCAGCTCCCCATCCTGACTCCACCCGCTCAAAGTGATTTTAAGCGGACGTTGTACTACGCGCGTCGGAATGTCGATGCCGGCAACTACCGGTTGGCCGACCGCCTCATCGACGAATTCATGCGATCGCATCCAGGCACCCGCGAGGCGAGAGAAATCGCGTTCTGGAAGGCCGCGTACATGGTCGATCCGGCCAACTACTGGGGATCACTGACCGGAGGAATCGCGGGGCTCGACGGATATCTGGCGGCTGACTCGGCCGGCTGGTACCGGAACGAGGCAATGGTGCTCCGCCGTACCGCGGCGGTCGCCCAAGGACTCGCGGCTTCCCGCGCGGCAATACCAGACGTGCCCCCGAAACCCGGTACGAAAGACACCGTCGTCGTAGTGAGCCGGTCGCGCGAGGAGGAGATCGTTGCGCTGAAAGCGGAGTTGGCCAAGAGCAAGGAAGAACTCGCGAAGCTGAGCGCGGAGTTGGACCGCATCAAGAAACGGCTCGCGAACCCCAGGAACTAAACCCGGCGCGCGTCGGGCGCGGCTATCCGACTCTGAACAGCTCGAGCGCGCGCGAGTAACGTGCGCTCAGCACTTTGCGAATCCCGGCGTTCTCCTTTGCGGTGAGCTGCGGATCGCGGTCGAGCAGCAACTCCGCCGCCGCGCGCGCCTTCATGTTGAGCTCCTCGTCGCGGATAGGATCGGCGATTCTGAATGTCGCCTCCCCGCTCTGCTCTTCGCCAAAGAGATTGCCCATTCCTCTCAGTCTCAAGTCGGCGCGGGCGATCTCGAACCCATCATCAGTGTCGACGAAGATCCTCAAACGCTCCCCCGCCTCCTCTCCGACGTCGCCAAGGAGAATGGAGTAGGAAGCTTCAGCACCGCGTCCCACGCGGCCCCTCAACTGATGCAGCTGAGACAATCCAAATCGCTCCGGATGCTCGATGAGCATCACCGTCGCGTTGGCGACGTCGATGCCTACTTCGATCACCGTCGTCGACACGAGAACATCGATCTTCCCATCGCGGAACGCGCGCATGATCCTCTCGCGCTCGTCGGCGGGGACTCTGCCGTGGATCAGAGCGACCACTCTTCCCGCAAAAGGACCCGCCGACAGCCGCTCGTACATGGTGGTCGCAGCCTTCAGATCCGTCTTCTCCGACTCTTCGATCACGGGATAGACCACGTACGCCTGCCGTCCCTTCTCGGTCTCGCGGGCTACGAACTGAAGTACTCTTTCCCGCGCGGATTCCGGGCGCATGACCGTCGTGACGGGCTGCCGACCCGCCGGACGCTCGTCAAGCGTACTCACATCGAGGTCGCCATAAACCGTGAGAGCGAGTGAGCGCGGAATCGGCGTCGCGCTCATGAGCAGTACATCCGGGGACTGTCCTTTGGCCGAGATCGCGGCGCGCTGCTCCACGCCGAAGCGGTGCTGCTCGTCGATCGTGACGAAGCCGAGGCGGCCGAATACCGCCGCATCCTGCACGAGGGCATGGGTTCCGACCGCAAGCACCGGCTGTGCGCTGGCAAGTTTTTCAGCGGCCGATTCTCTCGCGCGCGAGCCAAGACTTCCAGTGACCAGGACCGGCTCGATCCCGAGCGGCTTCAACAGCTTCGTGAATGTCCGGGCGTGCTGCTCCGCGAGAAGCTCGGTCGGGGCCATGATCGCGGCCTGGTAGCCGTTCTCCATCGCCAGCAGCGCGGCAAAGAGGGCAACAATGGTTTTTCCGCTCCCGACGTCGCCCTGCAGGAGCCGATGCATCTTCCGGTCGCTGGACATGTCGGCCACGATCTCGCGCACCGCTGTCATCTGAGCGTTCGTGAGCGTGAAGGGCAGCGCTCTCTTGAGAGCGCTGGTGAGCTGCCGCCGATTCTCGAATGCAATGCCACTGCGCCGCTCTCTCTTGAGCGCATTGGCACGCCGGTGGAGCACGTGGACGAAGAGGAGCTCCTCGAAAGCGAGGCGCGCTCTTCCCTGTATTCCCTCGGCAATCGTTTGTGGCCGGTGGACCATCCTGACCGCCTCGCGCAGGGGTGGGACGCCAGCCATACGCAGCAGATCCTCGGGCAGGTACTCTCTCACCAGAGGCAGCAGCGAGTCGAGGTGCGCATCGATGATGCCACGAATGACCTTGAAGGAGAGGCCTTCTGTTGCGGGATATACGGCGAGGACCTTCCCGCCCTTGACTCCATCGTCGTCCTTACCGAGCTGGATGTACTCGCGGGGCTGAAGCTGGCGGCCGTGAAAGAAGCGAACGGGACCGCTCAAGAGCATGATGTCGCCCTTCTCGATCGTGCGGTCGAGGAACGGCTGGCCTGGCCACGAAGCCTCGATCATGCCGGTGTCGTCCCTCACGACCGCTTGGAAGATGCGCAGTCCTTTACGCGTCGGGATGATTCCCTTGGAGATCACCTTCCCGATGATCGTCCCGTCCATTCCCGTCTCGAGCGACGCGATCGGAGTGATGGTGCTCGCGTCCTCGTAGCGGTGCGGAATGTGGAAGAGGAGATCACGCGCCGTTACGATCCCAAGTCTTCTCAGCGCTTCCGCGCGGGCAGGCCCGACACCCTTGAGGTAGTTGACGGGCATGTCGAGATAGACCTTCCCGCGCGCCTCGGTTCCCGCCCCCATCTATCCTTCGAGAACCTCGCGCGCGAATTCCGCGGGATCGAACGCAATCAGATCCGTCGACTTCTCACCAACGCCGAGGAATTTCACGGGAACGTCGAGAGCCTCGTGCACCGCGAGCACTATTCCACCCTTTGCGGTTCCATCGACTTTCGTGACAACGAGTCCGGTGATCGGAATCGCTTCCGCGAATGTTTTCGCCTGTACGACCGCGTTCTGCCCGATCGTGCCGTCCAGGACCAGCAGCGTCTCGTGCGGCGCTCCCGCGACCCGCTTGCCGATCACACGATTGATCTTCTTCATCTCGTCCATCAGCGATCCGCTGGTATGAAGCCGGCCAGCCGTATCGACAATGACGACGTCCTTTCTCCGACTTATTCCGGCGTCGACAGCGTCGAACGCAACCGATGCCGGATCGGATCCCGCGTTCCCCTCAATGAAATCCGCGCCGGTGCGCTGGGCCCAGCTGCGAAGCTGATCGATGGCACCCGCGCGGAACGTGTCCGCCGCGCCGATCAGGACCGACATCTTATTAACGTTGAGGAAGTCGGAGAATTTCCCGATGAACGTCGTTTTTCCGGCGCCGTTCACTCCCACCACGAGAAAGACGGTCGGAGCTGATTCAGCCCGGATGACGCGTGGATCGCTGTTCCCGGATCGAAGCGAAGCTTCGATGGCCTTCTCGAGCGCGCGAAGAAATTCGTCGTGGGTCTTGATCAACCCGCGGCGGGCGTGTCCCTCGATCTCGCCTACCAGGCGGAGTGTAGTAGGGACTCCGAAGTCAGCCTCGAGGAGAACTTCTTCGAGCCTCTCGAGCGAGCCCTGGATAGTGCCGGTGCGTGCGATCGCCGTGACATCGGTGAGCGCTACATCCTTTATCCTGCTCCAGAGCGAGCGGGCAGGTACGTCGCCCGCGCGCCTCACTATTCTGCTTGGCATTGCCGTCGGTTGTGTTCAGTACGAAAAAAAAACCCGGACGTTTAGGTCCGGGTTGAAGATAAGTCCGAGGAGCAATTGGCGTCGTTACTCGGATGCGTTGGCGATGTGCGCCTGACTCAGGCTCGCGAGCGTCTGGTTTCTCATCTTCTGAAACAGAGAACGTTCGCCCGAAGGGATCGGCTCCCCACCCTTGCTCTGGAGGGCCAGGCGTGGATCGTGTGCGACGCCAGCGACGCGGATCTCGAAGTGAAGATGTGGACCAGTTGCCCATCCAGTCATGCCGACGTAGCCGATGGTGCTGCCCATCGTGACGCGTGTGCCCGAACGCATTCCGGGGGCAAAGTTCCGCATGTGTCCGTACCGGCTCACCATGCCGTTGTGGTGCCTGATATCGACGACGTTTCCGTACCCGCCCTTCCGTCCGGCGAAGACGACGACGCCGTCTCCAATCGCGCGAATAGGCGTGCCTTGCGGCGCGGCGTAGTCCGTTCCAGTGTGATTGCGCCACTGGCCGAAAATCGGATGCTTGCGGGCGCCAAAGATGCTCGTGATGCGCCGGAATGCGACTGGCGCACGAAGGAATGATGCCCGAAGGGAGGTACCGCTGGCGTCGTAGTACTGCGCGCTTGTCGACCCGTGAGCGTCGAAGTGAATGGCCTCGAGCGGATTGGTCCCGCCAGAGAGCGCGAGACGCGCGCCAAGAACCTTGTTGACGATGATCGCGCCGTTGGGCTTCTGAAGGCGCTCAACCAGCAGGTGGAACTTGTCACCCTGCCTCAGATCGCGGCTCATGTCGACCTTGTACTCGAAAATGTCGGCGAGTGACCACGCGAGCTGGTGGCGGGCCGAGGGCGGAAGAACGCCCACGCCACTCTCATTGAGGGCGTTGTACAGGCTGGAATGAATTACGCCCGCGATCGCCAGCGTGTCGACGAGGTCCCGGTTGGAGGCTTCGACGACGAGGGGCGGAAGCATGAAGTCCGCCGGCTCGAGGCCCGGTCGCGTCACGATAACCGGCTCCATTGGGAACACCTGCCTCTTCTCGAGGGCCGGTGTAAGCCAAATGGCGACCATCGCCAGGGTCGCCACGATTGCATAGCTCACTGGTCTCACGCTGACCCGCTTCAATCCATCTGTCTCCGAATGAATGTCGGGATCTCCATGTCACTCAGATCCTGCTCAGGAGACGATCGATCCCTCTCGGGTGTCACTGCTGGATTGCTCGTCGGAGTGTTCCGTCTTGGAATCTCGCCGAGTGTGTTTCTCGTCGCTCCATTTCCGCGCGGAGGACGCAACGGAATCACCGGCGCGCCCCTCAAAATTGGGGACGGTGTCGCGATCACGCTCGGCGCGGGTACGGACGCGGATTGGGGCCGGTCGAAGCCGGTGGCGATGACCGTGACGCGTATCTCTCCCTGCATGGCGGGCTCGTGCACCGCGCCGAAGATGATTTCCGCGTCCTCTCCGACCGCGTCGTGGATGATTTCGTTGATCTGGTGTACTTCGCCGAGGGTAAGGTCGGCTCCGCCGGTGATGTTGACGAGGACTCCCGTCGCACCGGAGACCGAAACGTTGTCCAGCAGGGGGCTCGCGATCGCCTGCTGGGCCGCCTCGATGGCGCGGTTCTCACCGCGGCCAATCCCGGTACCCATGAGGGCGGAGCCGCCTTCCTGCATGACGGTCCGGACATCGGCGAAGTCGACGTTTACCAGTCCGGTGACGCTGATCAGCGAGGAAATGCCCTGGGTGGCATGAAGGAGGACCTCGTCGGCCTTCTTGAGCGCGTCCTGGAACGGAATTCCCTTGCCTACAACGGCGAGGAGTCTCTCGTTCGGGACGACGATCATCGTGTCGACGTTCTTCCGCATCTCGGCGATCCCGAGCTCGGCCTGGCGCATGCGCTTGCGGCCTTCGAACAGGAAAGGCTTGGTGACGATTCCGACTGTGAGGGCACCAGCTTCGCGAGCGAGCTCGCAAAGGACGGGTGCGGCTCCCGTTCCAGTCCCACCGCCCATTCCGCAGGTCACGAAAACGAGATCCGCGTTGTGCATGGCACGGGCGACTTCTTCTCTGCTCTCGTCTATGGCCTGTTTCCCGATCTCCGGCCGCGCTCCAGCGCCAAGGCCTCGAGTTAGCTTCTTACCTATCTGGATCTTTACGTCCGACTTCGAGTTGAGGAGCGCCTGCGCATCGGTGTTGACCGAGATGAACTCGACACCCTCCAGGTGCTCCTCGATCATGCGATTGACGGCATTTCCGCCACCCCCACCGACGCCAACGACCTTCATGCGGGCGACCTGTGAGGTGTTCTCCTCGAATTCGAATATCATCGGGTGGGAAACTCCGGTGTTACGGGATTGTGGAAAAAAGCTCGGGCTAGTATACGGCCGTTAGTCGATTCGTACCATAGGCAAAGACGAACGGAAGTCAAAAAAAGTACAACCCGTGTCAAGCAAGTTATCCACACGGTCCCGGACGGCCGCAGTTTTATGATTTTTTCAGGGCGACCGCGCGTAAAACACTCGCCTCGACAACTATCTCTGCTCGTTGGTCGGTGAGGGTATCCTCACCTCCCTGGACAGGTCCATAACTGCGCGCGCGACCGAGGGCGCACGTGCAGACCTGACCACTCCCCACGCTCACCGAGGATCGTCGCGAAGTGCAGCCCTCGCTCGTTACGGGACCTACCGCGCGGAGCGCCGAGCGCGAGCGCGCGAGCAGTTGGCCCTTCAGCGAGCGGAGATGGTTTCGACGTTGCGGCCGCGACGCAAACGCAGGGCAGCATAGGGCTTTCTGAGATCGCATGGGAAGGAGGGTGTGGGTGTCCTCGTAGGTGACGTCTCGCGTAGCAAGAGACTCTGGCTGCCGCTGCCCGCAAGCGGGCGCCCGCCGCATTCGCGCAAGCGCAGCGGGCTGACAGAGGCTCGCAGCGTGTAAGCGAGCAGTCACCGAAGAGGACACCCCCGCCCGACTGACCGGCACTGACGTCAGACTCTACACGATCCCGACGGCGCCAACCGACCAACGGCTTAAAAGAAATCCTCGAGCCAGATCTTCAGCCGTTTGGTGAACTTGTCGACGCCAGCTCCGGCGAGCGCTCTGTGCTTGCTCGTCGGTGAGAAGCCGGCGGCAGCCCGATGGGCGCCGTAGAGAGCCAGTCCGACCACGGTCGCAAAGCGCGGCGCGTCAACAGAATCGCTCAGTCCTCCAATGTTCTCCGAAGGAGAGCCGATTCTCACGCCGGTCCCAAAGACGTCGGCCGCCAGCTCGCTGACGCCCTCCATCGCGGCGGCGCCGCCCGTAATGACGACTCCTCCGTTGAGCCGCTGTGCAAACCCTGCCCTCTGAATCTCGCTCAGAACGAGATTGAAGATCTCATCCATCCGCTGATGGATGATGTGCGCCAGAACCTCGCGCGGAATGTGCCTCTCGCCCTGCGCAACGGTGCTCGGCAACTGAATGACGTCCTGCGGTTCCACCAGCGGCTCGTACGCGCACCCGTATCTCTCCTTAAGCCGCTCGGCGTCGGCCTGGGTCACTCCCATTCCCTGCACGATGTCGCTGGTCACGTTGTTGCCGCCGTAGTTGACCGTCCCCAAATGACGAATTTTCCCTTCGTGGAAAACGGCAATGTCGGTGGTGCCGGCTCCCATCTCTACCAGAGCGACGCCGAGCTCCTTCTCGTCTTCCGTGAGAACACTGAGCGCACTGGCGAGGGGCTCGAGCACCAGCTCCCGGACACGATAGCCTGCCTTCTCCACCGATTTGCGCAGATTCATCGCCGGTGAAGCGCCGATCGTCACGAGGTACATCTCGGTCTCGAGACGCGTGCCTATCATGCCTATCGGATCGCGAATACCCTGATTCTTGTCGACCGAGTATTCCTGCGGAATCGCGTGGAGGAGCTCGCGGTCCTGGGGTACTTGTTGAGCGCGCGCGACGTCATTGGCGCGGTCCACGTCGGCTTTGGAGATCTCCTCCCCATTCACCGCGACAATCCCCTTGCTGATCATCGCCCTCACGTGCTCACCGGCTATTCCGGCGTAGATCGTGTCGATTTTCGTGCCCGCCATCCTTTCCGCATCTTCGACCGCCTTCTTGATCGAGCGAGTGGTCTCCTCGATGTCGGAGACAATGCCGCGGCGCAGCCCAGTCGTGCGAGCCTGTCCGACCCCGAGGATCCTGAGCGACTGCGTGCGTTTTCTGTCGCCGACCGCTTCGGCGATGACAACTGTCGTCTTGGCGGAGCCTATGTCGAGACCAGCGATGATGCGTTCGGGATTCATTGAAGCCTTGCGATCACCTGATCGCGATAACGTAGATCGATCTCTCCAACGCGCGCCTGTCGTCGAGCGAGATCGGTTTCCACGGGAAAGATATCGGCAAGCCGCTCGACTGACAGTCCTACTGCAACGCGCACGCGCAGTGTCTCGCGCTGCGGGGTGGCCGTATTACCGGCCGCGCTAGCCCCATCTTCGGCTCGAGGAGAGAGCGTCAACAGGATTTCTTCCCTGCCCGTTCGTCTCACCTCTTCGATGCGCGCGAACAAGCGCGGCTCCGCGGCGCGGATCGCGCCAACGAGCTTAAGAAGAACAGGATCGGTACTCGCAACAATGGGCAGATCCAGATTTGCCCGAGATGGATCGATTGGCAGCTGTCGGCCGAGCGAGTCGAACGGCAGGAGTCCGGCAGGTGTCTGTATCAGAGCCACCGGAAGATTCTCCTGGATCGTCACCACCAGGGTTCCCGGCATTCGGCGCTCGATCCGCACATCGGATACCTGTGGATGACGTCGAACTCTCTGGCGAAGAGGCTCGAGTTCGTCCCAAAGCGACGTGAGGGTATCGATCTGGAGGCGCGCCACGATCTCGTTCGGCTGGAGATAGTGAGCGCCGTGGATCTCCACCGTCCGCACACGGAAGAACGCCATCTGCCTGGCGCCCGCGCGCATCCCCCACGCCCCCGCCATGATGAGCACGACCAGGAAAAGCGCGCCCAGGATTTTCCACCCCGGCTTTCGGAGGCGCTCGCGGTCTATCATCCGGGCCGTGATTCGAGCCGTCGCCTCAGCTCGGGCCCGGTCTGCGTTATGTCGCCAGCGCCGATGGTGATAACGACATCTCCCTTTTTCACGAATTCGGTGAGGGCATCCGACAGCTCCAAGCGCGAGCCTTGCCACACCACCGGCCGGCCCGCACGTGAGAGTGACGAAGCTATCAGATCCGACGTTATACCGGGAATTGGCTTTTCCCGCGCTGGATAGATCTCGGCCAGGAACACCGCGTCCGCGGTGGACAGGGCTTCACCGAACGCTTCGCAGAAGTCGCGGGTTCGGGAAAAGAGATGCGGTTGGAATGCCGCTACGATTCGGCGGCCGGGGTACGACGCGCGCGCGGCTTGGATCGTGGCTGTGATCTCGGTCGGATGGTGTGCGTAGTCATCCACGATTGAGAGACCGGCGACATCGCAAAGGTGCTGGAAGCGACGCTCCACTCCACCAAACTGACCGAGTCCTTCGCGCATCTGGTCGAGAGTGACGCCGAGCGCGAAACCGGCGCCGATCGCCCCGAGCGCGTTCTGCACGTTGTGGCGCCCCGGCACGCGCAGTGAGACGTCGCCTAACGCACGACCGTCGTAAGCGACGGAAAACGTCGTCGCCCGTCCGTCTGGTCGGATATCGCGCGCCATGAGCCGTGCGTCCGACGACGTGAGGCCGTAGCGAATCACCTCGGAGCTCGCGGGAAGGGCGAGAGTGCTCGCGCCCGCATCGTCGGCGCACAGAACGATCGCCGGCGTGTCACGCACGAAACGCGAGAAGGTTGTCCTGATGTCTTCCAGATCGTGGTAGATATCGAGATGATCGGCCTCGATGTTGGTGATCACAGCAACCGAGGGTGAGAGCGTCAGGAAGGAACGATCGTACTCGTCGGCTTCGACGACGAAGAGCTCGTCGGACTCGTAGTGAAGATTGCCCCTCCATTCAGCGACGCGACCGCCGGCTATTCCGGTTGGCTCGAGACCGGCAGCGGCGAGAGCGGCGGTCGTCATTACCGTTGTGGTAGTCTTGCCGTGAGTGCCGGCGATCCCGACGAGTCTTCCTCCAGCCACTGCCTGACCAAGCGCTTCTGCTCTTCTGGTGATGGGGATTCCGAGCTCACGGGCGCGGGCGAGCTCGGGATGATCCCTGGGCATGGCGGATGTGACGATCAGCTGACGCGCGCCGGCGATATGCTCCGGGCTGTGGCCTTTCAGGACCCGAATGCCAAGCTCTTCGAGGTCTTCCGTCGTGCCGGGATTCGCATCGCATCCGGTCACCACTACGCCGCGCTGCGCAAGGAGCTGAGCGAGCGCGCGCATTCCGGCCCCCGCTATCCCAACGAAGTGGACCGGGCGCGGGTCAGGCGCATCGACGGAGCCATTTGAGCTTGGTCTTCGCGGTGTGACTCCGGCTCCCGTCAAGCTCGGGTTTGCTCGCGGGCGACGAGTCGAAGAATGTGTCCCGCGATGTCCGCCGCGGCAGTTGGTCGGGCGCGCTCGAGAGCCTTTGCTCTCATGCTGGAGAGCTTGCCCGGATTTGCGAGCATTGAACCCACCGCTTGCGAGAGCGTCTGAGTGTTCAGGTCGGACTGAGGGATCATCTCCGCTGCTCCGGCAGTCGCGAGAGCTTTGGCATTTTCGGTCTGGTGATCCGCTGCCGCGGTGGGCAACGGTACTACGATTGCCGGAATGCCCCACGCGCAAAGCTCCGCGGTCGCCATGGCGCCTGCCCGCGACAGCGCGAAGTCCGCAGCCCTGTACGCCTCGGAGATCGGAGTGATATAGGCCCGGACCTTCACTTGGGCGCTCTCATAGCGAGCGAGTTTTTCGTAGTTGGCCTTGCCCGTCGCCCAGATCACGAACAGATCCGCTGGAAGCCCTTGATCGATCCACTTGGCGACTACCTCATTCATCGCCTGCGATCCCTGGCTCCCCCCGTAAACGAGCAGCACCGCTCCCCCGGTCGCGGGAAACCCCCACTTCGAACGAGCCGGACCCTTCTGGAAAGCATCCGGCGGCGGCGGCTCGATCGGATTGCCGGAGTCGAATACTTCCGTCTTCTTCGATGCGGAGAGCTGACGCCGTGCCTCCGGAAAGCCGAGGTGTACCTGCTCGGCGAAGCGGCTGAAGAATTTCGCGGTGATGCCGGGATGGGTGTTCTGCTCCTGCAGCACAAACGGAATATGGTGCGCGAGCGCGTACGCAAGCGCGAGCCCGGAAGCGTACCCTCCCGTTCCCACTACACACGCGGGGGGCTCGCTACGCACCTCCCCTGCGATTCTGCTCCACGCGCTCATCGCGCCGCGAATGGTCTTCCAGTTCTGCCAGGGGCGTGAACGATAGAGCGGGTGGAGATCGAGCAGCTCGAAAGGAAACCCCACTTGTGGGAGTACGTCGCGCTCGATGCCGCGCTGCGCGCCAATGAAGAACGGCTCGACACGTGGATCGGCCTTGACCAGGGCGCGCGCGATCGCGAGTCCGGGATAGAGGTGGCCACCAGTGCCACCGCCGGCGAAGATGACCCTCATCGCGCCGGAAGCGCGCGAAGAGCATGGGGATCAGTGGCTGCTACGCCAAATACCTTTTCGCGGGTACTGCCGATGTTGATGAGGATTCCGGTCATGACGAGGGAGAGGATCAGATTCGAGCGGCCGTACGAAATGAACGGCAGCGTGAGGCCTGTAGTCGGTAGCAACCCGGTTGCCACACCGATATGAAGATACGCGGTCAGCACCATTGTCACGGTCAGTCCAACCGCAACGAGCTGAAGAAACGGGCTTCTCGCTTTTCGGGCGATACGAAATCCAAGGGCCGCGTAGAGCCCGAACGCAAATATGAGCAGGCCTAGCCCGACGAATCCCCATTCTTCACCGATGTGTCCGGCGATGAAGTCGTCATAGCCAAACGGAAGAAACCCGTACTGCTGCCGGCCCCTTCCGAAACCGACGCCGAATATTTGGCCCGATCCCACAGCGATCAGCGACTGGCGGAGTTGATAGCTGACCTCGAGCGGAGCAGCTCCGGGATCGAAAAACGCCGACATTCGGAGCAGAACGTAATTGAGCCGCTCGATCTTCACGTAGAGGAGCGGAATGAGCATCACTCCCAGGGCCACGAAATGACCTATCCGCACTCCGCCGGCAAAGAGGACGATGCCCATCACCAGAGTGAACATCATCGCCGTCGAGAGATCGGGCTCGAGCATCACCAGAATGTCCATGGCCCCGACGACCACGAGAAAAGGAAGCAGGCCCTTCGTGAGACGACGCAGCGCCGGCCCTTTTTTCACTATGAGCATCGAGGTCCACAGGACCACCGCGAGCTTGCCCAGCTCGGAAGGCTGAAGCGAGCCGCCGAACAGGAATCTCCGGGCGCCGTGTATCCGCGGAGCGATTTTCCCGGTGAATGGAAGGATCACGATCAGGAGGAGAAGCAGCGACAGGATCATTATGGGCCAAGCCCACTTCTCCCATGCTTCTGCGTCTATCTTCGCCGCAATCGCGAAGAGCGCGAGACCCACTGCCATACCCATCAGCTGTCGGACCAGAAGGTGCGCGTGGCCGTAACCCGCCTGCATCTCGACGATGGCGCTGGCGCTGTATACCGTCGCGAGGCCGAACGCGAGCAAAACACCCATGAGGATGACGAGAGCGCGCGCCTCAGGCCCCATGCGCCAGCGGTGCGTCAGATTTGTCGATGCTTCCATTACGCTTCCTTTGCCGCGAGCTCGCGGAACCGCTCGCCTCTTTCCTCGTAATTCGCAAACATGTCGTAGCTGGAGCAGGCCGGAGACAGCAGCACTGCCTCTCCGGCTTGAGCCGCCGCCCTGGCGGCTCGAATGACCTCTTCGAAATCGGAGCCCAGACGCACGACGTCGACAACGGGCCGAAGGTCCGTGGCGATGATTGGCGCAGCTTCACCGTAAGCGATCACTGTCTTCACTTTTCTCCGGACTGCTTCGACGAGCGAGGTATAGGCTTCACCTTTGTGCCGCCCTCCCAACAGGAGGACGGTTGGACGCTCCATCCCGTCAATTGCCACCGCCGTGGAGCTGACGTTCGTCGCCTTCGAATCGTTGATCCACTGCACTCCTCCGAACTCTCCGACGAGCTCGAGGCGGTGGGGGAGCGAGCGAAAGGTCTTGAGCGCGGCCGCAATCCCCCTTCTCGCCTTTTGCGTCTGGTGCGAGCGGTCGGCTGCCATTACCGCGAGCGATGCCGCGAGCGCATTCCCTACGTTGTGCGAGCCGAGCAATGGGAGATCCTGACGCGAGAGAAGCGGCGCACCCATGACCACCAGCTGGTTGGAGCGAACATCGAGGTGCGCCGGCGCGTCTCCGGCGATCGAGAAGGGGTATTTGTGACCAGCGACATCGCGAACCATCGCCGTTACCGCATTGTCGTCTCGGTTTACCACCCACACTGAGTTGGGATCAGCGTTGGCGAAGAGGCGCGCCTTGTCGGAATAGTACTCCTCTACGCTCCCATACCGATCAAGATGGTCCGGACTCAGATTCGTCAGAACTCCCACGTCCGGCTTGAGGCTCGGTGTATCGTGGAGCTGGAAGGACGACATCTCGAGCGAGATCCATTTCGGCTGCTCCTCGCGGCTCGCAATCTCGGAAAGAGGCGTGCCGATGTTGCCAGCTTCGACCGCTTCGAGATCGAGTCCCCGCAAGAGGTGAGCGATGAGCGCTGTCGTCGTCGTCTTGCCGTTGGTTCCGCTAATCGCAATGATCCGCGAGGCCTCGAGGAAATGGAGCGCGACTTCGACCTCGCTGGCTATCCGGACGCCTTTCTCTCGCGCGAAGGAAAGAGGCCGCGCGGAAGGAGGCACCCCTGGGCTGGCAACAACGAGACTGGCGCGCTCCAGCCGCTCCAGGTCGTGACGGCCGACATCCACGACGACGCCTTGCGCGCGCAGTTCCTCGGCGCAACTGCCGGTGTCTGGCGAGGAAGCTACATCGGATGCATAAACGTTATAGCCGTGCTTCCTCAGCAGCATCGCTGCGGCACGGCCACTGCGAGCGAGGCCGACAACGGCGATCTCGCCCTCTAGCGGCACGAGCACCCGCGAGGTCATCGCAATTTGAGCGTGCTCAGGGCGATGAAGGCGAACAGGACTCCAATGATCCAGAATCGCACCACGACCTGCGCTTCGTCCCAGCCCTTGATCTCGAAGTGGTGGTGAAGGGGCGCTCTCTTGAAGACCCTGTGCTCGCGGGCGTACTCCAGTCCATATCGTCGCTTCCGATACTTGAACACGAGGCGCTGCACGATCACAGACATCATCTCGGCTACGAAGACAGCGCCGACCAGCAGAAGTAGAAACTCGGACTTGAGAAGAATCGCCACCGCTGCCAGCGCGCCGCCGAGCGCGAGCGATCCGGTATCGCCCATGAAGACTTCGGCGGGGTGGGTGTTGTACCAGAGGAATCCTATACATGCACCCATGACCGCTGTGCAGAATACGGTCAGCTCACCGGCGCCGCGCAGGTAGTAGACATACAAGTACTGGCTCGCGTCGACGCGTCCCACGACGTACGCATAGAACGCAAAGGTCAGTGCGGCGATTGCGGTGAGGCCAGCAGCGAGACCATCGAGGCCGTCCGTGATGTTGACCGCGTTGCTGGTGCCGGTCATGACGAAGGTGACGAACAGCACGTACAGCCACCCAAGACCAGCCGTCAGGGGCACGATCAGAATGTATTTGTAGAATGGCAACGTGGTCGATGCGCCGGGCAGCGACGAAATCGGATGCTTCCAGATGTAGTAGCCGAGCGCAAAACCCAGTGTCACCTGTCCGGCGAGCTTGTAGCTCTCGACCAGTCCCGTGTTCTTCTTCCCGGCGAGTTTTTGTTTCAGCTTCAGGTAATCATCCCAGAAGCCGATAGCTCCCATCCACGCCATCGAGACCATCGCCAGCAGCACATAGCGGTTGTCGAGCTTGGCCCATAGAATCGTGCTGATGAGAGTGGCGCCCAGAATGATCAAGCCGCCCATGGTAGGCGTCCTGCCCTTCTGCTGATGCGCGTCAGGAGTTCCTTCGCGGATAACCTGGTGGAGCCGCATCCGGCGCAATCGACGCATGATTCCCGGGCCCACCACGAAGGTTAGCAGAAGTGCCGTCACTGCCGCGCCCGCCGCACGAAACGTTATCCACTGGAACAGTCGCAGAAATCCGAAATGCGGCAATCCTACGAACGGAACGAGCAGATAGTTCAGCACTATGCAGTAGCCCAGGTGGTTAGATGTGGAACGAGGCGCTCGAGCTGCACCCCGCGCGACGCCTTGAGCAGAATGATAGCGTCGCGCTGGAGCCTGGCCTGAAGCTGCGGCCAGAGGTCTTCGACATCAGGCGCAGTGATCACTCGCTCTCGCTCATTCTGCTGCTCGAGCGCAGGGGCGAACTCTCCAATGCCGGCAACGATGTCGGCGCCAGATGCCAACGCGAGACCAGCGATGTCGGCATGGCACTGCGCCGATGCCGCACCGAGCTCCCGCATCGTACCTAGGACGATTACCCTCTGCCGTCCGCTACCGGTTCCCTGGAGCAGCTCGATCGCCGCGCGAGTCGAGCCCGGATTGGCGTTGTAGGCGTCGTTGATCAGAGTGACATCACCCACTTGTTCCCACGCAACCCGCATCTTCGGCTGCGGCATGGAGGCGATGCCAGCTGCGGCGTCGTCATAGCTGACGCCGCACTCACGGGCGACGGCGAGAGCCAGCATCGCGTTCCGCAGGTTGTGCAGGCCGCGCATCGGAGGCCGGACGGTCGCGCCCGCTATCACGATGACACCAAGTCCATCGGCGCCGATCTCCCAGCGATCCGGTTTCAAGTCAGCGGTCGGCTCGAGCCCCGCGACGATCACGCGTCCGGCGCTTCCGCGAGCTGCCTCCGCGATTTCCGGCTGTGCTGAGGGTGCGATGCCGACAGCGACGACGTCGTAGACCGCCGCCTCCTCGCGGAGAACACCGGCCAGATCACCCAGTCCTTCCAGGTGCTCCTCAGCGATGGACGTCACCAGCGCGATGTCGGGCTCGGAGATGTCGCGAAGAATCGCCACCTCGCCGGGAAGGCTGGTACCGAGCTCGATGACGGCTATTTCCGCGTCGGGCTGGAGAGAAAGGAGCGAGAGAGGGACACCGATTCGATTGTTGAGATTTCCGGTCGTTGCGTGCACCGAATAGGAACCGCTCAGAGCGGCCCTGATCAGATCCTTTGTGCTCGTCTTCCCATTGCTGCCGGCCACCCCGATGATGGTCTTGCCCCACGCGCGGCGCCAATAGCGCGCGAGAGCGCCCAGCGCGACGAGGGTGTCGCGCACCTCGTAGACTGGAACGCCAAGGGAATTGAGCTTGGGCACTCGCGACACCACGAGCGCCGAGGCTCCGTCACGAACAGCGTCACGCAGATAATCGTGACCGTCGAATCTCTCTCCTTTGAGCGCCACGAACACGTCTCCCTTCCCGATCTTTCGCGTATCGGTGGTTATGCCGGTGACGGACGCCGAGCCGCGAGGGTGCGATCCCGCCGCGTGCTCCTCGAGCGCGGCCGCGATCCGGTCGAGCGTCCAGAACCCGGTGCTCACGCGTGACTCCCGGTCATCTCTCTTACAATCTCCTTCTCGTCGAATGGGTAGGACGTGGTTCCGCGGATCTGGTAGGTCTCATGGCCTTTGCCCGCGAGCAGGACGATATCTCCATCCTCCGCCAGATCTATTGCCCGTTGTATTGCCGCAAGCCTGTCCGTAAATCGCTCATGCGTCGATCCGCGCATCCCCGCCTCGATGTCGTCGATGATCGAATCGGGATCCTCAGTGCGCGGGTTGTCACTCGTCACGATGGCGCAATCGGCGTCCCTCTCGGCGATCTCTCCCATGAGAGGACGTTTGCCCTTGTCGCGATCGCCGCCGCAGCCAAAGACGACGATCAGCTTTCCGCGTGTGAAGGCGCGAGCCGTCCCGAGACTCCGCTCCAGGGCATCGGGCGTGTGGGCGTAGTCACGCAATACAGTCGGGCGCGTAGAGATGATCTCCAGTCTCCCTGCGACCTGTGGCACGGAAGCCAGACGGTTAGCGATTGCGGCGGGTGACTGCCCCAACGCAAAGGCGGCGGCTGCCGCGGCGAGACTATTCTCGACGTTGACCTCGCCGATCAACGGCAGCGTCACGTCCGCCGAGCCGCGCGGAGTAACCAGCGTCCACTCGCTGCCCTGAGACGTGTAACGGACGTTGCGCGCTCTGATGTCACCGGCAACACGCACCGCGAACGTAAGACGGCGCGATGGTGACTCGAGGACCGACCACTCCGGAGCATCTGCGTTCACCACGGTGGTTCCGTCACGCTTCAGATAATCGAGAAGACGACCCTTCGCCTTCAGGTAGGCATCCATGGTTCCGTGATAGTCGAGATGATCGCGCGTGAGATTGGTGAAGACCACGGCGTCGAACTCGAGTCCGTCGACGCGTCTCTGATCCAGGCTGTGCGACGAGACCTCCATCGCCACCGTCTTCACGCCACGATCGGCCAGCTCGCGCAGGATTCTCTGCAGCTCCACCGGGCCCGGCGTTGTCAGTCCACTTCCGCCCGGCAGCACCTCTCCCTCGCTTCCAACGAGAACGCCGAGCGTCCCAATGGAAGCACCGGCTGCGCCGCCATCGTCGAATAGATGGCGCATGATCGATGTCGTAGTCGTCTTCCCATTCGTGCCGGTAACGCCGAGCAGGGTCAGATTGCGGGCGGGGTCGCCGTAAGCAGTTGCTGCGGCAATTGCCGCAGCACGCCGGCCCTCAAGCACCACGAGCGCCGGAAGTGATGTGCGCGCCGCATCTTCCACGATGACGGCGGACGCACCGCGTTGGGCGGCCGCGTCGAGAAAATCGTGGCCGTCGCTATTCCAGCCGCGTACGGCGACAAACAGGTCACCGCGCGCAACCTTCCTGCTGTCGTCCGAGATGCCGCTCGACTCCAGCGGTAGCTCGCCCTTGACTCCGGCAAGCAAACCGTGCCTGGTGAGCGCGGCTTTGATGTCTGCGACACGCACTCTCATTCCAGAGGGCGGGTGAGCTGAACCATGCTCCCGGGCGCGGCGACGGTGCCGGCCGTGGGCAAAGTGCCGGAAGAAGACGCGGTCACCAGGCGGACGCGAAAACCCGCGCCGTGAAGCGCCCGCACAGCTTCGCGGACGGACAGGCCTCTCACATCGGGAATCGGACGGGGCGCAAGCGCGACCGGCGCGACTGCAGTCGACCTCGGCGATGCCGGCAGCTCCACGACGTACGAAGTCGTTCCCTCCGCCGGCGTGCGCGGCGTCAGGTTATCCGACGGGTCGTAAGACGCCCGATCGACAGGGTCGGTGGCATCACCGCGGCTTACGCGAGCGAACCGCGCTCCCGAAGCGGATGTCGATTTGCCGGAAGGATCACCCGCCGGCGCGATCGTCGACTTCTCGGACGCTGCGAGTCCTTCGCGATCGAGCGCAGCATCACGGGCAGCCAGCGCGGCGCGCAGAACGATTCGTGTCACCGGGGCGGCAATGTCACCGCCTGCGTAGTGCACACCCTTCGGACTATCCAGCTTGACCAGCACGACGTATTGCGGATCGTTTCCCGGAAAGAGCCCAACGAACGATGCGGTGTAGTTGCCCGCGGTATAGCCGGCGTTCTGTGAGGTGCGGCGCGCCGTGCCGCTCTTGCCAGCAACCTCGAACGTCGCGAGGTCGGCCTTGGTGGCGGTGCCTTCCTGGACAACGGCCAGAAGCATCTGCTCAACGGTGCGCGCAACCTCACCCGACATCACACGCCGCACTGCGCGGGGTTTGGCGCGGTAGAGGACCTTTCCATCGATCCCGCGAACCTCCTTCACGAGGTGCGGCTCGAGCAGCTCTCCTCCATTTGCGATCGCCGCGTACGCGGTAACGAGCTGCAACGGAGTGACGGCGATCTCGTATCCCATCAGGATCGAGGCGCTCGTCTGCCGCGACCACTGTTTCGGCTCGCGAAGTGTTCCCGTTGCTTCCGCCGGAAGCGGAACACCGAGCGGCATCCCGAAGCCAAGGTCGCGAAACCCCTCATACTTCTGCCGAGGCGTGAGGCGCTGGCCGAACTCGACGATCCCGACGTTGCTGGAGAACCTGATCACGTCGGCGAGGGAAAGCTCCGACGCCTTGTGCATGTCGCTGATGACACGTCCATCAAGCTCGAGCCTGCCGTTGTGGGTATTCACGATGTCGGTGGGACGCGCAAGCCCGTACTCGAGGAGCGACGCGGCGACGAATGGCTTGAGTGTCGAGCCGGGCTCGAATGGCTCGGTGACCGCTGTATTGCCGAATGTCGTGCGCCCGACTCTGTTGCTGGCGAGTGCGAGGATTTCTCCCGTATGCGGATTCATCACTACGATGTCTCCGCCTTCCGCCTTCAAACTGTCGACGGCGACCGACAGCTCCCGCTCGCAGATGTCCTGCAGGGTATTGTTGATCGTCAACATCACCGTCGAGCCGGGCCTCGGATGATCGGTCCACCCGTCGGGGGAATCGATCGGGCGTCCGTTCTTGTCGCGTGCCAGACTCATTTTTCCTGAATCGCCGCGAAGGATGGCATCGAGTGCCAGCTCGAGGCCATCCAGCGGATTGCCGCGACCGTCGAGCGAGCCGACGATCCGCTTGATGCCTCCGGAGTTCGCGTAAACCCGCTGAAGCACCGGAGTCAGGTGCACGCCGTTCAGGTTCGAGATCGATGCGACGTCCGAAGCCGTGTAGAGTCCAGGGAGATCGATCCACCTGCGTCGGCGCTCTATGGCAGCATGCACCGCGGAGGCATCGAGCCGAGCTCGGCGGAGGGCTCTGAGGACGAACGCGGTGTCGCGCACCTCTGGCAGTGCGAGGGCGACGCGCGTCATCTCGCGACTCTCGACGAGGGTGTTGCCGCTCGCGTCGAGTATCTCACCACGCGGGGCGGAGATAGCGGAAGCGAAGAATTGCTGTCGCCTTCCGCGCGCGACCCATTGCTTGCCCTCGACGACCTGCACCTTTGCGGCACGCACAACGAGCGCGAGGGCGAACAGCACGAAGAAGGTGTGAATTATTGCGATACGGTTGGGCGCTTTCATCGCGTCGCTCGCGGCAGAATCACGACCTGCTGGTCGGAGGGAATGTGCATCCCGAGCCGGCGCTCCACCGTCGCGCCGAGTGTCTGCCGCGTGGACGCGTCCCGGATCTCGCTTTCGAGGCGAACCCTTTCGCCCTCCAGCTCGACGCGCTTGGAGTCGAGCTGGGCCATGCGTTCCGACTCACCGATGCCGATCGTTCGGCGCCAGACGATGGACAGCGCGACCAGTAGAAACGCGCCGAGTACGACTGCAACCAGGGTCCTTCCCCGCATGGCTACGCTGCGTTTTGCCATGCGCGTAATCGGGCGCTGCGCGAGCGCGGATTGAGAGCGGTCTCTTCAGGACTCGCGGTGAGAGCGCGCTTGGTGAGCACCTCGCCAAGCGCTTTACCCCGGCACGTGCAGCGAGGCTGTTTGGGCGGGCAAATGCATGACTGGCTCCAACCCCGCAACGTGTGCTTGACGAGCCGATCTTCGCCCGAGTGGTACGAAATGACGGCGAGCCGCCCGCCAGGCTTCAGCTTGTCGCGCAGGAGAGGCAGCGCTCTTTCGAGCATCGCGAGCTCGTCGTTCACGGCGATGCGAACGGCCTGGAAGAGGCGCGCAAAATCACCGGGTCCCATGCGCGCGCCGAACGCGCCCCGGATCGCATCGACGAGGTCGTCACTCACCTTCATGAGTTTTCGGTCCCGGCGACGCACGATCTCCCGAGCCAGCCGATTGGCGCGGGGCTCGTCTCCGTAGTCGCGAAAGATGTGGGATAGGTCGGCTTCATCCAGCGTGTTCAGCAATTCGGCGGCGGTCGTAGTAGAGCGACGGTCCATCCTCATGTCGAGTAACGCGCCAGGTCGAAAAGAGAAACCTCGGTCGTCGGCATCTATCTGGTGCGAGGAAACGCCGAGGTCGGCCAGGATCGCGTCGAAGGCGCGTCGCTGGAGCTCCGGAAAGCGGTCGATCTCGCCGAAATTCCCCCTGATAGCCAGAAAGCGGCCTGACGCCTCATAAGGCGCCAGCCGCTTTCTGGCTTCACTTATGGCCGCCTCGTCGCGGTCGAGCGCTACAACCGAGGAGCCGGAGGCGAGGAGGGCTTCACTGTGCCCTCCACCGCCCAGAGTGCAATCGAGTACTTGATCGGCGCCAGCAAAAAGCGCCACCACTTCTTTGACCATGACCGGCGCATGGTAGGAGCTCTCCCAGCGGCCGGTCGCGGACTCAGTCACTTACAGAAGCGTTTCACCTCATTGTCGACGGCGGGCGTGAACTGCGGAATCGCCGTCATGAGCTGAGCGGCCTCGTTCGGGTACTTCTGTCCGCCTGCCGGCAGGTTGATCGACGCGAGGTTGAACGCATCACGAGCCATCCGCGCCAGGTCGCAGCTCCGCTTCTCGTTGGCATCGATGGTCGCGCTCTGACCAAGCGAGAACGCGCTGGCACCGAGCAGGAACTTGGCGTCCGCCGAGCTCTGTAACTGATCGGAGAGCTGGAGGAACTTGATGGCGCGCTGGAAATCGGCGCGATCTTTCGTGCCCTGTCCAGCCTTATACGCGTTGCTTCCCTGCTGCAGGGCGATCTGCGACAGAGCGGTCGCATCAGCACCATTGAGCTTCGCCTGATTGAGCGTATTCATGACGTCGTCGTACTGATTCAAGGCGCCCTGGATCGTGGCGAGGAGGAAGTACCCGTTTGCGTTCTTCGGATTCGCCGTGACCGACTTTTTCGCCGCGGCCAGCGCCTGCTGAAGCTGGCCCGCTTTGTAGAGCGCCTGCGCATTGAACAGAGCAAGGTTCGCGTCGTTCGGGAACTTCGCCATGCCTCGCGCCGCAGCTTCCGACGCCTTTTGCGGCTGGTTGAGCGCCGCGTAAGCACCGGCCAGACGCGAGTAGTAGTCGGCCGATGCGGCAGCGGTGTCGACGCGGATCATCTCGTTCCCAATGTCGATCGCGCCCTGATAGTCGTTCGCACGGAGATAGACCAGCCACGCAAGATTCAGCAGTTGCGGGTCGCCCGGATTGTTCTGCAGAAGATCACGAACGAGTGGAATCGCGCGCTGAGCCTGTCCGGTGCGCGCGTACTCGTTCACTACATCCTGAATGAGCTTGATGTTGGTCGGATCGGCGGCCGCCAGCTGGCTGAGCACGTTGAGACCCTTCGGATCTTTCTTCGCCTGGTAGAGCTCGGCGAGCATCCTGAGCGCCTTGATGTTGCGCGGGTCGTTCGCCCGGATGCGCTCCGTCACGGCGATTACGGAATCGTCCATCTTCAATCCCGCATAACCCTCGGCCAGGCAGACAGCCGCGATGTTGGCGTTCGGATAACCCGCCATTGCGGCACGCGCAGCGGCCACGCCTTCCTTGTATTTGCCCTGAGCAACGTTGTTGTGGCAGCTCTCCTCGCCCGCAAGTTGGCGGCGCGCGTCCTTGATCGCGCGGGCGACCTGGCTTGCCGCATCATCGAGCTTTGCGCCCTGCGCGGTCGGCAGAGCCTGAGCCTTGGTCATATCGCGGGAGATGATGAGCCGCGAGTCGATCTTGTAGCCCGTCGGGGTCTTGGTGATGCTCCCCTCGAGATACTGCGGCGCGCGAACCAGTGTCGCGAGCGCCTTCGCATCGCCGGGCGCCAGCGCATCGGTCGGCGAGTAGCCGGAAGACACAAGGCTGTTGTTGATGTCAGCCTTGGGAACCACGATGAGTTCGCGGACGTTGGTCTGCTTCTGCAGCTGGTTGCGGATGGCTTCCGCAGCCTGAACTCCCAGTTCCTTGTCCGAGCTCTGGAGCGTCGGGATCATCACTCGCTCGCCAGTTTTGCCACTCTGGGCAAGCACGGGCGATGCAGTGATTGCCGCGAGCGCTGTGAGAACGAGACCTGAATGACGTAGACGTGCCTTCAATGGTATAACCTCCAAATCGGTACTCATGTTTACCCCACCTCCCGATCCGTGGGTCCCTGGAATCCATAAATGGGCGAGGAGGGACTCGAACCCCCGACATCCTGCGTGTAAGGCAGGCGCTCTAACCAACTGAGCTACTCGCCCGGTGCAGAAACCGAGCCCGTGCTCTCACCGGAGGATGGCCAGCGGCACCAGCACGCAGTACCCGATCACGAGCAGAATCGGGGCTAGCGTCTCGCCCCCGCGGGCCAGATCGGCGAAGCCGGCGAGCAACACTACTGTGGCGACGGTCCAATAGATCCACGAGCGCCGCCGCGCGGAATCGCGGCCCGCTCTCGGACCACTGGCAAGATCGGTTTTGGCCATAAGCGAGGTAGTGTAGGGTGCGAGGAAATGCGTGTCAACCCGAGCGGGCCACGCGATAGCGCGTATACCCCCTTATGCCTTGGCCTTTGGGGTCCCCGAATAATGGAGCTCGACCCAGTCGCGATAGCTGCCATCCATCACCGAGCGCCACCAGGGCTCGTTCGTGATGAACCATTTGACCGTTTTCAGGAGACCCGTCTCGAACGATTCCGCAGGTCCGTAGCCGGTTTCAAGCGTCGCCTTCATCGCGTCGATTGCATACCGTCGATCGTGGCCAGGACGATCCTTTACGAAGGTGATCAGCTCCGCCGTATCCCCTCCTAGCGCAGCCGGGCATTTCGGAAAGCGCTCGCGAATCTTCTCGTCCTCGGCGAAGATCTTGTTTAAATGAGCGCAAATTTCCTTCACTACATCGAGGTTTTTTCGCTCCGAATTCCCGCCGAGGTTGTAAGTCTCCCCCAGCCGTCCTTTTTCCAGAACTCGCTCTATGCCCCGGCAGTGGTCGCGAACGTACAGCCAATCGCGTATCTGGAGGCCGTCACCGTACACGGGAAGCGGCTTCCCATCGAGGGCGTTTACAATCGTGAGCGGGATCAATTTTTCCGGAAAGTGATACGGGCCGTAGTTGTTCGAGCAGTTCGTAGTAGTTACCGGCAGACCATAGGTGTGGTGATACGCGCGAACGAGGTGATCTGCCGCCGCCTTGCTAGCTGCGTAGGGCGAGTTGGGACAATAGGCGGCCTCTTCGGTGAACGGGAGTGCGGTCGGACTCAAGCTGCCATAAACCTCATCGGTGGAGATGTGGTGGAAGCGGCGCGCTCCGCCTGACCAGTCCTCTGTCCACGCTGTTCGGGCCGCCTTGAGCAGTTCGTGTGTGCCTCTCACGTTCGTATCGATGAACGGATCGGGACCGTGGATCGACCGATCAACGTGCGACTCGGCGGCAAAATGAACGATCGTGTCGATTCCTTCCCGTTGAATGATTTCGTGCATTCCGTCGCCATCGCGGATATCGCCCTTGATGAACGTAAATCGCTCCTGATTGGCGAGCGGCTCCAGGTTGGACAGGTTTCCGGCATAAGTAAGTGCATCCAGCCCGACGACGACGTCGGCCGGATGATGCTCAGCCCAGAAATGGACGAAGTTGGTTCCGATGAATCCGGCGGCCCCTGTAACCAGCATTCTACGCATCGTCTACTCTGCCTTCGTTCATTTTCCCTCTGTCTGTGTTGAGCACGACGAACCAACAAGAAGAGAACCAACATCGGAGGTCCGCGACGCTGGTAGCGGATCATCAAACGATACGCGGCGGTTGTTCATCCGCCAATGGCTCTCTTGTTCTTCCTGCACAAATCTCTGATGACGCGTGGCATGTCTTGCGCGGCGGCGATGCGATCAGCCCCCGCGAGGGAGAGTGCTGCCTGGGGCATTCCATAAATGATCGAGCTGTCGCGGTCCTGGATCACGGCGGTTCCACCGGCATCGCGAATTTGCCGCAGACCCTCGGCCCCATCGCGGCCCATCCCGGTGAGGATGACGCCAATCGCGGACGCGCCAAAGATTTCAGCCACTGACGCAAAGAGCGGATCAGCCGCGGGCCTGACGCCCCAAATTGTCGGCGAGGTGTCGAGTTGGATGGTGGCATTTCCCGTTTCACCATCCACTCGCATGTGAAAGCCTCCCGGCGCGAGATAGACGTGATTCTCCCTCAGTGGCTCGCCATTTTTCGCCTCCGAGACGGGGAGAGGGCTCATGACGTCGAGACGGTGTGAGAGCGTGCGCGTGAATTCGCGGGGCATGTGCTGAACGATGAGCACGGCCGCTCCCAGGTTTTCCGGCAGATGGGGAATGATCTCGCCGAGCGCGCGCGGGCCGCCGGTCGATGCAGCGATCGCCACCACTTGCGCCGCCGAGCCGGCCGATTTTTTCGAGGATAGGTCAGCGGTGACGCGAGCAGTCGGACTGGGCGGAGTGCGAACTCCTGTCATGTTCACTGCTCGGGCGGCATTCAGCGCCGCGGTCAGCTCCTCGCGAACTGTCAGCAGATCTATACTGATGGGGCCGGATGGCTTTCGCACGAATTCGATCGCGCCGCGTTCGAGGGCGCGTAACGTCATCTCGTTGCCACGCTCCGACCCCGCCGCGCTCAACATCACTACGGGGCGAGGCATCTCCTTCATGATCTGCTCCAGCGCCTGAAGCCCGTCGAGCCGGGGCATCTCGATGTCCAGCGTGACGATGTCCGGCGCCAGTGTCCGAATCTTCTCCAGCGCATCCAACCCGTCCGTAGCGGTGCCGACCACGCGGTATTCTCCGCTGGACTCGACCATCTCCGCGATGAGCTTGCGCATGAAACCGCTGTCGTCGACGACCAGTACGGTCGAGAGTGGCTCGCTCATTTGAGTCGCGGCAAGCGAAGCTAGATCTTCCTGAAGATGCGCTCGCGCGCATTCACGGGAGAAAACAGGCCGCGGGCAGCGCCGAGCAGCGTTTCGACTTTCCCGAGAACGAGGAACCCGCCAGGCGCCAGCGCACGATGGAATTCCGCGAACAGCGCGTCCTGGGCTTCGCGCTCGAAGTAGATGACGACGTTGCGGCACACGAGGAGATGTATATCCTCGAATGGCGGCGCTGACCGCAGCAGGTCGCTGCGCTGAAAGGTCACGAGCCGTCTAACCTCGGGCAGCATCGTGAACATCCCCGCTATCTCAGGAAAGTACCGTTCGTTGAGCGCGGCCGGTGTGTCGCCAAGAGCTGAGTCGCCATAGAACGCGCGCTCCGCATGGGCGAGGCAATCGGTGTCGATGTCGGTTCCAACGATTGAGACCGCCTCGAGCTGCGACCGCTGATTGGTCTCGGCCGCGTGCTTGTGCATGAGGATGCCGACGGAGTATGGCTCTTCTCCCGACGCGCAGCCTGCGCTCCAGACGCGGAGCTCGCGCTCACCCCGTTCCCACAACGCGGGAATGACCTTCTGCTCCAGCACGGAGAACGTGTCCCAGTTGCGGAAGAATTTCGTGACGTTGATGGTTAGCGACCGCATGAGACGCTCGTACTCGCGCGGATCGGCGTCGAGGATGTCCGCATACTCCGTGTGGCTCAGGGTGCCCCGCGCGCGCATGCGAACCGCGATCCTCCGGCGCAGACACTTGTCCTTGTAGCTGGAGCACTGGAATCCGCGATCACGCGTGATCTTGTCCGTCAGCGCCCGGAATTCGGCGTCGTCGCCCAGGATCAGCACCCGCGCTCCGTCAGGAGCGATTGGTCGGTTGCGCCAGCTTCCGATCCTCGCGCGAAATTCCCTCGAGCGCGGATGAGAGATTGCGGCGCAGCTGCGGAAGCTCCGGTGCCAGCGCCAATCCCTTTTCCGCCGTATCCCGCGCCTGCGCATACTCTCCACGCTTGAGGTAAGCCGCCGCGAGATTGTTGAGCAGCACCGGCGACTCAGGGTGCGTCTCGGTTGCCGCCGCGAGGAGCAGCATCTCGCGGTCGGGGTCGTCCGTCATTACGGCGACCTGGGCGGCATAGTGGAACCACACCGGGGGCGGTGGGCTGGAAGTCCACAGACTCCGGGCTTCGCTCAAGGCCACCTTGGCCGATTGCAGATCGCCGAGATGCAGCGCGATGACCGCCGCTTCGAGCTGAATGAGCGGGTCCGTATTCCCTCCGGCCGCGAGCGCGCGGTCAATCACGAGCTTCGCCTTCTCCAGCTGCTTCAGTTGCTCGTAAGCGAGCGCGAGATTATGCAGCAGCGTCATCTTGCTCGGGGCGTTCGGCGCGGCTGTCATGAATGCGTTCACGGCCGCGGCCCATTCCTTCCGCCTCAGCGCGATCAGGCCAAGATGAAAGGACGCGACGGGATCCGCGGCTTCCTCGACCAGCGCACGGAATTCGCGCAGCGCTTCGTCGTGCATTCCCGCTCTGTACAAAGCGCTCGCGAGCTCGCGACGCTCGAGCGGGCTCGCGTTGCGCGGCAGTGTAGGCGTGGTCCTCTTGCGACCCACCGGTAGCAGGAAGGACGCGTTGACCAATCCATACAGCGCCTTCCCTACTTCGAATTCGCCGAGGCCCGAGTCGCGGATCAATCCGTTGATGTCACGGTGTCCATCTAAAAGAGGAAGCAGTGCCTCCTGCTCGGGGGAAAGCGGGTCTCTGTTCAGCATCAGCTTCGGGCGGTCAATGCTGAACACGACGTCGAAGCTCGGAATCTTTTTCTCGATCAGCGACCACTCGTCGACCCGGCGAGCTCCCTCCAGCAGCAACGACTGTGGATCGACCGAGACGCGCTCGGCGCCATCCTCGGGCTCGACACCGGGCTCGAAGTTGAAGGTGCCGCTCGTCCACGTGAACAGCGTGTAAACTGCGTTTTCGGTATCGAGGGGACGATTCACTATCGCGGCGTGACAGATGCGGCCGGTGTCGAAGTAGATCGAGCCGAAGCTGTCGTGGAACGATAGCCCGAGGCAGCCGGTCTTTCTGCCCATCGAGAGCAGTTGCAGAACGTCGGGGAGGCTTGCCTCCTTCAGGCTACCCTTGATTGCCATCAGCGCATGTCCTCGATCATGCGATCGACCACGTTATCCCAGTTGAGAATGAGACCGGCGTCGTGGGAGACCGGGGTTTCCTTCCTGGTTTCTGGCTGCACCCTGGGCGCGGCGCCGAGCGATTCGACGCGCTCGGCAATCTCCTGGCTGATGTCCGCCATGAAGTCGGCGAATTCACCGCTATCCTCTTCCGCGCCCTTCTTCGAGTCCGCTGCCATCGATCAAGATTCCTTCGCGGCAGGCGCGCTGAGGCGCGACAGGACCATCGACGCGATGCTGCGGAGCGTCTCGAAAACCCCGCCGCCGTTGACCGCGCTGCCGGCAAAGTACGGGACGCTGCGGAAGTTGAGCGTCTCATCGAGCTCCTCGATCGAGCTTATCTCGGTCGGCGGCAGATCGCGCTTGTTGTACTGCATCACGAGCGGAAGCGTGCGCGGATCCAGGCCTTCGTCGGCGAGGTTCGCGTGCAGATCCTGCAGGCTCTCGATATTCTCGGCCAGCTGGCGCGATTGGCTGTCGGCCACGAACACCACGCCGTCCACTCCCTGAAGCACGAGCTTTCGCGTGGCTGCATAGTACACCTGGCCCGGAACCGTATAGAGCTGAAAGCGGGTCGCAAATCCGGAGATCGTTCCCAGATCGAGCGGAAGGAAATCGAAGAAAAGGGTGCGGTCGGTCTCCGTCGCCAGCGAGACCATTTTGCCCTTTCTCTCCTCCGGCAGCTGTGAGTACACGTGCTGCAGATTGGTCGTCTTGCCCGACCTTCCCGGACCGTAGTACACGATCTTGCACGTGATCTCGCGGGTTCCGTAGTTGACGACGGACATTTACCGCTTCCCTATCGGGCCGAACAGTGCGTCGAGGCTGCGATTCAGCTCGCCTTCGAAGTCCCCGGAAGGTCCGATCCCCGGAGCCTGGGTTTCCGGACGCAGCTTCTCGAGCGCCGTCTGGAACTCCTCGAAGTAGATCTCCACCACGCCGAGCGAGCTCTCACTATCAAAAACTCCGACGAACAGAAGCTCCTGCGCACCGGCAGCGCAGCGAGCCATGAAAACCTGGCGCTCGGCACCGGTGTGGTGCATCTCATAGAAAGGCTTGCCGTCAAGCTGGCGGCCGAGCTCGCGCGCGGAAGCGTTGATCGCGGATGTCAATGCACAGATGGACATGACATCGGCCGCGTTCGAGAACCCGAACTGGCCCACTGCCCTTCCGGTCGGATAGAGCAGAACGCCGGAGATGAGGCGCGCGTCCTCCATCAGGCGCCGCAGCGGAGCGGCGACCCAGGCTTCTGCTACCGTCGGGTCGGTCACAAATTGCCTCGGGCTGCGTTCATCATGTCGAGTCTCACTCGTCCCAGGTTGGCGTCAGGAGTGACGATCGTGACGAGCACTACGTCGCGCGCGCCGACGACGCAGATGTGACCCTTCTCTGCTTCCAACCGCATGAACGCCGGGGTTCCGAGCCGCGCCGCGTCCGCCGCGCGAGTAGCTTTGGAATAAAGATAGGCTGCGAGCGCGGCCGTGTGCTTTCGTGGATCCGGGTCGCCGGCTGCGCCGCCCTTGATGCCGCTCGTCTCGACGATGAGCCCGTCGGTGGCGCCTACCACCATGGCCACGACGACTCCGGGAAGATGTGAGAGGGTAGCTACAACCTCGCCGATGAGTCTCATGCGCGTCCACTCATCCAGTTGATCGCCAGCGCGATTGAACGGGTGAGAACACGCCGCACCAGTCCGAGCGGCACGCTGGACGAAGACGCGAGCAGGACCACCCCGTCCTGTGCGGCTGGCGCCAGCGCGATCGTGGCAGCTTCGGTCTCGATCACCACTGCGGTCCACGCGCCCAGTGAGAGGAGCCGCATTGACCGCGACACTTCCTTGCTGACGCCGTTCAGCGCGGACCCGATCTCCCGCGAGATGTCGTGCCCCCGCTGGTCGATGTAGCTACCCGCCAGAGGTGCACCCGACGAATCGAGCAACAGTGCAGTCTGCTCCGCTTCGCCGATAGCGGTGGCGAAGAGCGTGCGTGCAGCCTCAGACATGCGCCATCCCCCCTTCCTGGGGCATGATCTCGATGAGGCCGGTGCTCAGCATTCCGTAGATGATCTTGGCGAGCTCGAACTCGGGGAGGACCAGTCGCTTGGCGATCTCGTGCAGATTTCTTTCTCCGTCGATCACCGACAGCACCTCCCACTCGCGGGGGAGAAGATCGATGAACGATTCGGGGCCGTCATCGAGTGGCGCGAGCCGCGGCGTGACACGGGCGTCGGGGATTTTGTCCGCCATGCGGGACCACTCGTCGATGCGTCGCGCCCCCTCCATCAGAAGAGACTCCGTGCTGACACGAACAGCTATGTCCTTCCGGATCGGGCGCGGCGGCTCCTCGGTGAACGAGAAGAATCCCTCCGACCACGACATGAGGTCGAATACGACCGTCTCGATCTGGTGGCGCATGAAGCGGTCGATGTCCCGGGGCGTGACGATTCCGTGCGCGACGAGGATCTCGCCGACACGCCTCTTGTCGCCGGCGCGCTGCATGGCGGTCGCGCGCGCCAGATCGGCCGGCGTGGCCTTCCCCGATCGCTCGAGAATCGTACCAAGGAGGTGCGGGTTGCTTTTCATCGTTGCGGCGACGATCGTGCCCGCGTCGAAGTAGACGCTCCCCTCGTTGTTTCGCTCCGGAGAATGAACGCGGAGCGTTCCCGTTTTGCGGCTCAGGTCGAGCAGCTGAAAAACGTCGTGAATGCCGAGCTCGCGCAGTGGTCCTTCTATCGCCATCAGCGCCGCCCTCTCTGAAGAAGCTTGTAGTAGCGCAGCGCTTCAAAGTGATTGGGATCGAAGCGCAACACGCGCTCGAACGCGTTCATGGCGTCGCTTTCGCGCGCCAGATCGATGAGGATCTCTCCCAGCGCGATGAGTGCCGCGAAGTGATACACATCGCGCCTGATGAGCGCCACGACCCTCGGGAGAGCACTCCGTGAGCGTCCGGTCCGCCGATAAGGTCCGACGAGCTCCACGACCGCGGCGTCGTGGTTCGGTGCTGTAACCAGAACCGTCTCCAGCTCCCTGATCGCGCCGGTGTCGTCCCCGGCCTTGGCAAGCAGCTTCCCGAGCGCAACGCGGGTCTCCACCTGGCGCTCGTCGACGGCGAGACTCGCGCGATAAGCCGCAATCGCTTCGTTCGCGTCGCCAAGTGCCGCGTACAAGTCGCCAACGCGCTTCATGACGTTGGCGTTTCGCGATTCGTTCTTCTTGAGCTCCGCGAGGATTTCCCTTGCGCCGGGATTGTCGAGCGACGCGACGCGCGCCTCCGCCGCTAGAAGAAGCAGATTGACGTCGGTGCTGCCCGCCTCGACGAGAGCTTCCGCAAACGGTCTCGCTTGCTCCGCGCGTCCCAGGGCCAGGAGCGATCGCGCGGTTCCCTGACCTGCGTAGGTGTTCGTCTCGTCCATATCGAGCGCCCGGCGGTACCTCTCCAGCGCCTCTCCATGAAGCCCCTGCGCCGCGAAACCATCCCCGGCCAGCACGAGTCCGATAACCTTGTCTCCGCCGCGCGCGAGAACCCGCGCGATCTCCGCCTGGGCGCGGTCGAACAACCCTTTGGTGATGAAATCCCGGGCGAGCGAGAAACCGGCCATCGGATCTTCCGACGGTTCGGGCCGTAGGGGCTTCTCGGCGAACAGCTCCTCGATGATGGCCGGATCGAAGTGAAAATCGTCGACCCGCTCGACGGCTTCATCCATCTCGGTGATCGGAGGGGCGACAGTGAGCCGGATCTCTTCGTGGGGTAGCTCGATCGCCAGTTCGAGCTTCTGCGGCGTATACATCGGATCGAGCGCGAGCGCCCGCTTCGTCTCGCGCAGCGCGCTGCCGAAGTCGCCAAGATTGGAGAGCGTGAAGCTCAGATTGTAATGGGCTTCGGCGAAATCAGGGTTGGCCTGAATCGCCCGCGCGAATGCGTTTCGAGCATCAGCGTACTTGTTGAGCTCGACGAGTATCAGGCCGATGCCATTCCACGCGACCGGATGCTCGGGCGCGGCGCTCAGGACTTGGCGATACGCTTCGAGGGCAAGCTCCGTGTGCTTTCTCCTGAACAATCCGAGCGCGAGGTTGAGGCGGGCTTCGACCGGGGGCGTCGGTGCCTGGAGGGCGCGTCTGAACGAGTTGATCGCGCCCTTCGTGTCGCTCTTGTGCCACAGCAGCACGCCGAGGTTGTTGTGCGCGAACGGGTAGCTCGAGTCGATCTCCAGCGCGCGGGTGTAGCTCTCGTTCGCCTCGGCATGGCGGCCTTCCAGTTGGAGCGCGACGCCACGCCCATTCCACGTCTTGGCGGTCGGAGAGAATTCGCGCGCGAATCGGTCCGCTGTCGCGATCGCCGCGCCCGTGTTCCGCTGGAGCAAGTATAGCTCGAGCATCGCCTGAAGCACTTCTGCGTTGGCTTCTCCACTCTCGATGGCCTTCTCGTACTCGCGGAGCGCTTCCTGGAAGTACCCCTTCTGGCGGAGTGCGCGGCCAAGCGTTATGTGGGCTCCGGCGGGAGTTTTCTGCTGGTGGCTGGGCGTCGCCTCGTAGCGGTAGGTCTGGAGAGACAGGTTTGCGTGAGCGCGGACGAGCGTCGGGTTGAGCATGACCGCGCGCCGGTTCGCCTCCGCCGCCTCTTCGCCGCGCCCGAGATCACCAAGAATGAAACCGATCAGATAGAGCGCGTCGGGGTTCTCCGGGTTCAGCTCGATCGAGCGGCGAACAGAGCGCATCGCCTCCTCGTGAAGACCGCGATTATAGAGCGTCTCGGCGAGAAGGAAGTGGAGCACGGAGCTGTCGGAGTCGAGTTCGATCGCGCGCTGGAACAGCGTGTGGGCGCGCTCGAGCCGGCCGGCTGTCTTCTCAGCGATCCCGCTTTGTACGAGAGCCTCCAGGTCCTGGGGGTTCGCGCGAAGCCGCTCCTCGAGGTCGTGCAGTCTCCGCTCGAGGATTCCGCTTTCGCCGTACGCTATCTCCAGATTCCTGCGGGCCACGCCCATGCGCTCGTCGAGCGCCAGCGCGCGCGCGAACGCGACGATCGCTTCGTCGGTGAGTCCCTTCCGGAAGTAGAGGACACCGAGATTGTTGTACGCGCCAGCATCCGACGGATCGATTCGGCGGGCGAACGATCTGAGGATTTCGATCTCACCGCCGTGCGCGGCTGCCGCTGGGCGGGCAGTTGCCGCTGCGCTCATGGTGTCAGTCTACGCGCACCGCGCGGAAGATGGCGTCGAATGCGTTGCTGTCGGGAACGAGCAGGAAGAAACCGTGCAGGCTTTCCGCCGGATCCTCGAGGAAGAACTCCGTCTCCACACAGAGGATCGGAGACTCGGCGCGCGGTGCGTGGTCGCCGAGCGCGTCGAGAGCCTCCGCGGTCTCTCCGGTCTTGAGAGACGGCGGCGACAGCATCAGTCTCATGTCCAGGAACTCACTGAGCGCAGTGAGGTACGCTCCGGCCAGGATATTCCCCGCTTCGTTCAGAGCAGATTGCTCCAGCTTGCCAAGGTTGGCAGACGTTCCGCGACCGCGTCGCAGCATACGCTCGGCGAGGCGCAGTCCCGCTGGGACCGCGAGCAGAAATATCGTCCGTCCGCTGATGTCGCCACTCATCGCCATGTGCACCGCGACTATCTCGGCGTTCGGCGCTATCTCCGGGACGAAGTCGCCCGGAGGGACGATGTTGACCATGGGCACGCTGATCATGATGCGCGTGGCGGTGAGAGTGGAGAGGGCCGTCGCCGCATGACCCGCACCGATGTTCGCGACCTCGCGCAGCGCGTCGAGGCGCGCGGTGCTCAGCAGGGTGCTTCCGGCGTGGCCTGATGGTGTGTCGCGGGGAGTTGGCATTTCAGAGGAGAGTTGAGGCGTCGATAATCAGCGCCGGGGCACCGTCGCCAAGAATCGTAGCGCCGCTGAAAAGTGTTCTGCTGCCGCTGACACCGTCGAACTGTTTCATGACGATTTCCTGCTGGCCGACAAACTCGTCGACGATGAGGGCGGCGCGACGCTCCGCCAGCTCTATGAGCACCACCTGCCCGCCTGCAACGGCGGCGGGGGGAAGGCCGACCCGCTCCCGCAGTCTGATCGCCGGGAACACATCGTCGCGAATGGCGACCACTTCCTTGCCCTTCAATTCCATCAGCATCGGCTGCGAGAGCGAGAACGTCTCCACGACGTGGGTGAGGGGGATGGCGTAGACCTCTTTGTCGACGCGGGCCAACAGCGCGCGCGATATCGCCAGCGTAAGCGGAAGGCGCATGCTCACACTCGTCCCGAGCCCTGCATCGGTGTGAACCTCCAGCGAGCCCCCGAGAGTGCGCACTTTGTTGGCGACGATGTCGAACCCGACTCCCCGGCCGGATATGTCGGTGACTTTCTCTGCCGTCGAGAAGCCTGGTCGCGCAATGATCGCGACGAGCTCCTGCTCCGAAAGCTTGTGGGTAGTCGGCTCGACGATACCGAGCTCCTTGGCGCGCGGGAGGACACGCGACTGGTCGATCCCGCGACCGTCGTCTGTGACCCGGATCAGGACGGTGGCGCGATCGCGCTCCGCCGTCAGGATGAGCGTCGCCACCTGCGGCTTCCCTGCTTTCACTCGCTCGGAGGGCGACTCGATACCGTGGTCGAGAGAGTTTCTGAGGAGATGAAGCACTGGCTCGCCCATCTCGTCGAGCATTGAGCGATCGAGCTCGATCTCCTTTCCTTCGATCTTGAATTCCACCTCTTTCCCGAGGGAGCGGGCGGTATCGCGGACCAATCGGGGGAACCGCTCGAAGACCTGCCACACAGGAACCATGCGGCTGGTCATGATCTCGTCCTGCAAAGTAGTAACGATCTGGGAAGCGTGGCGGGTCGCCTCGACCAAAGCTTCGTCGCCGAGCAACTCCGCGATCTGGGCTATGCGGTCGCGCGCGATGACCAGCTCTCCCACGACGTTCATCAGTGTGTCGAGACGCCGTGAGTCGATGCGGATGTGCCGCGGCGGCTTCGGTGCTGGAACAGACGACTCACTCTTTTCACTCTTCGGTATGGCGAATTCGGCGGTAAATGTCTGCGGAACTTGCTCGCCCGCCTGGCTAATGCGGGCGATGATGTCCCTCACTTCGAGCTGCTCGGGCGTTTGAGCCGTAGCCAGGCCCACCGCCTGCTCGAGCGCGTCCACTGCCGCGAACAGCGTATCGATGATGATCGGCGTAACCGCGATGCTGCCGCTCCGGAGCTTGTCGAGCAGACTTTCCAGCTCGTGCGAGAGCTCGCCGACCGATGTGTAACCCATCGCAGCGCCCATTCCCTTCATCGTATGAACGGCGCGAAAGAGCCGTGCTACGGCCGCATCGCTCCCGCCGCGCTCGAGCTCGAGGAGCGCCGTGTTGATTTCCGAGAGATACTCGCGACTCTCGGAAAGAAAGAGCTTGGCGTACCGTCCAGTATCCACTTAGGCCAGCACCCGCTGGACCGCCTCGAGCACTCGGCTCGGCTGAAACGGCTTGACGACGAAGTCGCGGGCGCCCGCCTGAAGCGCCTCCTGCACGAGTGCCTGCTGCCCCATGGCGCTGCACATGAGGATCCGGGCACCAGGGTCCATCTGAGTGATCTTCTTGACGGCTTCGATGCCCCCCATCTCCGGCATGATGATATCCATCGTTACCAGGTCCGGTTTTAGCTGCTGGTACTTCTCCACGGCCTGCTTTCCGTTCTCTGCTTCGCCGACGACCGTGAACCCGGCCTGAGAAAGGATGTCGCTAACCATTGTCCGCATGAATACGGCGTCGTCGCAAACCAGCACAGTATTGCTGCTCACCTTACCTCCCTTGTCCGATGACTTGCTCGACTACCGCTTTGATGTCGAGCACCAGAACGCGCTGCTCCTCGATCTCCACCGCGCCATTGATCCCCACCTGGGACGCCTCTGAGGCGCCCGCAGCTGAAAACTGATCGATTGGCACGTCCTGAATGTCGCGCACGTCGTCCACTCCAATACCGATCCACCGCTCGAGATAGTCCACCAGCAGAATCAGCCCGCGCGTCCGGGTGTAGCCCGCCTTTCCCAACACGATTCCACCATCGATGACCGTGACGATCGTTCCCCGCAGATTGATGAGCCCGCACACCGTGTTCGGCGCGCCGGGCAGTCTCGTCATCGGCTGGGTGGGAATGATCTCACGGAAAGACTCCATGTCGCAGGCGAAAGCGCCCCCGCCAACTTCGAACACGAGAAGCCGGCGCGTAGGAACGCGCGGCTCTTCCTCCGCGACCTGCTCCGGAGGGAGCGTGACCGCTTCACTCATAAAAACGGAACGCCGATAGAGGGTCAACGCCTGCGGGCAACGCGTGCTCGCCCGCGATTACGGAGAGAGAGCGTTGCAGGTCTTCCGGAAGAGGGGAGCGGAAGTCGAGCGGCTTCCCTGTCATAGGGTGGTTGAATGCGAGCCAGCCCGCGTGGAGGAAATGGCGCTTGGAAGGAAGTCCGGCCACACGACGTCCTCCGCCCCCGCCATACACGTCGTCGCCCATGACAGGATGGCCGATAGACGCGAGATGAACGCGGATTTGGTGAGTCCGTCCGGAATGTAGATGCGCACGAAGAAGGTCCCCCGCGTCGAACCGGGCAAGGCGTATGAGGTCGGTCTTGGCCGGCCGACCTTTATTGACGATTGCCATGCGCTTCCGGTCTCGTGGATCACGGGCTATCGGCTTGTCGATCGTCAGAGCGTCCGTCGAGAGGTGCCCCCATGCCATGACCGCGTAGCGGCGGACTACCCGCCGGGCGGCGATGGCAGCGCTAAGGATCCGGTGCGCGCGGTCCGTTTTAGCGACGATGAGCAGCCCGGAGGTCTCCTTGTCCAGGCGATGGACCATTCCAGCCCGCTCGGGATCACCCTCGGTGGACAGCCCGCCGCCCCGGCCCAACAGGGCGTTCACGAGGGTCCCGGTCCAATTGCCAGGCGCCGGATGCACCACCATACCCGCCGGCTTGTCCACCACCAGCAGCGACTCGTCTTCGTAGACGACGCTGATTGGAATGTCTTCGCCAGAGACCGTCCTCTTCTCCAACCTGGGGATCTCGACGCGGACGACTTCGCCCGCTTCGGGCCGGTAGCTCGCCTTTTCGCGCCGTCCGTCGACGTGCACGTGTCCCTGCGCGATCAGCGTGGCCGCCTGCGTACGCGAGAGCTCGGCACGCTGGGCAATAAAGAGATCGAGGCGGACATCGCTGTCCGCCTCGACGGGAAACTCTCTGGCATCGCTCAGAGCCTAGATCTCCGTTTGCGTATCCGATACGGAGGCGGTCGCAACGACTGGCGCGGGGGATCGCTCCTCGCCCCACAGAACCCACGCCAGGAGAAAGGCGCCAATGCTCACGGCCATATCGGCAACGTTGAAGGTCGGCCACCGTAGATCGCCAACCCCGACATCGATGAAGTCCACGACGCCGGTTGCCGACCGAATGCGATCGATGAGATTACCAACGGCCCCTCCGCAGACAAGGCCGAGAGCTATCGTGCGGAGGAAATCACCCTGGCGCGTAGCCTGGTACAGCCGTCCAAGAACGACGAGGGCGCCGGCCGTGAGCGCCATGAAGATCCAGCGCGAGTAGATGCCGAGGTTCAGCCCGAACGCGGCGCCCGGATTGTAAACCAGCGTGAGCCGGAGGTGATTACTCAGGATCTCGTGTGGGATGTGCTGAGGAGACAGAGTCGCGGCGGCGATCAGCTTGGTCGCCAGATCGAGCGCCACCACCGTAATGAGCGTGCCCCAGAACAGGGGCGGATTAGGCCTGGCGCTTTCCATCTTCTTCGCGCTGCTTGCACTCGATGCAATACCTGGCGTGCGGCAGCGCGTCGAGACGCTCGAAGCTGATCTCTCGCCCGCAGTTGTGGCACTTGCCGAACTGCTCCGGATTGCGATAAAGCCGGCGGAGTGCTTCGTCGATGTGCCAGAGGAAACGGCCTTCCTGGCTCGCGAACAGAAACGCCTTTTCGCGCTCCATCGCGTCCGTGCCCTGATCCGCCATGTGGAAGGAGTATGCGCTCAGATCGCCATCCGCACCTTGGGGGGTCGATCCGAAAGTCTCGTCGTAGTGCCCCAGCTCCTTCAGAACGCGCTTCCGCTCTTCGAGCAGGCGCCTCTCAAAATGCTGCAGGCTCTTTTTTGTCATCGCCTTCGGTTTTTTGCTGCCAGTTGCTGTTGCCATTTCTAACCAACCCTCTCCAAGGCGACTTCAACGCTCTGCCCATCAAGGTCGAACGCATGCGTCGCGTGTGTGACTTCGATTCCCTCACCCACCGTCACCCGGAGAGCGAGTACTTCGTCGGCGATCCATTTCTGAAACGCCCTGACTGCATCCTGAATCTCGGTCGGACCTCCGACTGAGAGCGTGACACGATCGCTTACCGCGAAACCCGATTCCTTCCTCAGTCGCTGAACGCGGCTGACCAGCTCCCGCGCGAGACCTTCCAGCCTGAGCTCACGCGTCACCACCGGATCGAGCGCGGTGAAATACCCGCCCTCTTCCTTCACCACCAACTCGCCCGATGCGCGCCGCACGACGGTCAGGTCTTCGGCGCTCAGCTCGCGCGACTCGTTCTCGACTGAAACGTACAACGGCTTACCGGCCTCGAACTCTCTCAGCGCCTCACTGCTCAGCGCCTGAACCGCCTCGCTGGCGAGAGGAGTATTCTTCCCGAACTTCTTACCCAGCGAACGAAAATTCGGTCGAGCCTTTAAAGTTACTAGATCGTCGGCGCTGGAGATGAACTCGATTTTCTTAATATTCAGCTCGGCGGCGAGGAGGGGGCTGAGCTCCTCCAACATGCCCTCGGCGCGGCCTGCAGCGCCACGGACAACGACTGCCGGAAGAGGGACGACGCAGACCATGCGCGCGAGCGGTTGACGCACCTTGACCCCTGCTTCTTCGCGCGCGGCCCGCCCGAGGGTGGCGAGCGTTCGAATGTGCGACATCGTACGCTCGAGATCGATCTCGATCGCGTCTGCGCGCGCGCGGGTGAATGGCGCGAGGTGGACCGACTCGCCCGTCAGCTCGCGGTGCACCCAGTCCGTGATGAACGGAGCGAAGGGCGCCAGCAGCCGGCAAGTGACAGTCAGAATCTCATGCAGAGTGGCGAAAGCGGCGCGGTTGTCGTCTCCATCGACTTCGTAAAACCGGTGCCGGCTCTGACGCACGTACCACTTGGATACGTCCTCGTCGAAGAACGACATGACCGCCTTGGCGGCGCTGGTCGCTTCATAACGGCCGAGCAGCTCGTCGGCCTCCCGCTCGACGCTGGCCAGACGCGAGAGAATCCAGCGGTCGAGCAGGGGACGATCTTCGGCTGCTGGATCCTTATCGGACGGGGACCACCCGAAATTCGCGTACTCGGCGAAGATTCCGGTATAGACGTTCTTTAACGTGAGGAGAAAGCGGCCGGCCGTGTCACGGATTCCTGCCTCGTCGAACCGGCGGGGCGTCCAGAGCTGGCTCGACGTAGTGAGGAATAATCGCACCGCATCCGCGCCATAACGCGGAATCACCGTCTCCGGATCGATGATGTTGCCCAGCCTCTTCGACATCTTCTGCCCGTCGGCGTCCAGAACCAGGTCGTTCACGACGACCGTACGGTACGGCGCGGTATCGCCCACCGCCGGCGTATGTGTTTCGTGCGCGAGCTGATTATTGGGCAGCGCGTCACCAAGGCCGGTGGCGATCGCGAGCAGCGAGTAGAACCAGCCGCGCGTCTGATCAATGCCCTCCGCGATGAAGTCGGCCGGATAGTACCGCTCGAATTTCTCCCCATTCTCGAACGGGAAATGCCATTGAGCGAACGGCACGGACCCGGAGTCGAACCAGGCGTCGATCACTTCCGGAGTGCGCTCCATGGTTCCGCCGCACTCGCACTTCCAGCTGAACCGATCGATGAAAGGCTTGTGCGGGTCGAAGCCGTCCCCAAGCGCCACGCCCGAGTTCTCCGACAGCTCCGCATAGCTGCCGATCGCCGCCGCGTGCGATTCGTCTCTGTCGCACACCCAGATCGGAAGCGGTGTGCCCCAGTAGCGGTCGCGTGAGACCGCCCAATCGATGTTGTTGGTAAGCCACTCGCCAAAGCGACCAGCACCGATTTCCGGCGGATGCCAGTCCACGCGCGAGTTGCGCACCAGCATCGCGTCCTTGAAATCGGTGGTGCGCACGAACCAGGACGTGCGTGCGTAGTAGAGGAGCGGCGTCTCGCAGCGCCAGCAATGCGGATACGCGTGCTCGAAGAGTGCCGACTTCCAGAGCAGACCGCGCCGTTTCAGCTCATCGAGGATGATCGGATCGGCGTCCTTGACGAATTTCCCGCCGACGAGGGGCATCTCGGGTGGAAATTCGCCGCGGAGATTCACCGGCTGGAGGAACGCAAGCCCGTTGCGCTGGCCCGCTGCATAGTCGTCGGCGCCGAACGCCGGGGCCATGTGCACGATGCCAGTGCCCTCCTCCGCCGAGACGAAATCTTCACCGACGATTATCTCGTGCTCGCCTTCCTTGTACTCGACCCAGTCGAGGGGCCTCTGGTAGCGCTTGCCTACGAGCTCGCTTCCTGGAAAAGTAGCCACTGTTTCCCAGCGGCCGGCATAGTCCTCGCCCAGCACTGCGGGCGCACGCGTCAGGCCGAGAATGATCGTCTCGTTCGAATCAGATTTTTTCCTGCGCAGCTCGACATACTCGAGCGTCGGGCTGACCGCGAGCGCCACGTTCGACACCAGCGTCCAGGGAGTGGTGGTCCAGACAAGAATCCGCCGGCGTGTCCCCGCGCCTTTTTCGCCGACCAGGTCGAGCGCGACATAAGCGCTCGGATCCTTCACGTCCTTGTAGCCCTGCGCGACTTCGTGGCTGGAGAGCGTCGTTCCGCAGCGCGCGCAGTATGGGAGCACCTTGTGACCGCGGTAGAGTCGGCCGCGGCGGAACAGTGTCGCGAGAGCCCACCAGACGCTCTCGATGTAATCATTGGAATAGGTGACGTACGGATCGCTGTAGTCGAGCCAGTACGCGATGCGCTCGCTCAGCTCTTCCCAATCGGTGCGATAGCGCCACACGCTTTCACGGCACATCGCGTTGAACCGCTCGACACCGATCGTCTCGATCTGCTGCTTCGCGGTACGAACACCGAACTCGGTCTCGATCCTCTTCTCTACCTCGATCTCCACGGGAAGGCCGTGGGTGTCCCATCCCGCCTTCCGGGCGACGTGAAAGCCGCGCATCGCGCGATACCGGCAAAAGAGATCCTTGACGGTGCGAGAGAACACATGATGGATTCCGGGGCGGCCGTTGGCGGTCGGCGGCCCTTCGAGGAAGACGAACTCCGGCTTCCCTTCACCCTGCGCGAGCGTCTGCTGGAAAAGCTTTTCCTCCTTCCAGCGGGAAAGCATCTCGTTCTCGAGTTCGTCGGGTGAGCGATCGGTCGGAAGCAGGCGGAACCGTCTGTCCTTCTCGTCTCCCCCCGCTAACGGAACGGGGCGGACGGCGGTCATTCTTGACCGGGTCCCGAAGAATTGGAGCCCGCGCCCCTCAGAGTACTCGCTACGACCTGCGAATCGGAGGCTTCAACCTCCGACAGCTGTCGCGCGATGAGAGTTCGCATCTGCGCCAGATAGGTGCGGCGCGACCGATCGAGGTTGTCGAGCTCCTCCTCCATGCGGCGCACATCCGCCTTCGCGGTCTCGATGATCCGCTCGCCCTCGGCCTGAGCCTCGCGCAGGATCAGCTGCGCTTCGCGCTCGGCCTGCTCTCGCACCTCGCCGCGGAGCTGCTGCGCGGAGACGAGCGCGTCGTTCAAGGCCTTGTCTCGCTCGCGGAACGCACGGAGCTGCTCGTGAAAGCTGCGCGCCTTAGAGTCCAGGTCCTGATTGATGCGCGTGAGCCGCTCCATCTCCTCGGCGACCTGATCCCTGAACTGATCGACGCGCGCGGGATTGTACCCGCGCAGTGCCCGACCGAAGTCGTAGCGACGCACGTCCAGGGGGGTAAGATGAAACGCTTCGTCTATCATTTAGCCCTCGCTCCAAAGAGGGTGGTTCCAAGCCGCACCATCGTCGCGCCTTCTTCCACTGCGATCTCGTAATCGTTCGACATCCCCATCGACAGCTCCTCGGCGGGATGACCCGCTGCGACCAACGTGTCGCGCGCCCCGCGAACCTGCGCGAACGTGCGATGGAGCTCCGACTCCGTAGCCGTAAAGCTAGCCATTGTCATCACTCCCCGAACGCGAATGCCGGAAAGCGAGGCAAGCCGCTCGGCTTCCGGCAGCAGCTCGGAGAGAGTGAACCCCCCCTTCGAATCCTCTCCCGACAGATTCAGCTCGACAAGCGCGTCGACTGCCCTTCCCCGCGCGAGCCCGAACTCGCATACCGCCTCGGCGAGCCGAGCGGAATCGAGCGAGTGCAGCAATACGAATTGCTCCAACGCCTTGATCTTGTTCCGCTGAAGATGGCCGATCAGATGCCAGCGCACCGGAACGTCGACCGCGGCGATCTTCTTCAACGCTTCCTGCACCTTGTTTTCGCCGATGTCGTGCAGGCCCGCTTCGTAGGCCGCGCGCGCGGCCTCGGGCCCGTGAGTCTTCGTCACTGCGACGATCGTCACCTGCTGCCCGTGACCGCCCCGCGCTACAGCTGCGTCAATTCTGGCCCGCACGTCGGACACGCGCTCGGCCAGGCCGGGAAAAGCCATACCTGTCAAATTTAGCGGTGAAGACCGCGCCGTACAATTTGGGTTAGGCCGAGCCGCCAAAGAGGCGACCGACGAGCTTGACGATGTTCTGCATGTTGCGGCTGATGTCGTTGAACATCACCATGACGAAAAGGAGTCCGATGATAAGGAGGCCACCCCTGAGGATGCGCTCGCGGGTGCGAGTGCTGAATGCGCTTCCCTTGATTGTCTCGGCGACGTTGAGGACGATTTGCCCTCCATCGAGGATGGGAATCGGGAGAAGATTGAAGACGGCGACGTTGATGCTGATGAGCGCAACCAGCAGCAACAGGCTTTCGATTCCACCCCGCGCCGCCTGGACGGAGACCTGCGCAATCGCGATCGGTCCACCGAGGTCGGACACACCAACCCCGTGCAGGAGAGAACCCAGGGCCGAGAAGATCTTGCTACCGTTGTCGATCGTAAGGCGCCACGCCTCGCTGAAGGCCCGGGGCACGGAGATCGGCGTAAAGCGCTCGCTTGCCAGCATTCCTATTCTGCCCAGCGGCCGTTTGACTCCTGTCCGCGGATCGGGGACGACTTCCGCTACCGGAATCACCGTCACATCGACCGGCTGCCCATGCCGGATGATTCCGAGACTGAGCGGACGGCGGGCGGACGCTCCGATGCTGTCGAGCAGCGTTTCCCAGCTCTCGAGCGGGCGACCGTTGAGGGACGCGATACTGTCGCCGGCCTGGATACCGGCGAGAGCGGCAGGCTTCCCTGGATTCACTGCGGCCGCGACGGGCACCGGCGTCGGAATGCCCGACCGAAGCAGAAGACCGACGTAAATCGCGTAGGCTAGCAGCGCGTTCATCGTCACGCCGGCCAGCATGATGAAGAGGCGGGCGGCGAGCGACTTGGATTCGAACCAGCGCGATTCCGGAATCGGGTTGGGCCCGAACGGGATCATCGCGTTGGGATCGAATCCGTCTTTCGAATTTCCCGGCGCCGTCGCCGAGTTTTCACTCCCGCCCTCGAGGAAAGCGGTCGCTTCGTCCTCCCGCGAGGCCATCCGTACATATCCGCCGAGCGGGAGCGCGGCAAGAACGTATTCCGTCTCGCCGACTCGTTTCTTGAAGAGCGACGGCCCGAACCCAATCGAAAACCGCGGCGCGTACACGCCAGTCAGCTTGGCGGCAATGAAATGACCGAGCTCGTGCACGAACACCACGAGTCCGAAAACGATCATCGGCGCGAGCCAGCTCAGCACTTGAACATCGCCTGCACGTACCGGCGAGCCGCCGAATCGGCAGCAAGCAGTTGCTCACGCGTGCCCGATGGCATTCCGCTCAGCTTCTCGAGCGCCGAGGAAATGCCACGCGGGATATCCGCGAACGTGATCTTCCCGGCGAGAAACGCGGCGACGGCGCACTCGTTCGCGGCATTGAACACCGCCGGCGCTGCACCACCTGCTTCCCCCGCCGAGATGCCGAGGCGCAGCGCGGGAAACGCCTCGTGATTTACGGGCTCGAAGGTCATCGGAGAAAGTTTAACCGGGTTGAACGCAGGTACGCCATCGTCCTGCACTCGCTCAGGATGCGTTAGAGCATACAACACCGGCAGCTCCATCGTCGGGACGCTCATCTGGGCAACGACGCTGCCATCGATGAATTCGACGAACGAATGCACCACGCTCTGCGGATGAACCACGACTTCGATGCGGTCGTAGGGAAGGCCAAAAAGGAAATGCGCCTCGATGACCTCGAGGGCCTTGTTCGCGAGCGTGGCGCTGTCGATCGTGATCTTTCGCCCCATTCGCCACGTGGGATGTCGAAGCGCATCCTCGACCGTGGCAGATCCGAGGCGCTCCGCGCTCCAATCGCGAAACGGACCGCCCGAGGCCGTGAGCACCACCCGCCTCACCTCTGAGCTCGGATGTCCGGTGATGCACTGAAGTATCGCGCTGTGCTCACTGTCAACCGGAACGACTTCGCCCGATCCGGAGGCGCAGGCCTGTCTCACGAGATCGCCGGCGATGACGAGGGTCTCCTTGTTCGCGAGCGCGACACGCTTTCCCGACTCGAGCGCGGCGAGCGTCGCGTCGAGCCCAGCGGCACCCACGATGGCGTTGAGAACGATGTCCACATCGTCGCGAGTCGCGGCGGCTATGAGTGCGTCGGTGCCGCTCTTCCACGCTTCGTCTGCATCACTACTGGACTCGACCATTCCGACAAACGCCGGCGAGAACAGGCGAGCCTGTTCCCTGAGCAGTGCGCCGTTGCTGTTGGCGGTGAGAGCGGTAACGCGGAATCGGTCGCGTTGCCGGTCGAGCACGCGCAGCGCTGTTGTCCCGATCGATCCGGTGGAACCCAGCACCGCCACCCCTTTGGGCGCGGCGGGTCGCATCACTGCGGGATGGGCAGCAGCAGCCGGCCCAGCAAGAGGAACGCGATCGGCATCACGAACAGGAGGCTGTCGAAGCGATCGAGTATCCCGCCGTGCCCAGGAATTATCCGCGAGCTGTCCTTGATCCCCGCCTCCCGCTTGAGCAGCGACTCGGCGAGATCTCCGGTCTGCGCCGCTACGCTGACGACTATGGCGAAGAGCACGGCACCCTGGATGGTCAGCCCCAGCTGGGCATAGGGCATGAGGATGAATCGCACGTAAAGGAGGCAGATTACGATCGTGAGGCCGAGTCCCCCCAACGCGCCCTCTACGGTTTTCCCGGGGCTCACCGAAGGAATGAGCTTCTTTTTGCCGAATGTGCGGCCGAAGGTGTAGGCTCCAACATCCGTCGACCACGTGAGAAGGACTGGAAGAAGCACCAGCACCGTCCCGGCTCCCGCGCCGACGGCATAGTCGTGGTACCGCAGCGCGTAAATGTATGAGAAGAGCCCCGCGTACATTACCCCGAACGCCGTGACGGCTACCGACGACAGCGGCTTGCCCGAGGGTCCACGCAGCCAGATCGTGCTTGCGAAGAGCACGAGTATCATCGCTACGATCGCCGTCAGCGAGAGAGTATAGACGCCGAGCCTCTGCCCATGGACGGCGATGGGAAGGAGAGCGGCCAGCGCTATTCCTGCGGGCTCCAGGGGGAGCGGCCCAGTTTCGCGCGCGATCCGAAAGAATTCCCAGGCGGCAAGCGCCGCAAGAACCGAAAGAACAATCGCCAGCGCCCAGTCACCGAAGTAAATCACTGCGATGCTCGCTGGGGCGGCGATCACCGCGAAGATGATCCGCCGTGTCAGCTCCGACACCGCCTAGACTTCCATGATTTCTGCTTCTTTCCCCTTCAACAACTCATCAATCCTGCCAATGTAGTCATCGTGGAGCTTCTGAAGCTCTTTCTCCGCTTTTTTCTGATCGTCTTCGGAAGTCTTTTCGAGCTTCTTCAGCTGATCGCGCGCTGCAGTTCTTGCGTGCCTGATCCCTATTCGCGCTTCTTCGGCAAGCTTGTGAACGACTTTCACCAGCTCTTTCCGGCGCTGTTCATTCAGCGACGGCAGAGGCACGCGGATCACCCCCGCCTGCGTTTGCGGGTTGAGCCCGAGGTCCGACTCACGGAGCGCCTTCTCGATGGCCGAGACGAGGCCCTTGTCCCAGGGCGTGACAGTCAAGAGCCGGGGCTCAGGAGCCGAAACGCTGCCGATCTGATTGAGCGGCATCTGCTGCCCATAGGCCTCGACACGGACGGTGTCGAGCAGGCTCGTGGTCGCCTTGCCTGTTCGAATCGAGGCGAGCTCGCGCTTCGACGCCTCGAACGATTTCTCCATCGCGGTCCGGCAGTCCTTCGTGATCTGAGGAATTGTCGTCATTGTACGATCGTTCCGACGCGCTCACCCAGCAGCGCCTTCGCAACCTCTCCGTGACG
>JALYKM010000196.1 GCA_030774785.1 Gemmatimonadota bacterium
GTGCTGCTACCGCTCTGCCTCGCGCTCTTCACCTTTGCACCGGCCATTCTCCGTGGCTGGCTCGGGCCTTCGTTCGGCGCGGAGGGTGGAACCGCGCTACGGATTCTCGCGGTCGGAGTATTTCTGGGAGGGCTGGCGCATCTGCCGCTCGGAGTACTCTACGGCGCAGCGCGCCCGGATCTTCCGGCGAAGATACACGTTGGTGAAGCCATTCTTTACGTCCCGCTCACATTCGCGCTGGTACGCGCGTGGGGAATTCCCGGGGCCGCACTGAGCTGGACGATCAGATGCGCCGCGGATCTGGTGCTTTACGAATGGGCGACAAGGCGCGCGATCGGGCGGTGCGAAATAGATCTGGCGGAGGTCGCGCGCACCCGACGACTTTCGCTCCTGGGAATCGGTCTCGCCGCCGCGTTTAGCCTGGTGGTGTGGCTCGGTGGAGCCTACGTCACCGCCGGTCTGGCGCTGGTTGCCGTCGGATTCGCCGGGTACGCGCTACTGGCGTGGCTGCGTGTTCTCAGTGTCGAAGAGCGAGCCGCGTGGCTGTCGATGCTCTCGCGCGCGCGTCCCCAATCCTGAGCGATGGTGCGTTTTTCTCGAAAGCAGACCCGCTTTGGAACGCTGCAGCGCGACCTTTCCCCGCTCAAGGACGCAGTCGACTATCACCTGACGCGTTTTCCCGCTCTCTATCTCTTCGTCGAGCGCTTTCGGGAATGGGCGAACTGGGACAAGCGGGTTTATCTGTCCTTCGTTCGCTCTGGAGACATCGTGCTCGATGTCGGCGCCAACGTCGGCGCACACACTGTTTTTCTCTCACACATTGTTCGAGAGAACGGGAGGGTCCTCGCCTTCGAGCCTCTTGCCGCGAACGTTGACGCGTTGGGTGAAACGCTTCATCGCAGATCGCGGTTCTCGAACATCAGCGTCTTTCCGGTGGCGGTTGGCAATCCCGTCGCTCCCAATCAGAGCGCGGTGATGAAAGTTCCCGGTGATGATCTGACACAGGCGTCGCTGATGTTTCAGGCGGCTGGCTCCTGGGGACGCGAAGCGGATGTCCACGAATTTGCCTGTGCGATAACCAGCCTCGATTCGGAGAAGGAAGTAAAGCAGTTGACGCGTGTGAACTTTCTGAAGCTCGATGTAGAGGGCGGGGAGCTCGATGCGCTGAAGGGAGCTGCCAAGACTATCTCGAGACATCGTCCGCTCATTTATTGCGAAGTCTACGCAAAGTGGGCGACATCTTTCGGTTACACGCCGGCCGACCTTTTCGCCTTTGTTCGCTCACTCGGTTATGACCGCGTGCGGGTGATCAGCGGGGGAGAAGTTATCGCTTTTTCTCTTGATGCCGACGCCCCTGCGGGAATGTTCGATACGTCATCGGATGTCCTCTTCTTGACGGAAGAACACTCCGCGCTCGCAGAGCGATTCGACAAGCGTTACCTGAACTGATGGCACTAACCTGGGTTCCGACGCTTCGACGTCGGCTGATGCTTGCTTCGCTGGACCTGTTAGCCCGGGTGGCCCGACCGGCGAGCAGACGGTCCGCGCGCGCAACAAGAAGTAGGGAAGGCGTGCGCCGCATCCTCGTCGTCGAGCCGAAGCACATTGGCGACGTGGTCCTCGCAATCCCCTTTCTCGCGCAGCTGCGCGCGCGATTCCCAAAATCGAAGACCACGCTCCTCTCGGCCCCGCACGCGAAAGAGATACTCGACGGTATGGGTCTCGTCGATGAGTTCATCGAGACGGACCTCGGCTGGACCGAGCGGGCGACGAAATACAACCCGTTCGGCTACAACTGGCGTGAGCTGTGGCGACTCAAGCGCGAGCTCCAGGATCGGGAGTTCGATCTGGCGTTCAAATGCTGCATGCACATTCGGGAGCACGTCGTGATGGGATTATCGGGCGCTGAGCGGCGCATCGGCTACGCGTTCGGGGAGGGTGACAACGTCTTGACGGATGCGATTCCCGTCGCCGATCCCGATCGCCACAAGGTCGATGACTGGCTGCTTCTGCTGAAGCCGTTCGGCGGCGCTGCAAAAATCGAAGTTCCCCGGCTGCGAGTCGCGGGGGCGGAACGGCGCTGGGCGGATCAGTTTCTGCTCAAGCGCGGAGTCTCCCGAGACGAGACAGTGATTGGCATTCACCCCGGCGCGAGCGTCGCGGAGAAGCGCTGGCCACTCGAGCGATTCCGCGAGGTCGGGGAGGTGTTGAGCGAGCGAGGCAATATGCGTATTCTCGTTTTGGTCGATCCCGCCGGTTACGGAGTCTCCCTCGGCGAAATCCCAGGAGCGATAACGGCGCAAGTCGGACTACGCGAGCTCATTGCGCTCATCGAGAGGTCCAGTCTGTTGGTCTGCAACGACAGCGGGCCGATGCACATTGCTGGTGCCTTGGGGGTACCAACTGTTGCCGTCTTTGGATCGGGAATAGAACAGTGGTTCTCACCGCTCGGCGAGGGTCATCAGCTCCTAACGCTCGAGAAGACGCCAGCGAAGCAATCCGAGCGCAACAGCTCAGTAAAGCCCTTCGACATCGCAGGCCTCACGACTTCGCAAGTGCTCGCCGCGGTCGATCGCGTGCTCCGCGCTAACCGTAATTGAGATCGCGCTTTGGGGGAGTGGGGGGACGCGAGTCGAAATTCACGGCGCCCGTGACCTGTGCGGCGACCATGCC
>JALYKM010000197.1 GCA_030774785.1 Gemmatimonadota bacterium
TAACCTCTCCATCCTCTCGATCGCGGTCTTGATCGTAAACGCCCGCGGGTCGAGCGACTCATCCACTTCGTCCCACACGAGCGGCATTGAGACGCTCGCGCCAGGAAGCGGACGCACGCTGAACGGCGCGACAATTGTCTGCCCGTGACGGTTCTGGAGGTAATCGAGATACACCTTGTCGCCGCGCTTCGTCACGTGACGGGTGATCGTCGCGACGTCATTTAGCTCGCGAAGCACGCATCGCGCGAGCAGCTCGCCGAGCATCCGCGACTGCTCGTAGGTGCACTGCCGTCCGAGCGGCAGGAGAATGTGCAGCCCGGTCTTACCCGTCGTCTTTACGTAATTTGGAAGTCCAACTGATTCACAGACCCGATGCAGAACGATCGCAGTGCGAATCACATCGGAGAACGGCGCCTCCTTTGGATCGAGATCGATCACGCACCAGTCAGGCTGCTCCAGTGATCCGTCACGACTCGCCCAGATATGCAGCGGGATCGAGCCCATGTTTGCGAGGTACAGCAGCGCCTCCTCGCAATCACAGATGAAGTAGCGGATCTCACGCTGGGTTTCCTCGCTCCAGATCGGGACCGTGCGCATCCATTCCGGAGCGAACACCGGCGCATCTTTCTGATAGAATGACTTTCCATCGATACCATCGGGGAATCGAGTCAGTACCACCGGTCGATTCGCGAGATACGGCAGCAGCCACTTCGATACCGAGCGGTAGTAGTCGATGAGATCGCCCTTGGTGTACTTCTCCGCCGGCCAATAGATCTTCCCCAGGTTCGTGAAAGCGACCGTCTTCTGAACAGGAGCTCTGGCGGGAGGCGACGGCGGCTCGTGCGATGTATCCGCGTCGCCTTTGCTCGACGCGGATTCCGCCCCCGACACTTTGCTCGGCTCGGGCGAGCTCCATCCCTGCCGCTCGCATTCGTGCGCACCCTTATCGTTCCTGAGTCGCAGGAACGTGGCGTGACGAAGCACTCCGTCCGGCGTAAACTCGCGGAAGCGCACCTCGCACACCTGCACGGCATCGACCCAGACGGTGGTAGTCGTCTCGGGAATCTGCTCGCTCTTGAGCGGCTCGCCTCCCGGAGCGTACACGGGTCCCGCGCATAACGGATCGGCACGCACAATCGGGTCGAGCAATTCGTGGAGCTCTCTCAGCAGGGCATCGTTGAATCCGGTTCCAACTCGTCCCGCATAGACGAGAGTTCCATTCACCCAGTCAGCGAGCTGCAGTGCACCGAGGTGCGAGCGACTTCCCTTCGGTTTGGTAAAGCCGACGATCACGAAGTCGCCTGTGCGCTCTGCCTTGATCTTGAGCCATTTATCGGAGCGTCCTTTCCTGTAGGGATAATCGGACTTCTTCGCCACGATTCCCTCGAGCCCCAGCGCGGTAACTTGCTCGAGAAACGCTTCGCCCTCGCGCTCGATGTGATCGAGGTACCGCAACGCGCCGAGCGCGGGAACGACGTCCTTGAGGAGCTCCTTGCGCCGTAGGAGCGGGAGGGGGCGGACGTCGAAGTCCTCGAAAGCAAGTAGATCGAACGCGTAGAAAGTTGCGGGTAATTCTACGGCCGCGCGGCGAATTTCCAGCGGCGACGAGAGACGACCGCGCTGTTGCAGTCGCGAAAAGCTCGGGAGCCCCTTGGCGTCGCACACCACAACTTCGCCGTCGATGATGCACTCGTCGAACGGCAGGGACTTTATGGCGCGCGCGATCTCGGGAAAGACGCTCGTGTAGTCGTTGCCATTCCGGGTGAGGAGCAGCGCATCGCCCCTGGACTTGCTCGCAATCAATCGATAACCATCGAGCTTGAGCTCGAACAGCCAGTCATCGCGGGTGAAGGCTTCGTCCGCGGTCTCACAGTGCATTGGTTCGACCGATCTCGGATCGACGCGAACGCGAGCCGCGCGCTCTTCCGCTTCGAGTGCCTTCCGGATCTGCTCGGCCGGACCTTCGCCCGATTTTATCTCATCGACGGTGAGCCCCGACAGCACCGATTCGTCGGAGAAGTCGTCGGCTTCTCCTGGCGAGCTCATCCACCCGTCGCGCTCCTTGATCAGCAACCAGTCTTTCTCGGATTTCTTGATCTTCACCAGCGTCCACTTTCCGTGAAGCTTGTAGCCCTTGAGCTCGAACAGCAGCTTCCCCTTCTCCAATCCCTCACGCCACGGCTCGAGTGGCACCCACTCACCGCGGTCCCACACAATCACTCCTCCGGCGCCGTAGTTCCCCGCCGGGATCACGCCCTCGAAGTCTCCGTACTCGATCGGATGGTCCTCGACTTTGACGGCGAGACGCTTCTCGGCCTGGTCATACGACGGTCCCTTCGGAACCGCCCACGAGCGCAGGACGCCGTCCATCTCCAGTCGCAGATCGAAGTGGAGATTGCGCGCGGCGTGCTTGTGCACGACGAATAGATTCCCAGGAACGGGCGAGACCGGCCCGAACGGCTCAGGCGTCCGGTCGGGAGACCGCTTGGCGCGGTAGCTACTGAGGTTGTCGCCCGTCGCGGCGGAGTTACCTCTTGCGTCCATCCGTATCCTGCGTAAGAGTAAAGCTGTACGAGTTATCCACCCAAGAAATCTTTTTGACGCACAGGCGCTCGGCTAGTGCCCGTGCGCCTTCCTTTCTACCCCCAAGGCCATGCCCGCTCGATCCATTGGTACCGCCACGATCTCCTTCGGCCTCGTCTCGGTCCCCGTCAACATCTACTCGTCTTCCGAATCCAAGGCGAGCGTTTCGTTCAACATGCTGCATAAGAAGTGCGGCACGCGTCTCAAGCAGCAGTACACCTGCCCCAAGGACAACGAAGTCGTAACGCGCGACGAGACGGTCAAGGGATACGAGTTCGCGAAGGACCAGTATGTCATTCTCACGCCGGAGGAGCTGAAGGCGCTGGAGGAGAAGGCGACGAGCACCATCGACGTCATCGAGTTCGTCCCGC
>JALYKM010000198.1 GCA_030774785.1 Gemmatimonadota bacterium
TCGCCGGTGGAACACGATCTTCTTGCCGTCGGGCGACCACGAGGACGTCAAGTCGGGTACGTCATTGTCGGTCAGCTGCACCTGTCCCGTACCGTCCGCGTTCATGACGCAGATCTCGAAGTCAGGCCCGCCCCTCCTGCAACTGAAAACAATGCGCTTGCCGTCTGGTGACCAGGAGGGAGCCCGCTCCTCCTCGACGTTGTTGGTCAGGCGGGCCGGCGTTCCGGTTCCAGCCGAGTTGATGACGTAAATCTCGGCGGTGACGGAATTAATCTGATCGTCGGTGACGGCGTGGCTCGTGAACACGATCTTCTGCGCGTTCGGCGACCAGTCCGGATCGTCGTCAATCGCGTCCGGACTGTTCGTGATGTTCTTCGGCCTCACACCGTTCTTAAGAAAGTCGTCCACGCTCAGGACGAAAATGTCATTGTCGTTCGTCGCCGCGCCTGGGTCGGGCTTGATCGGCGGCCCCTTGCCAGACGCTGACGCATGGAACGCGATCTGCTTGCCATCCGGAGACCAGGTGGCGGAGCTACCTCTTACCAGCAGAGTCTGCCCGGTCCCGTCGGTGTTCATCACGAACAGGTCCGAACGGTTGAACGGGTCCCCCTCGCCCCGCAGCCGGTTGCTGTCGAATACAATCCTTCTCCCGTCCGGCGATATGGATGGAAAGGCATCAAAGTGAGTGTTTTGAGTCAAGCGCCGCGGGTTCGTGCCGTCGCCGTTCATCAGGTAGATCTCGGCGGCGAGCAAAGCGCGCTGGGGATCGACCGTGGGATCGGCAGTGGAATCGTGGCGCGTGCTGACGAACGCGATCGTCGAGCGCAGTGGGGCCTGCATTTCGCCGCGATTCCATGCCTGAGCGCAGGCGCCGAGCATGCCCGCGCCCGTGACTCCAATAATTATCGAGGCAGCCAACACAGCCCTTTCGATTTCCTCACGCATGTTCATGATTTCTCCTTTAACCACTATCGACCTCGGACCGCGCTGACATAGGCGCTGGTATCGTAATAGTTACGCACGCGAACGATTTTGCCACTTACCGGATCAAAGCTGTAGAGCCGCAGAATTTCACTGTGAAATGCGTGCCCCGTCGCCCGCGCCACGCCCTCGCCGATGAAGATCGCCGCCACGTTGTTCGCGCTCGCCAGGTACTCGCGGAGCTCGACGCGATCGTACCGCATCGTCGTGTCAAGGCGGTGCTGGAACTCGGTGATGCCCGCGAGTCCGCGCCACGTCCCGGCGAACGGGAGGATTTCCGGAGGACCGGAAACGACCCACTCGACACTGTCCGCCAACGCGCCGGAATCCCGAAAACGCTGAATGATCCCGCGACCCTCGTGGATCCAACGGATCACGTCAAGCTGTCGCGCTTCCTGCGGCGAAAGGTGTCCCTGCAACGCCTGAGCGGCGGGCGGTGGAGGTCCGAGTATACCGCCCGGCGTCGACGAGGCCAGTGCCGGCGCCCGGCAGGCCGTAGCCGACAGCGTGACCGCAAGGAGAATCCGCATCTCACCCTCCAAGTAAGCGTAGTGGCCGCCTAACACCGGGCTTCAGCCGCCAAGGCGCGTTCGCGGAGACTTCTTGGCCGATGAACGTCGGCGCGACGGGCGCACTACCGCGCCCGTCGTGCGTGCCGGCATCGCACGTTAGCCAGCGCGGTCGCGAGGTTTCCCCGACGGATCGAGGCCAATAAGCTCGTAATATCGGTCTCGCGGTTCAGCCGTCCATCCGTTGACACCGTGGCGTGGAAGCCACCATCCGTGAACGGCGACGAGACCGACGGCGATCGCGCCGAGAAGCACGTATGTCCAGACGCGACCGGCGAACGCCGTCGTCCCGACAACCAGCGCCACACCCAGGAGCGATTTAAGGAGACGGCGCCAGCGCGGTTTGTGTTCTTCGAATCGCCCGAAGTAGAGGTGCCCGAGCATCAAGCCACTCGTGGCAATCGCTACGTCGAACCAATAGGTATCAGTTCGCCACACCAAGGACTCCTCTGAGGCACAAGGCTGCGAAGCTCGCAGCCAATCACATAGGATCCGTTATCAGGTAGCGACCCTCGCCCCGGCGCTAGAAATCCCGCCCGATGGTCCTCAGCCGACGCCTAATGCGCCGCGGCAGGAAAAACGCCGCCGCGGCCAGCACCCGCTCCAGATCGAGCGACCCGAGTTGCTTCGGATCTCCCATCCAGTGATCCACCACCACCGCTCTCCCCGCATTGGCGATGAGTCTCTGCAGCGACAGAACCAGCACGAAGACGTCATCGACTTCGCCGAGGAACGGGATAAAATCCGGAATGAAATCCATCGGCAGCAGTATGTACGCGACGGCTCCCGCCACTAGCAGCTTGTCGGTCATCGACACCCGCATGTCTGTGAGTAGCCCGCCCAGCAGCCGCAGGAAATTCGGCAGCTCCTTCATCGTCGACATCACCGTCCGCTTGGCGCCGGTCCTCGGCGTCGATGCCGACGGCGCGTCGGTCTCGCGGGGCTTCGCCTCCGAGCGGGCGGTGCCAGCCGCGCGGGTGCGCCGCTTCCGG
>JALYKM010000199.1 GCA_030774785.1 Gemmatimonadota bacterium
CCGGTGAAGAACAGATTGCTGGTGGATCTCGCCGTTGAACTCGACGGTCGGGGGAACATTGCAACCGATGGCGCGCATCGCACGAGCGTACCGGGAGTTTTTGCCGCTGGCGATGCGCGTCGGGGAGCGTCGCTCATCGTGTGGGCAATTCGCGAGGGTCGCGACGCGGCGGATAGCATTGATCGGTGGTTGCGAGTGTCGACCATCACACGATCGTCGCGAGCATCTCCCTGAGCGCACTCGCGCTCTGCGGGCGCTGGGCGGCGTCCTTCGCCAGAAGCTGCATTATCATCGCCGACACCGCGTGCGGCACGTCCGGTTTCAGCACATCCGGAGGCCTGGCGTCCTCGTTAAGCACTTTCGCGATCAATGAGATCGGCGATTTCGCCTCGAACGGCGGACGCCCGGTAAGACACTCGTAGAGCACGACACCCACAGAGTACAGGTCACTCCTCGCATCCACGCTCTCCGCCAGCAGCTGTTCCGGCGCCATGTATGTCGGAGTGCCCACTACCATCCCTGCCTGAGTCAGCGCGCTCGTCCGCTCGGCGAGGCGGGCGACGCCGAAGTCCATGACTTTGAGTGTCCCCGCCGCATCGACCAGCAGATTTTGCGGCTTGATGTCACGGTGGATGATGCCCTCACCGTGTGCGCACTCGAGCGCGTCCGCGAGCTGTCGCGCGATCGCGAGCGTCGCCTCCGCGCCAAGCTGGCCCCGCGAATCCAGCACCGCGCGCAGTGTCGTCCCCTCCACAAATTCCATCGTCACGAAGAAGACACCGTCGGCATTACCGAAGTCGTGCGTGCGCACGATATTGCGATGGGAGATGTGCCGCGCGAGCTTGATCTCGTTGCGAAACCGGTCCATCGCTGTTTCGTCCGCGCTGAGCAACTCCGGCCTCAGTGTCTTGATCGCTACTCGTTCGCCCAGCTCCTTGTCCTCGGCGAGATAGACCATGCCCATCCCGCCACTCCCGATCGGGCGCTCGATGCTGTACCTGGATGCGAACGCGTCGCCGGGCCTGAGAGCTTCCGGCGCGTCGTAATCCGTGAGCGGCGCGTCACTCACTCCCGCGATCTCCTCGCGCAGCTTTTCGATCTGTCCGCGCAGCCTCCGCTCTCGCTGCCGGATTCCCGCCACCATGCTGTCGAAGACGCGCGCCAACGTTCCCAGCTCGTCAACACGCTTCGACACATCGGCCAGGGAGCCGGTGGTGTACCCTCCGTGCTCGACCGCTACAGCCGCGGCGACGATCCGGACCACGTCCCGCAGATACTCCTTCTCCCGTTCGCGCAGATCTTTCTTCTCCAGGCAGGCGCTTATGCGGGCGCGCAACAGTACGGGATCGAATGGCTTGGGCAGATAGTCCTCTGCCCCCCGCTCGATGCAACGCGCGATGCTGGCGATGTCGTCGAGCGCCGAGATCATGATTACCGGAAGATCGCGCGTCGCGGCGGAAGCCTTGAGCTGGTCGAGGGTCTCGTAACCATCCATGTGCGGCATCATCACGTCGAGCAGAACGATGTCGAATGAATCGGCCGCCACGAGATGGAGCGCTTCCGGTCCACTCGACGCACAAACCACCGTGTGGCCTTCGCGCTCCAGCCTCCGCTGGAGAACACCTCTGTTCTCCTCGACATCGTCGACGACGAGCACGTGCGCTGTTCTCTTGACTCGTGCACCCGGGGGCTCGGCGGGAGCGACCTGCACCACCGCCGGCGCACTGAAGGCGGTCGTCGGCTCCGCGCGCGGTCTGTCGGTCGGCAGCAAGCGCTCCGCGGCATTCCTCACCCGGCAAACGTCGGCGATGAACTTTTCATCCCGCGGTCCTTCTTCGCGCAGAAGTCCGCTCATCGCGTCGATGATCCGTAATTGCGGACGGTGCAGGGACTCGTACAGTGATACGATTCGATCCGCGTCCAGCGTGGCCACGTCGGCGGGCAAGGCCTTCTCGATAAGCGAGATCGCGTCACGCACGGCGGCCAGTGCTTCGCTCAACGATTCTCGCCTCCGCCCGTCTTGAGGACTCTGCGCATCCTCGAGCAGCATCTCGCAATAACCCACGATCTGGTTCACCGGAGTGCGCAGCTCGTGTCGGAGCTCCGCGACCTCGTTTACTGACAGAGTTTCCAGGGCCGTTTCCATCATTCGGCGGTCTTGCCCAGCAGGGCTTCGATCTTTCCGAGGAGCCGATCGAGCTCAATCGGTTTTGTGTCGTAATCATCGCATCCTGATTCCATCGCCCGGTCGCGATCACCGGCCATCGCGTGCGCGCTCAATCCGATCACCGGAATGGGGCGCGTGACTGGGTCCGCCTTGAGCTCGGCGGTGGCGACCCATCCGTCCTTCACCGGGAGACTCATGTCCATCAGAACGAGGTCGGGTTTCGTCTGCCGCGCTTGGTTCAGTCCCTCCTGGCCGTCGAGCGCGACCGCGACTTCGTAACCGCGCCTGACGAGACGGCGCGACAGCATGTCGCGATTCATGTCGTTGTCCTCGACCAGAAGAATCTTCCGCATTGCGATTGGTCCTCAGATTGTGAGTTGCGGTGCGGGCGGGCCGAGCACTCCGCGGAGCTCGTCGAGCAGCACCTCCGGTGAATATGACCCCTTCTTGAGGATTTGCTGCACGCCCCCGTTCAATCGCCGGCGATGCTCCTCCGTCAGCTCGAGAGCGCTGACGACGATGACGGGGATCGTTTTTCCGTTGGCGCCTTCGCGCAGCGCGGAAAGGAATGCGAAGCCGTCCATCTCGGGCATCATGAGGTCGAGCAGTATAACCGATGGCATCTGCTCGGCCACCCGCTCGAGGGCGACGCGGCCGTTCTCCGCCTCGATGGCCGTCCACCCCTCCTTCTCGAGCATGCGCCTCATCATCTCACGCGCATTGTCGTCGTCCTCTACGATGAGAACCCGCCGATCCGGCGAACCCGCATATCGTCGCATCACGTTGACGAGACGCTCGCGATCGATGGGTTTCGTCACGTAATCCGAAGCTCCGAGCGCGAGACTGAGAGGCTTTTCGTCGAGTATCGTCGCCATTATCACGGGAATGTCGGCAATCGCGGAGTCGGCTTTGAGTGCGGAGAGCACCGCCCACCCGTCCATCTCCGGCATGAGCACATCGAGCGTTATGGCGGCGGGTTTGAGCTCGCGGGCGAGCTGGAGTCCGCTGGCGCCGCCTGCTGCGCCGTGAGTGCGATATCCGGCGCGGGCGAGATGTCGCTGCACCAGCTCGCGCGAAGCCGGATCGTCATCTATGACGAGCACGAGTCCACCGGTGGCTCCTTCCATCTCGATGCGCGCGGGGACGAGCAACGGCCCGTTTTCCGCAATGTCTTTCACCTGGACCGGAACGCGGACTGTGAACGTCGAGCCTTTTCCGGGCGCGCTCGTTACGGTGATGTCGCCGCCCATCAGGCGGCAGAATTGGCGGCTGATGGCGAGTCCGAGCCCGGTGCCGCCGAAGTTCTTGCTGGTGGACGAGTCAGCTTGGGCGAACGCCTCGAACAGCTTGGCGGACTGCTCCGGCGTCATGCCTATCCCGGAGTCGCACACCTCGTAGATGATGTCGTCCCGATCACGCCGGATAGCGAGCCGTATCTCTCCTTTCTCGGTGAACTTGCTGGCGTTGCTCAGGAGATTGAAGAGCACCTGCCGCATCTTGGTGACGTCGGCGCGCGCCGTTCCGACGGCGGCGTCGATCTCGGGGATGAGCCTGTTTCCGTTTTTCTCGATGAGCGGCTGAACGGTCGTGGTGACGTCGCGCGCCATGTCCCAGACGGAGAACTCTTCGAGAAAGAGCTCCATCTTGCCGGCTTCGATCTTGGAGAGATCGAGTACGTCGTTTATGAGCGAGAGAAGATGTCGTCCGGCGGAGCGGATCTTCACCAGGTCGGGAACGTATTCAGTAGAGCCTTCCTCCTCGGCCTGCTCCTGTAGCATCTCGCTGTACCCGATTATGGCGTTGAGGGGAGTCCGCAGCTCGTGGCTCATGCTGGCGAGGAACTGGCTCTTCGACCGGCTGGCGGTCTCGGCGGCGCGTCTCGCGTCGAGGAGCTCGCCGACGTCGTGGTAGAGCGCCATGATGCCGACTTTCTCGCCGGCGACGATGACGGGGATGGTAAAGTGCTCGACGTCGATGAGCGTACCGTCCTTGCGGCGGCGCTGGCCCATTCCGCGCGATACGTTTCCGGCCTTGCCGATGGCGGTGTGCTGGGTCGCCTCGGCGCGCAGCTCAGGTGTGGTCACCAGCTCGTCGAGATTTCTGCCGACTATCTCGTCCTGCGTGTACCCGAAGAGTTCCTCGAACGCCGGATTGGCGGAAGCGATGTTGAAGTCGAGATCCACGTTGGCGATTGCAACGGGGTTGTTGAGCACAAGCGCCTCGAACTGCTGTTGTGCGGCCTCGTACAGGCGAGCGTTCTCGATGGCTATCGCGGCCTGAGGCGCGAAGAGCTGAAGCAAACGCAGGTCTTCGTCGCCGAGCGTACGCGTCGGATCGGAGTGCACGATGGCGATCGCCCCGACGAGCCGCTTGCCGATTAGCAGCGGAGCGACCATCACCGAGTGCACGGTCGCCTGCTCGTATTTCGCCGAGCGGCCGCTCCACTCCTGATAACTCGGAATGATAAGCGGCTCGTGAGTTTGAGCGACGTACCCCATCGCGCCTTCGCCGAGCCGCATGCGCGTGCCGGCTGAATCGACTCCCATGTTGAGACTCGCCGCGATCCGCAACTCCTTCTTTCTCTGGTCGTAGGTGGCCAGCTCGCCGCCGGTGACGCCGAGCAACTTGATGGCACGGTTGAGCACGGCATTGAGAACCTTCGACAGCTCGAGCTCACCCGAGAGATCTGAGAGCGTATCGAGCAGCGCCTGCTGTTCCTCGGCGCGCTTTCGCTCCGATGTGAAGAGCCGCGCGTTTTCGATCGCCACCGCGGCCTGCGACGCAAAAAGGTTGATAAGCCGCAGGCCTTCTTCGCCGAAGGAGTGGCGCGGGTCGGAGTGGACGGCGGCGATGACTCCGACGAGCCGCGTGCCGATCAGAAGCGGAGCGGCGAGAACGGACTGGAAGGTGGCGACGGTGTACTTCTGGGAGCGGCCGGCCCATTCCTGGTAGTGGGGAATAACGAGGGGCTCGCGGGTTCTGGCGACACGTCCCATCGCTCCTTCGCCGCTCTTCATTCGGGTGCCGAGGGAATCGGAGCCGAGATTATGGCTGGCGACGATCACCAGCTCGCCGGAATCCTCCTCGTAAATCGCGAGCTCACCGCCGGTGACGCCGAGCAGGGAAACCGCCCGATTGAGAACCGCGTCGAGAACTTTCGCGAGCTCGAGCTCGCCGGAAAGGGCGGAAAGAGTCTCCAGCAGGGCTGTCTGCTCTTCCGAACGGCGGCGGGCCTCGGTAAAGAGCCGCGCATTCTCGATGGCGATTGCGGCCTGCGGCGCGAACATCTCCAGCAGCCGCAAATCTTCCGATCCGAACTTTCGGTCGGGATCGGAGTGAACGCTTGCTATCGCGCCGACGAGGCGCTTGCCGATAAGCAGCGGAGCGACCATCACCGCGTATACGCTGCTCTGTTCGTACTTGCCCGACTTGCCCGTCCACGCCTGGTAGTCGGGTATTATCAGCGGCTCGTGCGTCTGCCCGACGAGCCCCATCGCTCCCTCTCCGAGACGCATGCGCAAGCCGGTCGAGTCGGTTCCGAGGTTGAGACTCGCCACCATCACCATTTCGTTGGCTTGTTCGTCGAGAATGGCTAGCTCGCCGCCGCTAACTCCGAGAAGCGTTATCGCGCGCTGGAGCACCGCCTGAAGGAGCTGCGAGAGCTCGAGATGTCCGGAGAGATCGGCGAGCGTATCGAGCAGCGCCTGCTGCTCCTGGGCACGGCGTCTCTCCGAGT
>JALYKM010000200.1 GCA_030774785.1 Gemmatimonadota bacterium
AGTAGTCCCACATCACCTGCCTGATCGTGTCAGCGGCGACCAGCGCCGCACCGCGGTCGCGTAAAACCGGAACATCCCAGATCTTCTTTCTCGGCGGAGTCGGCAGCTTCTTCGACTCGATCATGTCCCTCGCCACCCGCTCGGCGAACACCAGCCCTTCCAGCAGCGAGTTCGACGCAAGCCGGTTCGCGCCATGAACCCCGGTGCGCGACACTTCGCCGCACGCGTACAATCGATCGAGGCTCGCCCGGCCGCGCAGGTCGGTGACTATCCCTCCCATCATGTAGTGCGCGGCGGGCGTGACCGGAATCAGGTCCTTGCCCGGATCTACCCCGCGTGCCCGGCAGATGGCAAAGATTCCAGGAAACCGCTCCTCGAACATTGGCCCCAACTTCCGTGCGTCGAGCCAGACGCGCCGGCCGCCGGCCTTCTCCCGAAAGATCTCACGCGCCACGATATCGCGAGGCGCCAGCTCCGCCAGCCGATGCTTCTTGAGCATGAAGCGCTCGTGCTCCTCGTTGATAAGAACGGCTCCCTCCCCGCGCACGGCTTCCGAGATCAGCTGCAGCGGATTCTCAGGCGTGTCGAGCGCGGTCGGGTGAAATTGCACGAACTCCATGTCGGCGAGCGTGGCTCCCGCGCGATGCGCGATCGCGTATCCATCGCCCGTCGCGACCTGCGGATTCGTGGTATACCGGTAAACCTGTCCACATCCTCCGGTGGCGAGCACCGTCGCATCCGCAATTATCTCGACGGCTTTGCCGGCGACCGCTGAGCGAACTCCTAACACCGCGCCATCTTCAACGATCAGGTCGAGAATTCGCGCCTTCTCGAGGACTTTGATCCGCTTGCTCTCCTTGACGCGCTTGATCAGGGTCCGCGCGACCTCGGCGCCAGTCTGATCCCCATGCGCATGTACGATGCGCCGGCGGGAATGGGCCGCTTCTCGACCTAGCTTGAAGTTTCCACCGGGCTCGAGGTCGAAGTGCGCGCCGGCGGTCGCGAGCTCGCGGACGCGCGCTGGTCCTTCCTCGACCAGAACTTCCACCGCTTTTGCATCGCAGAGCGCGGCACCAGCGGCCAGAGTGTCCTGACGATGAAGCTCCGGCGAATCTCCGGCGCCGAGGGCGGCTGCAATTCCGCCCTGCGCGTAGGCGGTGGCGCTGTCGAACAGCGATCTCTTGGTGAGCACCATCACATCGCCGTCGGCGGAAGCGCGCCACGCAGTGTGAAGACCAGCAACTCCGCTTCCCACCACGAGAAAGCGCGTCCGTATTCGCTCCGCCATGAGATGAAATCAACCCGCGGCATGATGCATTTGAAAGGGGGCCACCGAAGCAGTGTTCTGCGCGATCTCGGAGAGCCGATGCTCGCCTTGCAAGCGGCTGCGTTCTGGGCGATTCTTCTGTTCAGATGAGAAAGCTGATCCTCGTCACTTCCCTCCTGCTCGCCGTACACATCGCTCTCCTTTTCACCCGTCGGAGCGCCAAGGCCGAAGGAAAGGAGACCTCACCGACTCGCATTGGAATCGTGCTCGATGTCGGTGGCCGCGGCGACAAGTCGTTCAACGACGGCGCCTACGCCGGTGCCGACAGCGCCACGAAGCTGCTCGGATCGAACATTCGTTTCATCGAGCCGGGTGAGGGAGCCGACCGTGAAGCCGGCCTGAGATTGCTGGCCGCCGAGGGAATGAATCTCGTCATCGGGGTCGGCTTCATCTTCACCGATGACCTCGCCAATCTCGCCAAGGAGTATCCGAAGACCGCCTTCGCGGGGATCGATTACGCGCTCGCGACCGACAAGAACGGAAATGTCATTCCGCCGCCTCCAAACGTGGCCGCGCTCAAGTTTCGCGAAGAGGAAGGCTCGTATCTGGTCGGCGCGCTGGCCGCGCTCGTGAGTCACTCGAAGAAAGTAGGATTCGTCGGCGGAATGGACATTCCGCTGATCCACAAGTTCGAGGCTGGATATCGCGCCGGAGTGAAGAAGGTCTGTCCGGACTGCCAGGTGATTGCCCAGTACGCCGGCGTCACTCCCGACGCGTTCAAGAATCCCGGAAAGGGGAAAGAGCTCGCTCTCAGCCAGTACAATCAGGGAGTGGAAGTCGTGTTTCATGCCGCGGGCTCGACGGGCCAGGGAGTTTTTGAAGCGGCACGCGCGACCAACAAGCTGGCGATCGGAGTTGACTCCGATCAGAACGACGAAGCCCCGGGGCATGTCCTGACATCGATGATCAAGGGCGTGAACGCCGTGACATTCGACGCCATCAGTCGCGTGCAGAGCGGAACCTTCAAGGGCGGCATTTACTCCTTCGGGTTGAAGGAAGGCGGCGTCGGCTATGTCTACGACGACCGCAATCGTGCCCTCATTCCCGACAGTGTTCACACCCGTGTCGAACAACTGAAGCAGGAGATAATCGCCGGCCGTATCAAGGTGCCCAGCACGAGATGAGTAGCGGGCCGCCTTCGACCAGCGAAGCTGCTCGGGGGCGGGCGCCGGCTATCCCCGCGATCCGGATGGCCGGCATCGAGAAATCATTCGGCCCGATCATGGCCAACCGGGGTGCGGCGCTCGAGGTCATGCCGGGCGAGATTCACGCCCTTGTCGGCGAGAATGGGGCCGGCAAGTCGACCCTCATGCGCATCCTCGGCGGCTTGATGAAGCCCGATGCGGGCCGAGTCGAGGTCAACGGCCGCGATGTAACCGGGTGGTCAACGAACGACGCCATTACAGCCGGCATTGGAATCGTCCACCAGCACTTCATGCTCGTGCCAACGCTGACGGTGGCCGAGAATCTCGTGCTTGGCTGCGAGCCGAAGACAAGCGGCGTGGTTCTCGACTACAAGCGCGCCGCCGACGATGTACGAAAGCTCTCGAACGAGACCGGGCTTGTAATCGTTCCGGAGAGACTCGTCTCCGATCTCTCCGTAGGCGAGGCTCAGCGCGTCGAGATCCTGAAGGTTTTGTTTCGCGGAGCCAGAATTCTCGTTCTCGACGAACCCACCGCGGTTTTGTCGCCGCCCGAGGTTCGCGAGTTGTGGGCGGTACTTCGCAGGTTGCGCGACAACGGTGACACAATCGTCCTGATCACGCACCGCCTCGATGAGGTCGTGGAGCTGTCTGACACGATTACCGTGATGCGCGCGGGCGAGACCGTCGCTCGGATCAAGACGTCGGAGACAACGCCGGCGGAGATCGCGAGACTAATGGTGGGCCGTGAGGTCTCGCTCTCAGCGGGCAAGAGAGTGCAACCGCTCGCCCGACCCAGCGACGCTCGCCCTGACCAGGGTCTCGATGTCAGAAATCTCGGCATCACCGGGTCGCACGGCGTTCGAGTGATCGATGGCGTCAGCTTCAGCGTGAAGCGGGGAGAGATACTCGGCATCGCCGGAGTGGAAGGGAATGGTCAGACCGAGCTCGTCGAAGCGCTCGCCGGGCTCAGAAGCGTTGCGAGCGGCGAGATTCTGATCGATGGCGTCGAGGTCACCAGCCGGAGCGTCGCACAGCGTCACGATTCCGGCCTCTCACACATTCCCGAGGACAGGCACCGGCGCGGACTGATTCTCGAGTACACGGTTGCCAACAACCTGATTCTCGGAGTTCAGCGGTACTTCTCCAGAAACGGGATTATCGACCGCAGTCGCGTGATGGAGAATGCGATGGAGGAGATCACCTCGTTCGACATCAGGCCGCCCAATCCCCTTCTTACCGCGCGGGCGCTTTCCGGCGGCAATCAGCAAAAGGTCGTCGTAGCCAGGGAAATGGGGCGTAGCTTTTCCGTGCTGCTCGCATCACAGCCGACCCGTGGCGTGGATGTCGGCGCAATCGAGTTCATCCACCAGCAGCTGCTGGACGCGCGCGCTCAGGGAAAGGCAATCCTTCTCGTCAGCGCCGAGCTCAACGAAGTGCTCGCGCTGTCCGATCGCGTCGCGGTGATGTATCGAGGGAAATTCGCGGTCGTCATGCCCGCCGCCGAAGCAAGTGAAGAGGTGCTCGGCGAGTACATGATCGGCACCAAGAAAGGCAACGCCGCGTGAGCGCGGCGTCACTGGCGGGAGGCACAAAGACGATTTCCTCCGCACCGTGGCGGGAGCGCGCGGAAGAAGCACTCATTCCGCCGCTCGTGGCGTTGCTCGTCGCACTCATCTGCGGCGACCTTCTGATTCTGAGCTACGGCCAGTCGCCGGCGGCGGTGTACCGGCTGCTGCTCGAAGGAACGTGGGGCAACGCTTACGGATTCGGCCAGGTTTTGTACAAGGCAACGACTCTCGCTTTCACCGGCCTGGCGGTTTCGTTCGGCCTGCGCGCCGGTTTGTTCAACATCGGAGCAGAGAGCCAGCTGGCGGCGGGGGGATTCGCGGCTGCTCTCACCGGACTCGCGCTCCCCGTCGGAACGCCGCTCGTTCTCGCCCTCCCGATTTGCATGATCGCCGCGGGGCTCGCGGGCGGAATCGTTGGGTCGGTGCCGGCTTATCTCAAGACGAGGTTCGGGGCGCACGAAGTCATCGTCACGATCATGCTCAACTTCATCGTGCTGGCGCTCCTCAATTGGTTCATCGCCGGGCACCTGCACGTGCCGGAAACTCTTCACACTCCCGAGATCCATGCCGGTGTGCTGCCCAGGCTCGCGGACCTCGACTCGCGATTTCATGGCTCGGCCGCAAATCTCGCTCTGATCGTGGCCGTGTTGGTTGCGGTCGCTGTGTGGTTCTACCTGTTCCGCTCGCGCGGCGGTTATGACCTCCGCGCGGTCGGACTCCAGCCCCAGGCGGCCGAGTATGGCGGCATCAGCGTCGGCCGGGTCTGGATGCGCGCGCTCACGTTCTCAGGCGTCATCGCGGGAATGGGTGGAATCAACTACGTCCTTGGCTACAAGCACTATTACGAGGACGGTTTTGCGAGTGGTGCGGGCTTCATGGGAATCGCGGTGGCGCTGGTGGGCAGGAACCATCCGTTCGGCGTTCTCATCGCGGCGTTTTTCTTCGCGACACTTTCGCAGGGCGGCCTCGCGATACACGCCTTCGTGCCGAAGCAGATGATGGACGTGCTCCAGGGCGTGGTCATTCTTTCGGTTGCCATGGCCGTGCCCGAGGTAAGGCGAGTCCTGCGGAGCGCGCGCAGAAGGGTTGACGCGTGAATCCCATTTCCTTCCTGACGCAGATGATTCGGATCGCCATTCCGTATCTCTTCGCGGCGAGCGGGGGCGTGGTGGCGGAGCGCGCAGGAATCGTCAGCCTCACTCTCGAAGGATTCATGCTGAGCGGCGCTTTTGCCGCCGTGCTCGGAACCAATTACTCCGGTAGTCCGTGGGTAGGCGTTCTCACCGGCATTCTCGGGGGTTTGATCTTCGCGCTCATTCACGCGGTCGCGACGATTCGCTATCGAGCCGATCAGGTCGTGGTTGGTGTCGCAATAAACCTATTGGCGATTGGCGTGACCAGGTTCTTCCTCAAGCTCTTCTTCGCGAGCTCGTCGAATTCGCCGCGGGTTGCGGGTTTCGGTGGCAACATCAACGCGGCCGGGTTCGACAATCCGCTGTTGTGGCTCGGCCTGGTCGTGGCGCCGGTGATGGCGTTCGTGATCTACCGGACACCGTTTGGCTTGCGGGTGCGAGCGGCTGGTGAGCATCCGGACGCAGCCGAGAGCGTCGGCGTGAGCGTCAGGCGTGTGCGTTACGCGGCGGTGGCGATCTCGGGAATCCTTGCGGGGCTGGGCGGGGTGTATCTCGCGCTTGACCAGCATCAGTTCACCGACCAGATGACCGCCGGCCGCGGATTCATCGCGATCGCCGCGGTGATCTTTGGACGGTGGGATCCGATTCGAGCCGCGCTCGCGTGTCTGCTTTTTGCCGCGGCCGAGACTTTACAGATACAGCTACAGGGCAGTCACGCGATCGCATCGCAATTCATCGAGATGATTCCGTACGCGCTCACCATCGTTGCTCTTGCGGGCGTCGTCGGAAGAGCAGTTCCTCCAGCGGCGTTGGGAAAAGTGGAAGACTAGGTGGCGTCGCCTCTGCGCGGGAGGGGGTCGGCGGTGACCGGGCGGGTGTCAAAGGCCGCGAGCGGCAAGCTGTTCGTGCTGATCATCACGAACTTCGTGGACATGGTGGGATTGCTGATGATCATCCCACTGATGCCGTTCTACGCGCGCGAGCTGGGAGGCGGAGGGCTCGTCGTCGCGATTCTAATGAGCGCTTTCACCGCTGCGCAGCTTCTCAGTGCTCCGGTGTGGGGGAGATTCTCTGATCGATACGGCAGACGGCCGGCTCTTCTCGTCGGACTCACAGCTTCCTGTATCGCGTACGTGGTATTTGCGTACGCGACTTCGATCTGGCTGCTTTTGCTCTCGCGCATCGTTCAGGGTGCAGGAGGTGGGACTGTCGGAGTCATCCAGGCTTACGTCGCGGATTCCGTCGAGCCCGATAATCGCGCCAAGGCACTCGGCTGGCTTTCCGCGGCGACGAATGTTGGCGTCGCGATCGGACCCGCGATCGGAGGGGCGGCGCTGGGATTCGGCAGAAGCGGGCCAGGTCTCGCGGCCGCGAGCTTATGTCTTGTGAACATCTTCTTCGCCTGGCGGTTCCTGCGCGAATCGCGTGACATGACCGAGGCTCACGACAAGAAGCCGCGTGCCTCACGCACGGTCATCGCGCACGTGATCACGCATCCGGGCGAGCCAGCGCCGCGGCTGATTTGGATTTACGCGATTGCAATAGGCGCTTTCTCGGGACTGATGGCGATTCTCGCCCTCTTCCTTGCCGACAGATTCGGCGTCGGTAAGGACAGGATCTGGGTCTTCTACACCTACGTTGGCGCGATCGCTGTCGTGACGCGCGCGGGAATCCTCGGAAAGATGGTAGAGAGATACGGCGAGGCGCAGCTGTCGCGTATCGGCCTTGCTTTTCTCGCGACAGGCCTTGCGACGCTTCCTCTCGCGCGCGGCTACTTCATGCTCGCAATTGCCGTGGCGCTAATCCCACTCGGCACTGCGTTCACGTTTCCGTGTGTGACTTCGATGTTGTCGCGGGTGATCTCGAGCAGGGAGCGCGGGCTGTACATGGGTGTGCAGCAGACGTTCGGGGGATTGTCGCGAGTGATCATTCCGCTTTGGGCTGGTTTTTCCTACGATCACTTCGGGAAGACGGTTCCGCTCTTTACATCCGCCGCGCTTGTGTTCGGGACGATCGTGCTCGGCCTTGGGATCGATGACGGAAGGAAAGCGGCGGTGCCGGTGGTCACCCCTACAGGTGGGTCATGATATCCTCGTGACCAGCCTTTGCCCCTTTGCGAGAGCGCTCGCAACCTGTGGCGAGTTTCGCATTTCCGCGAACGGAGTCGGTTCCGGCGGGTCCTTCACCGCCGGAAGTATCGCGCGTTCGAACCACGCGACATCGTGCCACGCTCCGAACTTGTAGCCGACGTGGTGGTAAACTCCCACGAGAACGAAACCCGCGCGGCTGTGCATTCCCTCGCTCGCGGGGTTTGGCAGAGTGATTCCCGCACACGCGTTGCGATAGCCTTGAAGCGCCAGGATCTCGAACAGTGAAGTGTAGAGTGCCGTTCCGACTCCTCGTCGATGCGCGTCGCCGCTCACGTACGCAGCGACGTCCACGGACCACCGATACGCGGCGCGCTCGTGATGCGCGGCAGCGTATGCGTATCCAATCACCTTGCCGTCGTATTCGCACACCAGCCAGGGAAAGTTCGGCAGCACCTTTGTAATGCGCGACGACATCTCCTCCGCAGTCGGCGCTTTGAGCTCGAACGACGTCACCCGCTCCAGAACGGCCGGCGCGTAGATCTCGGCGATCCGTGAGGCATCGTCCGTGGTCGCGACGCGAATGACTGGGCTCATCTTCGAAGCAACGATAAGGAAGGCGGTTCAGGACCATGTGAAGTTGACAATTGCCGCCATAAATGGCGAGACTTCCCTTAGAGCGCATTGGGGCGCCTCCTGTCCGCGGCAAGGGAGATCTCTCCTACCCAACAGAGGTTCGCAGTAGGTCGCTAACCTTTTTTCCAGCCTGTCATTCAGCGGACTTCAGGCGTTATGGGAGAAAGGTCTATGTCTAGGCAAATCACGCCCAGGACCACCCTCGAGAACCTGAAGAGGGAGGCGAAACGCTGGTTGAAGGCGCTTCGCGCGAACGTCGCCGAGTCACGCGCTCGTTTTCAACGCGTGCTTCCAAACGCCCCCGAGCTCCCAACCCTGCGCGATGTGCAGCACGCGCTCGCGCTGGAGCACGGCCTGCCAGCCTGGAGCGAGCTGAAGAACAGGCTTGCTCAGGACACGCCGATGCGGCATTACGAAAAAGTGGCCGAGGCGGTCGTGATGGCGTACGGGACGGGCGAGAGCAGCGCGATGCAAATTGTGTGGGACTACTTCGGTCACATGCGCGCGTGGGACGGGATGCGGCGATATATGCGTCTCGATCTCGGGAAAACCGAGGAGCCGCAGAGCTCGGAAGACGACACGATCACGCCGGCGGAGGCGCAGTTCCTCGTTGCTCGTGCGCAGGGTTTCGAGAGCTGGGACGTATTGGCGGTCTTCGCGGCTTCCGTACCACCTGGGAAAATGACGATCGCCGCCAAATCCGTTGCGGCGTATTCCATCGACGACTCCGGGTTGAAGGAGGAAGCGGCGCGTTCGAGGGATTGGGACGAGATCATAGCCGTGATGACGGAGCGGCGACTACCAGCGCTCCACGCGAGCGGCCAGATGACCGACGCGCTACTCGATCGCTTCTCGCGACTCGATCACATCACGGCGCTGGACCTTGAAGGCTCGAAGGGCCTCACCGACGACGGCCTGCTTCACCTCGCGCGCCTGCCGCGACTCCGGCATCTGAACCTGATGGGCTGTGGAATCACCGACAGCGGCCTCGAGGTGCTTCGTCGACTCCCGGCGCTCGAGTCGATCGTGTTGACCGGGACACGGGTCACCGACGCCGGAGCGGCCAATCTTGCGGCGTGCGATTCTCTCCAGGCAGTCAATCTCTCCTGGACGCGGACGGGTGACGGTGCCATCCGCGCGCTCGCCGGCAAGGGCAAGCTTTATGATTTCAGATCCGGCAACCAGGTAACCGACGCTGGTCTCGCGCTGCTCCAGGAGCTCCCCGTGTTCAAGAGTTGGCAGGGCGGTGAGCCGAGGATGTCGCTGTTGGGGTTCGACGCCCGCCCCAGTTTCCTGATGCTACGCGGCCCCTTCACTGACAGCGGCATGGCGCAACTCGCCGGGCTCGACGGGCTGTTCGCGCTGAATGTGGACAGCGATCAACTCGCGATCACGGGCGCCGGACTCGCGCCGCTCGCGAATCTGCGCCACCTCGGCTGGCTCGCCTTCGACGCCAAGGACGAATCGATGCCGAACATCGCGGCGCTGCCGCGACTCCGTTTCCTGATGTGCCAGGACACGGTCACCGGCGATGACGGGTTTGTGGCGCTAAGCCGGTCCCGGTCAATCGAGTACATCTGGGGGCGGCGCTGCCACAACCTGGAGCGCCGCGGATTCATGGCGCTAGCCGATATGCCGACGCTTGGCCACCTGTCAGTAAGCTGCAAGAACGTCGACGACGTCGGACTGTCGGCGCTGCCGCGATTTCCGGCGCTCATAGAATTGATGCCGATGGACGTACCGGACGATGGCTACAGGCACATCGGCCATTGCGAGCGGCTCGAGTCTCTGGTGCTGATGTACTGCCGCGACTCGACGGATGTCGCCACGCGCCATATCGCGGGACTACCCAACCTCAAGAAATACTTCGCCAGCTACAACCGGATCACCGACCGCACGCCGGAGATCCTGAGTGGCGTCCTCTCGCTGGAGGAGGTGGTGTTCGATTCGTGTGCTGGTCTCAGCAACGCTGGCATCGCGGCGTTGGCCCGCCTACCTCGTTTGCGCGAGCTGCGCGTTGAGAGCATGCCGAGAGTCACCGCCGCCGTTGCCGCCGCGTTCCCGCCGACGGTTCGCGTGAGATACTCAATCTGACTCTTCCTCAAACCCTTTGCTGATCCTGAAGACATAGCCGTCGGCGTGTCGGCTTACCGCTTCCGCATGACCGCCCGCGCCGGCGCACCTTCGTGCCCCGCGACCTTCATCGGCAATACAATCAAGTCGTAGTCCCCAGCACGCACCGCTTCGAGCGCCAACCCTTCGACGATCGGAATCCCTTGGCCGAGTAGAATCCGATGTGTCCTCGGCGCGGGTGCGCCGAACTGCTCGGCCGAGATGTAGTCGATCCCCACCAGCCGCACTCCTGCGTCGGCGAGCAGCTGCGCCGCATCGGGAGCGATGTAGGCGAAGTCGCGATGAAAAGTGGGAGACGCCATCCACCCGCGCACCGAGCTCCTGGTGCGAAAGATCACCCGCTGGGCGCCTCTCCATTCGTGCCGGTTCAGCTCCGCGGCGTCGATCGCCTGCACACTATCAGGAATGTCGATCACTCGCGCCGGCCCGATCAGCGGCTCGAGCGATACGTGGTCGATGGATGCGCCGTCTCGCACGAAGTGCATCGGCGCGTCGATGTGGGTTCCGCTGTGCGCGCCCAACGAATACACCGACAGTGTCAGGGCGTCGCCTTTTCGCATGTCCTTTAGAAACTCGAACTTCATCGGCGCATCGCCTTCGTATACCGGTGTCGTCGCCGGATCGAGTGTCGCGGTCACATCGACCCACCCGCTGGACATCAGCGTCCCCGGTGCGGCGTCACGAGACGCCTGCTGTTGCGGTGTGCAAGCGCCTGCGTCGAGTGCCGCCACGGCAGCCACCGTCCAATAAGTCCAAGTTCTGTTTGTTCGCATGTATCTCCCCTATCAGAAGCTTTAGGCTCTGAGCACAAAACTCAGAAGCATTGTGAATCCCAGTCCCGCGACACCAATGATCGTCTCCGCCACCGTCCACGTCTTCAGCGTCTGCGGAACGGTCATATTGAAGAACTCCTTGATGAGCCAGAAGCCGGAGTCGTTCACGTGCGAGAGCACCAGCGAACCCGCTCCCGTCGCGAGCACCAGCAGCTCGGCGTTTGTGCTGGGAGTCGCCATCGCGATTGGCGCGACGATTCCGGCGGCGGTCGTCATCGCCACCGTCGCCGATCCGGTGGCCACGCGTATGAGCGCCGCCACAATCCAAGCAAGGACGAGCGGCGAGGCGTGTGATCCAATTGCCATGTGGGCGATGGCGCCTCCCACACCGCTCTGCACCAGCACCTGGTTGAAACCACCACCTGCGCCGATCACCAACAGTATCGTTGCGGTCGGGCCCAGACAGTCATTGCAGAACTTCATCACTTCTTCTCGCGTGAAATGTCGCGGCCGCCCCAGAGACCAGAACGAGAACAGCAGCGCGAGGAGCAGCGCCACGATCGGGTGCCCGACGAAATGCAGCGCCGGGCCCAGGGAGCTGGCCGGATCGAGCGTGATGTCGGCGGCGCTGGCGAGGAGCATCAGGATCACGGGGATCAACACCGTGAAGAGAGAGATGCCGAAGCCCGGCATCTCCTGCACCGAGCCACCTTCCAGTTGTCTTGCCAGCGGATTCTCCGCTGGAAGCACGATGCGTGGTGAAATCCATGTGGCGAAGATGGGCCCCGCGAGCGCAGCTGTCGGCAGACCGACGAGCAGACCGTAGAGAATCGTGCGCCCAGTATCGGCGTTAAACGCACTCACGGCGAGCATCGCCGCCGGATGTGGCGGCAGCATCCCGTGAACGACCGAAAGGCCGGCCACCAGCGGAATCCCGATCTTGATGAGCGACATCCCCGTACGGCGCGCTATTGTGAACACCAGCGGAACGAGGAGAACGAAACCCACCTGGAAGAAGACCGGGATCCCAACGATGAAGGCGACGACCATGATGGCCCAGTGCACGCGCCGTTCGCCGAAGAGGTCGATGAGTGTCGTCGCGATGCGTGTGGCAGCGCCGGACTCCGCCATCATTTTTCCGAGCATCGTGCCGAGTCCAACCACGATGGCTATGAAGCCAAGCACGTTACCCACGCCGTCCTGAAACGCTTTTACCGCGGCGCCAGGAGGCATACCGGCCGCCACACCCATCGCAAGCGAGACAGAAACCAAAGCGATGAAGGGGTGCAACTTGAAGCGTGCGATGAGCACGACGAGTGCGCTCACCGCTAGGAGTGCGTAGAGGAGCAGGCGAGTGTCAGGACTCATACGGAAGCGCGGGCTACGAGAGCGGCGACGATATCCTCTGGTGACTGCCTGATATCACACACCCAGGCGTGCTCGTCAGGCGATGGCTCCTCGAGTGTGGCGAATTGGCTTTCCAATAGAGATGGGGGCATGAAGTGTCCGCGCCGTCCGGCGAGACGTTCAGCGATCAGCGCACGTTGGCCTTTCAGAAATACGAACCGCAGCTCGCGCGATTCGGCGCGAAGGATGTCCCGATACGATCGCTTGAGCGCGGAGCAGGTCATCACCAGCCCGGTACCGGCGTCCTTCGCCTCGCGGATTCGCATGGCGAGTGAGCGAAGCCATTGCACGCGGTCGTCGTCGGTGAGTGGAACTCCTGACGACATGCGCTCGACGTTCTCGGCGGGGTGGTACTCATCCCCTTCGACGAAGTCGATGCCGAGCGCACGGGCGAGTGCCGAGCCGATGAAGCTCTTGCCGGAGCCGGAGACGCCCATGACGACGTAAAGGCCTCTGTTATCGCTCGTCGATTTCAACAATCGCCAGGCGACTGCGCCTCACTTCCGTTTAGCCCGCTCGGAGAGCGCCGCCTGCTGAGCAGCCGGCCGGTCGAATGTCGGCGCCTGGTTGTAGGCGTCCGACTTCCCAGGTGGAATGCTCAAGTATTTCCAGTTTTTTCCGCGAAACGATTTCGCGAGGTACACGATCTGGCCCACGTGATAGCTGAGGTGCGCGAGCGAGCGATGAAGCGCTTCGTGCACATGCAGAGGCTGACCTCGAATGGTCACGGTGAGTTGGAGCTGGTCGTCGGCGAGAGTCGCCAATGCGCCGAGCAGCACGGTCCACCCTTGCTCCCACTTTGAGAGAAGCTCGGCTCGAGTCACCGTGCGAGCCTGAAATTCCTCTTCCCGTTGGCGCCACGGTTTCTCGCCATCGCTGGTCAGGAATTCTGTGAAACGCGATTGGAGGTTTCCCGAAACATGCCAGCAGATCACCGCAATGGAGTTCCCAGCGTTCGGGCCCTGCGCCGAGAGTTGATCCTCGCTGAGTTGATCGATGGCCGCCTCTGCAAGCGCCTTGTAGCGAAGATATTCCGCGCGAATCGAGTCAATGATGGTAGTCATGACAAGTTGGAGTAAGCGTCAGCGACATGACCATCCAGATGAAGGGTCCGTACGATGCAACCTTGACCACTCCGTGTGAATATCTTACGGCATCAGTCGACAATGCGCACTCGCTCTCCTAACAGGCCGTTCGCTCTTCTCTTGTCGCAGTTCCAGCCGTGGGCTAGCATTCAGCCAGGTGCCGCGAGGGCGGCCGACGGTCCGCGTAAAGGGTTCAACCCGCCCCTGCCGTTCAGACATAACCTTCTATTCCTCGCCCAAACTGCGGACGACGGGCGGCATGAAAGGGCTTGATCCCTTTCCAGGGAAGGAAGGTGTCTATGTCCGAACAGACCTCTGAGTCTGCGTCCGCGTCGCTGCCACTCCCGGACGCTCCCAACCTCGACTGGCTTCGCAAGCAGGCCAAGCGCCGGCTCGACGAGCTGCGCAAGGCGAACCCCGACGCGAAACTGGCGGACGCGCAGTTCGACCTGGCCAAGCAGTACGGGTTTGCGAGCTGGCGGGCGCTCAAGGCGCACGTCGATTCGCTGACGGTGGACGGCCAACTATTCGACGCGGCGCGGAATGGTGACGTTGGCGCTTTGGCAGCGCTGCTCGACAAGCACAACGATAAGCTGCACGCGCGCGCGAAACCGTACGAGTGGTCGTTGTTGCACGCAGCGGCGCATGCCGGTCACCTGGCAGTGGTGGACCTCCTGCTGAGGCGCGGCCTCGACGTGAACACGCGCGAGAAAGGAGACAACACCTACGCGATGCACTGGGCCGCGGCGGCTGGCCACCTCGACGTCGTGCGGCGGTTGGCCGACGCGGGCGGCGACGTCGTCGGGCACGGTGACGACCACGCGCTCGAGGTCATCGGTTGGGCAACGTGCTGGGATGGCACTGATCAGCGCCATCATGCCATCGCGGAGTTTCTCGTCAGTCGCGGCGCGCGGCACCACATCTTCTCCGCCATCTCGTTCAACCTCGCGGACGAGGTTCGCCGCATCGTGGCGGCTGACCCCGCAGCGCTGAGCAGGCCGCAGAGTCACAACGAAGACTACCGGCTGCCGCTGCATTACGCTGTACTGAGGAATCGTCCGGAGATGGTGGCACTACTGCTGGACTTGGGTGCCGATCCGGTGGCGCCGGATGGTTCGGGCTACCCGCCAGCGGCATATGCGACTGCACCCGACACCGATCGGTCGGTGATGGAGATGATCCGCGCGCGCGGCGGGACCAAGGATCTCTTCACCGCCCTCGCACTGGGCGACTGGGAGACGGCCGCGCGAATCTTGAGCGAGAATCGCAGTGTGGTCGCGCCGGGGGGAGCGAGTGTCGGCGTGCTGCACCTGATGGCCAAACGAGGCAATGCGCGGGCCGTAAAATGGCTGCTCGACCACGGTGCGGACCCGAACGCTCGTTGGAGCCATTGGGACGCCGAGGTGACGTCGTTGCACCTTGCTGCCCTCGGGGATCACGCGAAGGTCGTGCGCCTGCTCCTGGAAGCCGGCGCCGACCCAAGCATCCGCGACAACAAACACGACAGCGACGCGATCGGCTGGGCCGACTTTTTCGGCAGGAAGGAAATCGTCCAGATCCTCAAGGCCCACGCGGCGAAGTCGTAACGACGCGTTGAACGGAAACGAACCGGCGTGCTCACCAGCGCGCCGGTTGCGTCGGTTGCGTCGGTCATGCTCCGAGGTGGACTCTTACCTATAAGTCGGGTCCAGCTCGGCAAGCTGTGCGCGGATGGACGACCACGCATTCTGGATCTGCGGCGACGTCCGTGCCCGCTGAAGGGCAGCATCGACCCGCCTGGCCGCGCTGACCAGCGCCTTACCTGCCAGTGCGGAGCCTTCGACGTTGCCGGACACCCGGACGAGCTGTTCATACAGCGACGCATTATCAGCGAACCCGGACAGCACGAACCACAGGTCGACGTCGCCCTCTGCATATGCGCGGCGTGCATCGAGGCGACCGGTCGTGGAGATTGCCATGTCTTGACGAAGGCGGCCGACCAGAGTCTGGGCACCACGCCGCAGAAGCGATGCTTCCTCCGGCGAGAGAATCGCGGCATTCGGCGCACCCGCCGCGTCCGCCATCGCCGAGAGACCGAGCGCCTGCGCTGTCCGGCCGTCGAGGTTCCCGGTTGCGATGATGCCCTTGTCGATCTGGAACTCGAACAGCGCGCGCTGCGTGGCATCGTCAAGCTGCCCGTTGATCGCGCCGCGATAGTAATTCTGCCGTGCGAGCGCTTGCTGCGCCGCGCTGATTCTGTCCGCAGCGGTGTAGATCGTGAACGCATCAGGCGCCCTTGCGGTCCCGCGGCGAGTCAGAACCAGCCCTTGCTCGAGCTGAACCGCGAGGGGAGTGCCTGCCGGCACCCGAACGTCGCGTGCCTCCGACAGCAGATTGCCCAGCGCAGCCAGAATTCCGGACGCCGGACTCTTCTCGGAACCGGCTCCGGCGATTGCCGCTCCCACCCCACCGCGTCCGCCGACCAGCACGACGCGGGCGTTGGGATCGGATTCGATCTGGCGCCGCTCGGCGGCGTCGGTGCTCGTCAACTTGCCGCTAAAGGTGTACGCCTTGCCGTCGGGCAGGGTCAGGCGATCGAAATTGACCTCGATGACACCCGACCGCTGGCGATCGGCGGCTTGTGCGAAAGTCACTACTCCCCGTATCTGGCTGCCCGCCGGAATGGCGGTGTAATTGTCCACACGAACGGTATCGGCCACGACCGTCTCGAAGGTTTGGCCGACCTTCGCGGTCGCGGATTCGAGCGGACTCGAGGTTCGGACGATGATGACACTGCCTTCCGGCAGCACGAGGCGCGTCTGCGCAGAGAGTCCCGGCACGGCAAGGAGCGTGAGGAACAGGGCCCACAGTCCGCCTGCCAGTGACTTCGTTCGACTGTATCTCATAGTTGAAGCTCCTTCTGAATGGCTGCATCACGACTACCGGTGCGTTCACCATTCGATAGCAGGGATCGTTCCGTCGCGCGATGCGCACGGCTTCAAGCGGCTGTTGGGCGGCGGGCGCGGGATGCATCGTCCGGCGGGCGCGATCTCGCGGCGGCGTGCCGCTCGAGTTTCCGCGCACTGGCTCGATGCTCACAACAAGAACGAGCAGCATCGGTAGCAACATCTCGACGGCGACACGCGCCCGCCCCATGGCCTCGATTCTCGAAGCTCCATTGTTTGGCACGAGAACGAGCGCCCACCATCACCGTGCGTCCCTCTTTCGAAAAGGATGTGTGCCTCTCTGCATGACTGGCGCTATTGACCTGAGGCGAATGGATGTGGTACTACTCTGCGCGTCTTCATCACGGCAACGTAGCAGTCGACAACGTCGAAGGAGATCGTCCCTATGAGTCCTCGAGGAAAGCCCGCGCGCCAGTCTCGAAGCACACGGACCGTGAGCAAGGGCAACGTAAAGATGACTTCCGCTCGGGCTCACGACTTGATCCGGAGTGCCGAGCTCGTAATGGTCGATCTCAAGTTCGTTGACCTCCCGGGAACCTGGCAGCATTTCAGCATTCCGGCTGAGCAATTCACAGACGAGCTCTTTTCGGAAGGCATTGGCTTCGACGGCTCGAGCATCCGCGGCTTCCAGCACATCCACGAGAGTGACATGTTGCTCGTCGCCGATCCGTCCACCGCGATCGTCGATCCGGCGTGCACCGTTCCGACGTTGAGCCTCCTCTGCAACGTGGTCGATCCATTGACGCGACAGCCGTATACGCGCGACCCGCGCTATGTTGCGCAAAAGGCTGAACGGTATCTGACTGATTCGGGCATCGCTGACATCAGTTACTGGGGACCCGAGGCGGAGTTCTTCATCTTCGATAGCATCCGCTACGACGTGGGCGCCCAGTTCGCCTATCACTTCCTGGATTCCGAGGAAGGCATTTGGAATAGCGGCGCCGACACCGCGATGCCGAACCTCGGCCATCGCCCTCGCTGGAAGGAAGGCTACTTTCCCGTGCCGCCCGTGGACACATTGCAGGACCTGCGGTCGGAGATCGTATTGAAGATGATCGCGGCCGGCATCGACGTCGAAGTGCACCACCACGAGGTGGCGACAGGCGGCCAGAACGAGATCGACATGCACTTCGGGCCGCTCACGCAGATGGCCGACCATCTGATGCTGTACAAGTACATCATCAAGAACGTCGCGCGAGCGCACGGTAAAACGGCGACGTTCATGCCCAAGCCGTTGTTCGGTGACAATGGCTCGGGGATGCACTGCCACCAGAGCCTCTGGAAAGACGGAGAGAACCTCTTCTTCGACGCGAAGGGCTATGCGCTCGTGTCACAGGCCGCGAAGTGGTACATCGGCGGGCTGCTCGCGCACTCACCCGCCCTGCTCGCGCTCTGCGCGCCGACGACCAATTCGTATCGTCGACTGGTTCCCGGCTTCGAGGCTCCTGTAAACCTCATCTACTCGCAGCGGAACCGCAGCGCCGGCGTGCGCATTCCGGTCTACTCGACGAGTCCGAAGTCAAAGCGAATCGAGTACCGCTGTCCGGACGCATCGTGCAATCCGTACCTGGCGTTCGCCGCGATGCTGATGGCGGGGCTCGACGGCATTCGAAACCGAATCGATCCAGGCGAGCCGCTGGACAAGGACCTCTACGATCTCGAGCCGGAGGACGCGGCGGCGATCAAGCAGGTGCCAGGTTCGTTAGGCGAGACGCTCGACTCACTCGAGTCGGATCACGACTTTCTGCTCGTGGGGGACGTGTTCACACCCGATCTCATCGAAACCTGGATCGACTACAAGCGCACGAAGGAAGTGGACCCGATGAGATTGCGGCCGCATCCGTACGAGTTCCATTTGTACTACGACACGTAGCCGACACAGCCGGGCGCGCTGCAACGACAGTTAGGGCCGAAGCTAGGTCACGAACGAATGACTACCCCCCGTGAGGTGCCGACCCAGGAACTCCTCAACCTCGCGCAAGGTCGTGGCCCGCGGCACTGACTTCGAGAAATGTTCGACCAAATGCTTTTGTGGAGAGTACGCGATCACCGGTTTCTTGTAATCGACAGCGAGAGATACCTCACTAGCGGTTCCCTGCTCACCCGGAAGCGCAATGACGGCTACGCAGGACAGGATATTGATATGGTTGCGCGACAGGTCCTCTTTGCCTCGCGGCCCGCTGTGTGGAAGATGCGTGTAGATGGGCAGCTCCACATACTTGTTTGGATAGCCATCCTTGGGCCTCGAACGTTCGGTCTCACTGAAACACGGGATAATGCCGATGCAAACACCTCGGTTTCTCGAGGCCTGCACAAATGCTCTACTGACCGATGTCATTACCCCTCGCCCGCCACCGGTAAGAAGATTCACCCCGAGGCCAGCGAGGAGTTCGCCGATGTCTCGACCAAGAGCGTCGTGCTCATTGGTACCGGAACCCATTACCCCTACAGTCTGGTTTGCAACGATTGGGTCCATTTCGGAAGTCCGGACTGAGATACCCCCCTTCTCACCTAATGCCGGATAGGTTTCCGCCTCTGACATCGACAGCGTGAATGTCTTCAAAAACAGATCCACTCATAGTGGAATTCGGGGCGAAGAGTGTTGGGACAGTGTTATCGAGAAATCCGAACCCACTACCCCGAGAGATGGGCGCGAACGGCCTCGACAACCCTTCGGCTGGCCGGCACGACGCCTAGTGCTGTGAGAGCCCCGCCGTCGATTACGGTCTGACCATCAACGAGTACTTTGTACTCGCCATAGCGCCCGTGGACCATCTCGACATCGATCCCTAGGTCACGTCGGAGCTTCGCCGCCACACGGGCGGCGTGCAGACCCGATAGTCAATACGCGCAATAACGAACGACAACCCTGGCCATTTGGGATTCCTCCTTCGGTACACGATCGACAGTGACTGGTGCTCGCCTAAAGCACCGCGCTTAAGCTGCGGCGCGCTGGTGAAAGATTCATTCCCTAATCTACGCGCGGCGCCAGCTTCAAGCGCTTGTTAGGCCGCAGCCTAGGGCACCGCTGGTTCATGCCGGTATCGGTGCGCATCCGGCGCACAAGGGGAAGGTTAAGGCGCCGGCCTACGGTATCTGCGCCTTAGCCGGTACCATGTCGTGCGCTGCGACTATTTGCCAGCGGCCGTTGCGCCTGAGCCAGGTGTCGGTCCACACGAGCACGCGTCTTTCGTCGCGGCCATCGCTGGTCCTTCGAGTCGAGGACTCCATTCCGTAAAGCACGGCCATATTCTCGCCAAAGAACCGAACTCTGACCTCATCGAGATGGTTTGGCGGTCCGTCAACAGTATGCTCACTCAAGTGTTCGATGCGCTGTGCTTTCGTGTAACGCCTTCCCGCCGGGTCCGTCCCGAGGAAATCATCGGCAAAGATGCGTTCCAGCACAGGGATCTTCTGCGAGGAGGGGGTTTCCGCCCACTGCCGTTCTAGCTCCATCAGCAGTGCCGCCACAGAATCGTCCCGCGTGCCCTCCCGCGCCACCTGCGCGTATGTGGGGACGGTGACGCACATCGCAAGCGAGACTACACAGGTCAGGGGCGCAAACCGCCACATACTCGTACCCTCCGTCGGTTGAGGTCAGAGCGTCGGACAACAACCTGCACGCGGCGAAGCGCTGCCGCCTAACGCCTTAGTTCAGCTGCAAGCACACTACCACCGTTGCGGCGCAGCCGCATCCGAAAAGTGCTCGTCCGCTGCAACGTTCGTTAGACGGCGGGGCCCGATAGCGAGGGCTCGCGACCTCTCGCAACGGAGTGTCCGCCAAGCAGCTGCGCGGTAAACTGCTCGGCCTCTCCAACACGCTGGACCTCGGTCGCGGTTGCCTCGACGACTTGCTCAAGCTGGTCGAGGCGTGCGGCTAAATCATCAAGTCGGGTATGCAGATCCGCCGGTATGGTGCTGCGCGCTTGCGCCCGCGCGAGGAGGATGCGCGTGCCACTCCAAACGACGAACAGAGCGAAGGCAAATGGGAGCAGCATGCCGAGTTCGGAGTTCATTTGAGCCTCCCTTTGGATTAACTGGTGAGCGATCGAATTCCAGGCGCAAGGTCGTCCGTCTAACGCCAATTAGGTGGACTACTTAGGCTGCAGCCTCGCGCGTTATCTACAATCTTTTCGCAAGGATTGATCGGAGATCGGTTACGCAAAAGCCAGAAACGTAAGTACCAGCAACAGGTTGCGCGCATCGTTGACAAATCACTCCGTCATTAGCCTGCCAACCGAATGCAAGCTAATAACGTATCACGGCGTTTATTTCTGGAGAATGGTGCTCGCCTAGACCTCCGATATCACAGCGCACCAGCATGCGAAGGATCCCGATCAGCCTCCTCTCAACGCTCCTAGCACCGCCGGCAGCGCTCCGACGAGCCACGTGATCGCAGCCGCGATCCCCGCCTGCTGCTTCGGAATCTTTCCGACTACATGCAAGCCGATCGCGAGCAGTACAGTGACCCAGATCGTGAACAGATCGACGCGACTGGCGAGCGCTATCATCACCGGCGATGCCTGATCCGGATCCATGAAGCGCGCCAGATTGAACCCGACGGCGTTCATCGAGTTGAGCTTCTCCGGACTCATGAGCAGTCCCTGAGCTGCGTTCGTCAGGACCTGCACGAGGCGCGGAACCTCCGAGTACGTTGCGATCATAATGGCGGCCACGACCGACTCCTTCGCGTCGAACAGCTTTCCCACGAGCCACAGCACGACGCCAGTTCCAAGGATGCTGATGGTAAGCCCGATGGCGAAGAACAGCGGGGCGAAAGTCTCGAACATTCCACGTCCCGACGAAAGCTGTTCCGCGCTAACGTTCGGGTTCTTGCGCATCATCTCCGCGCTTCGTCGCGCGAATTCTGCGTCCATGATCGGCTGCGTCGCATTCTTCGTGAGGAAGAACAGGGCCGTACCGACCAGTACGAGGAAGAGAAGAGGCTTGCCGAATTTCCCGTCGCTACGTCGCGCGAAAACGGAGGATGGGGCGTAGAAGATATCTACGAAGTCCTCCCACAATCCCGCGCGCCCAGGCTCTTCATCTCTGACTGCGCCAGCGTCACTCCCCATCGGACCACCTCGCAGAAGAAGACACCGCTCCACAGCCAATTATGCTAGAGACCCGTTCCAGCCGCCACCTGCTTTCACGGAGGCGGCTTGTACCTCTCCACATCGGTGATCAACCGGACGCCGCGCTGATATGTAAAGTACCCATACGCCCACTGCAGCAGCACGCTAAGTCGATTACGGAAGCCCACGAGATACATGATGTGGACGAAGAGCCAGAGGAGCCACGCCAGACGCCCGGAGAGCTTGATCCACCCAAAATCCGCAATCGCGCGGGATCTTCCGATCGTGGCGAGGTCGCCCTTGTTCCAGTACCGAAAGTTCTCTCTTGGTTGGCGACGCAGCTCTCGCAGAATGTTCTTCGCAGCGAACGCTCCTTCCTGAATCGCTGCTGGTCCGACACCTGGTATCAGCCGGCCGTCCTGAACCAGCGCCGCAAGATCACCAATCACCAAAATCTCGGGATAACTCGGTACTGAAAGATCAGGCTTCACCTGAATTCTACCCGCACGATCGAGCGGTCCGCCTAAAAATTTTCCGAGTGGCGAAGCGAGGTTGCCTGCCGCCCAGAACGCGGTACGAGCACGGATCTTCTCATCGCCAATGCAAACGCCATCGCGCTCGACTGCTGTCACCAGAGATTCAACTCGAACCTCGACACCAAGATCTCTCAAATCCTGCACGGCATGGGCTGCGAGGTCTTCGGGAAACGAGGGAAGGATGCGCGGCCCCGCTTCTACCAGTACGACACGGGTCCGACGCGTGTCGATCCTCCGGAAATCGGGAGCAAGAGCATGTTTCGCGATGAACGGAAGCGCACCGGCAAGCTCGACACCAGTTGGCCCTCCACCCACTATGACGAACGTCAGGTACTCGTCTCGCTCACGCTCGTCGTCCGACTTTTCGGCGTTTTCGAACGCGAGCAGGAACCGCCGCCTGATTTCCGATGCGTCCTCGACCGCTTTCAACCCCGGCGCGTACGGCTCCCACTCGTCGTGACCGAAGTACGAGTGTCTCGACCCGGAAGCCACGATCAGATAGTCGTACGGAATTTCGCGCAGCTCGTCATCGATTCGCACTACATGACTCGCCGGATCGATCTCCCGCACCTCGGCCATTAGTACTTCAGTGTTTTTCTGCCGCCTCAGAATCCAGCGAATGGGAGCGGTGATGTCGCTGGGTGCCAGCGCGGCTGTTGCGACCTGGTAGAGAAGCGGCTGAAAGGTGAAGTGATTGGTGCGGTCGATGAGCGTTACATCGACATTCGCGCGCTTGAACACGCGTGCAGCGGCCAGGCCTCCAAACCCACCGCCAATGATTACGATACGGGGACGAGCGGGCTTCTCAGGCAAGTCTCTCCTCAAACGATCTGGCAGCGAGTGTCATGAGAAGCACTAGAAGGATCAACAGAACACTGTACGCTGCCGCAGTTCCAAAGGCCAGAGCGCGGAGCTGAGCCAGAATCTCCATCGAGATCGGTCGGTTCGCGTGCGTGTAGAGTACGACGCTCGCAACGAATTCTCCGACAGCAGTGACGGCGGCAAGCAACCCGCCCGCCACCAGTCCGGGTCGTGCAGCGGGTAGAATCACGCGGCGCATGGTCAGCAGCCAGGAAGCGCCGAGCCCGCGCGCGGCATCCTCGAGCGAGGCATCCATTTGCCGGAGGGAGGACTCGACAGCAGAAGCGACGAGCGGGATGTCACGGATGAAATAGGCGAGTGGCAATATCCAGAACGTCCCGACCAGCAGGACGCGGCCGCTCAGCAGATCGTTCCGGTTGAAAGTAGCCGCGAGACCGAGCGCGATTGCGGTCGCCGGAATCGCCCACGGAAGAGCGACGAGGAGCTCGAGCAGCCCGTGTCCCTGGAACTTGCGGAACACGATCAGATATGCGGCGAGGAAGCAAACGACGAGATTCGCCGCTGTCGCGATCAGGGCCATCGAGACGCTGTTCGTGATCGGCCGCCACAGCTCGCTCTCCGAGAAAAGTCGCCGGTAGTTCTCGAACGTGTACTCGGGGGGCAGCACCTGCGTGGTCCAGGCTCCGTCGCGCGCGAAGGACACGAGCACGACCATCAGGTGTGGCAGCACCAGCGCCACCACTATCGCCGCGGCTGCAATCGTCGTGAAGCGCTGAATGCGCGGGGAGCGAATTGTGCGGCGGGATCGCCCGCCCTTGCTCGCCAGTGTGTACTTCCGCTTTCTGTCGAGCCACCGGAACAGCACGAGTCCGGCTACTGCGCTCAAGGCAAGCACTGTCGTCTCGACGTAAGCGAGGCCCAGTGCGCCGTTCAGTTTCGATGCCAGGATCTGCGTCGAGAGAACGCGCAACCCCCCGCCAAACACGTACGGCGCCGAGAACGAGCCCAGTGCGCTCATGAATACGAGCAGCATTGATCCGGCGACCGCCGGCATGAGCAGCGGCAATGTCACCCGTCGCAGTCTCTGCCACGTGCTCGCGCCGAGGCCGGACGCCGCCTCGTCGAGCGCCGCGTCGAAGCGCTCGAGCCCAGCCGACACGAAGAGAAAGACATACACGTACATGGTGTAGGCGTGCACGAACACGATCGCGCCCACACCCTTGAGCCTCCATGGCGC
>JALYKM010000201.1 GCA_030774785.1 Gemmatimonadota bacterium
GTGATCTCGTGAAACAGAACGCGCCTCACCGGTGCACCGTTCTTCGATTTGATCTGCTGCGCAACGTGCCACGCAATTGCTTCACCCTCGCGGTCCGGGTCGGTCGCGAGAAAGATCTCGCGGGAATCACGGGCGGCACTCTTCAGGTCGGCGACGGTTTTTTCTTTTCCGGGGATCGTGACGTACTCCGGCTCGAAGCCGTTTTCGATGTCGATTCCCATCTTCTTCTCGGGCAGATCGCGCACGTGACCAATCGTCGCGCGCACGCGGTACGCGCGCCCGAGATACTTCCCGATCGTCTTCGCTTTCGCCGGCGACTCGACGATCACGAGCGATGTCGAGCCGGGCTCCGACGGCCCTTCGTCTTTGACGATCTTGCTCGCGTTCTTTCTTGCTCGTGTCGGCCTGGTCGCGCTCGTCGCACCGACGATCTTCGCCGTGCGCTTGCGCGTCGCGCTTGTTTTAGCTGTCTTGGCTTTCGCCATCACTAGTGTACCGTCGTGTTGTCGCCGCTTCCGGACGAATCTTCGAGACCAGTTCCCTCGAGCAGTCCACGCAGATCGTCGAGCGCAATTCGACCTTCGAACTGCATGAGAGCCCGCTCGATGATGTGCTCCAGCTCGGGGCCGTTGATCGCGCCCGAGCCATTGAGCGAGAGCAGATGGCCCCACGCCTCGGGGGCAAAGCGTCCCTTCTCATGCGGGCCCATCACCCGAAAAGTGGTCTGTGCAGGAATTCGTTCGTCCATGTTTGGCGTATTCAGTTATCCAATTGTCGAGGCCAACTCGACCACCTTCGCTATAAGTTGCTGCCGCGCAAGCCTTTCCGTGTCGAGAACGGTATCCGCGGTCTCGTAGAGGGCCCGCCTATTCGCGTACAGGTCCCGGAGGGCGACCACCGGGTCTCGGCCCGCCAAGAGGGGCCGCGTCTCCACCCTCCTCAATCGTCGAGCGACTGCTTCGGGCGACGCTCTAAGGTATATGATACGTCCGACCGAACGCAAAAGTTCGACTGAGGTCTGCTGCGTGATCCAGCCGCCACCGGGAGACAGGACCATGCCGCCGGTGGTGCTCAACTCTTTCGTCAGGGCGAATTCCAGCTCTCGAAAGTGCTCCTCGCCTTTCAAGCGAAAGATCTCGCGCACGGCAATTCCTGCCCGCCGTTCAATCTCCTGATCGAAATCCAGAAACTGTCTTCCTAGCTGCCGCGCCGCCGCCCTGCCGATCGTCGTCTTCCCCACTCCCGGGAGCCCAACGAGGATCAGATGCGGTGGCGACGTCCTAGCGTCCCTGTCCGCCACTTAAGCCAGAGACGTAATTTTCATAATTTCGTCGCGTCTCCCGAAGCGAATCCCCGCCAAACTTTTCGAGGAAGGCCTGGGCGACGACGAACGCTGTCATGGCTTCGGCGATTACGCCCATCGCTGGAACGGCGGTGACATCACTTCTCTCCGCGACGGCCTGGGCTGGCTCTCGCGTCAGCATCTCGACAGTGCCGAGTGGACGCATCAGCGTGCTGATCGGCTTCATCGAGGCGCGGAGCACTAGCTGCTCGCCATTGCTGATACCCCCCTCCATCCCTCCGGCGCGGTTGGTGCGCCTGCGCACTCGTCCGGCTTTCACGTTTTGCTCGTCCGGATCGATCTCGTCGTGGACTTCCGATCCCTTTTTGCGCGCGCCCTCGACGCCCAGCCCGATCTCGACCGCCTTGACCGCCGGAATGGACATGAGAGCAGCGCCGAGCCTGGCATCCAGCTTTCGGTCCCACGACACGTGGGATCCCAGGCCGACCGGAACGCCGGCGCAGACCACTTCGGCGATCCCACCGAGCGTGTTGCCCTCCGCTTTGGCGGCGTCGATGCGCGCGACCATCTCCCTTTCCGCATCGGCATCCAGCGTCCGCAGCGGAGATGCGTCAGCGGCGGCGTTCAGATCTTCGGGCATTGTATCGGGCCGTCTGGCGTCAACGCCTCCGAGGTGAACGACGTGGCTCCCGATCGTGATGCCGAACTCGCGGAGAAACCTTCTGCAGACAGCTCCCGCGGCCACCCGGGCGGTCGTCTCGCGCGCTGAGGCCCGCTCCAGCACGTCCCGGGCGTCGATCCGGTCATACTTGAGCATGCCGGAGAGATCGGCGTGCCCAGGCCTCGGGCGTGTGACAGCCCGCTTGCGAGCTGGATCGCCCTCGCGCGGGGCGGGATCCATGATCTCCTGCCAGTTCTTCCAGTCCCGATTCTGTATGAGCATCGCGATAGGCGAGCCCAGGGTTTCGCCGGCGCGGACTCCGGAGAGGATCTCGGCGTGATCGGATTCGATCTTCATGCGCCTGCCGCGTCCGTATCCCTGCTGGCGGCGCGACAGCTCCGCGTCGACGTCAGCGGCCACGAGCGGCAGTCCGGCGACCATCCCCTCCAGGATGGACACCAGCGCAGGCCCGTGTGACTCGCCAGCGGTGGTGAATCGGAGCATGCGTCTCCAAAAGAAACGAGCCCGGCTTTTGACCGGGCTCGTCGTTCAAGCTTGGTACCCGCTTCCTGCGGGAAAACTACGGGCAGGTCGTGGTAAACGTATTCGGTAGTTGCGCGATGACAACCCCTCGCGCTGTCGCAGCAACGAGCACAAGCTGACCCGTGGATACACGATACGCCGCTTTGATCGGACCGATGATCGGGTCGCGAATGGGAATCGACGAGACCCGTTGATAGCAATGAGTATCGAAGATCTCGATCAGCGGCTCGGACGACGCCGCGAACAGGAGTCGCGTATTCAGCGGGAACGAGTTCGGCCCGGTGTTGAGCGGATGGAAGTCGAGCCCAGCGTTGTTCACGGTAGTGTTGAGCACTCCCTGCAACCTGAGCAATGGGTTGAGTACGTAGGTCGAGTCGGCGCGAATCGCCGAGAGCGACCCATCGAAGTTGATGGCGACGCCCTTCACTTCCGCGAAAGTGTTAGCGATAAAGTCGGACACAGCGGTCGCGGGAGAGACCCCCTTGTCGACTACGGGAATCGGTATCGCTATCGTGGCACCAGAGAGATCGGTGAAGGTGGTGGCGAATCCACGATCGGCATCGTACGCGACGGCTCTGCTGCCGAAAACGCTGCCCCCTTCACCGAATATCGCTCGCTGAAAGTTGCCCGAATTGCGCGCGAAGGTCGTGTCTCTATATCCCAGCTCAGGCAAGCGCACCGTGACCGAGTAGAAGCCTCCGGCTACGGGTTGATTGTAGGGCACCACCACCGCGCTATCGATGCCGTTGGCGTCGAAACGCACGATTTTGAGAGTATCCGAGCGCCCAACCGACTGACCCATGGCTGGCTCGAAGAAGAAATGCGACGTGTGTGGATCTGATTTTCCAGCCGCAGTCACGCCTTGCGTGAGATTCTCCCAGCGGATTGTTCCGTTCAGTGTGTTGAATGGTGTCGTCTGGCCGGGCGTCGGAGTCGTGGTATACGCCAGTATGACCTCCGTGCACACACCGCCCGCGACCATGCAGGTGGCGGCCGGAAACTGGGGCCGATCACTGAAATCGTATCGCGAGAGCTGCTGGAAGGGCAATCCGCTCGTTCCAGAGGTCACCGTGGTAACGCTATACACGATGATATTGGGCAATGCGTAGCGGAACACTTCCGCGCCACTGGCGCCAATGTTGAGGTCGATGTAGCTGATGTCGGTTCCGCCCGAGTTCGCTATGAGCACCGTGTCACCCATTGCGCCGTTGCGGTCGCGCGGCCAAGCCGTAAGACCCCAGGGACGTGAACCGACGATCACGGGTGCCTTGAACGATGAGTCGGCGAGGTTGAAGACCTCGACCTGGTTGCGCGTGATGTTCGTGAGGTAGAGTCGATCCTTGCCCGAATGATACAACGCGTCAGCAACCTGACCACCCAAAGGCAGCGGTCGTGTTACGCCAGCGACGACTACAACGGTGTCGATACGATCGGCGCCGCTCGCGAGCTTCGCGTACGCCCTCACACCGTTGGTGTTCCGGGCGAATACCTGGATATACGCGGTTGTCGGGAAGTTGCTGTACGGCAGCTTCATCGAGAAGGTGTGTGGCTGGAACGTCAGTTGGCCATTGGAGATGAAGGTCGCTGAATCATCGATAGGACCACCGACAACAGTCCGCACCTCGTATCCGAGCTGACCAATTCCGCTCGGGTCATCAGCCTCGACGTGCACGGTGTCGCTGACTTCCACGCGCTTGCCGTGACCGCACGCATTGTCGAACGCCTGACTGGTCGTGCAGTAAGCGTTGACAACGGGAACGGAATTGATTTGCGCCGCTGTCTGGACCGTGATCGTGATGCTCGGTCCTACCGCCCGCTGACCGAGCGAGTCTCTGAGGAACGGAGTGATAGTAAGAGTTCCGGGAGTGGCGGTCGCGGGTATCGCGACCGTGTCCTGCCACGTAAGTGAATCGAGCAGCGGGCTAGAATAGATCGCTGAGTCGGCACGCACGACGGGGCCCGTTGTCATGATGCCAAGTGAGCGCACTTTCACCCCACTCTTGCCCATTACGGTCACGAGGATCGACTTGCCGAGCACCGCGGAGCTGCCGGAAAATGGACTGAGGATTTTGACTTCCGGCGGCGGAACGTTTCCGGTGGCCATTATCAGCGTGTCGACTCCGGAGCTGTTGCCGGCTCCGTCGACTGCGAAAGCGGTGATCGTCACCGGTGTCCCAGCTGGAACGGACCGCGATGAGAAAAGCGTAAACGGCAGCTGGATGTCGGTGACAGCGCTCGTGAACGTCGTGTCGAAAACCAAGCCTACCGCGCCAATTGCCTGAACGTGAACCGTTTTCAGACCGAGGTTGTCCGAGGCGTCCGTCGTAAAGGCAATCACGGTATCCGCCTGCCCCGTTTTCGGGGTCAGCGAAAGCGTGGGCGGAACGCGATCTCTCTGCGGATCGATCGACGTCGAGTCGTTACACGCCGCGACTCCAAGAGAAATGGACGCTGCTGCTGCGGCTACCACGAGCCCGCGGCGCACGCCGCCGGTAAGATCTATGTGCATTCGAGTCACCTTTAACGGGTGGCTGGTGGGATCGGATTCGACGATGCGCCTGGGATCGGCGCGCCGTCGTCGATGATGTGGGGCGTGACAAGGATGAGGAGGTCACGCTTTTCGTCGGAGGTACGCGTGTTGCCGAAGAGTCTGCCGATGATGGGCAAGTCGACGAGCAGCGGAATACCGGACTTGGATTGCGTGGTCTGCGTGACGGTCAGGCCGCCGATGACTGCGGTCTCGCCGTCGCCTACCAGGAGCTGGGTGTCGCCGGACTGCTTGCCGAAGATGAATCCGACGTCGGACGCTGCCAGCTGCGCATCCGAGTTCTCGGCGTGCAGCAGCAGCAGGATCTGGCGGTTATTGGTGATGTGCGGCGTGACGGTCAGGATTATACCGACCTGCTTCATCTGAACTGTGGCGCGCGGCTGGGAATTCGGCGCCGCGCCGGCCAGGTTGGCGGTGTTCGCGTCGAGCACTCTGATCGGGATTTCCTGACCGACCTGGATCGATGCCTGCCTGTTGTCCAGCGTCACGATGCTCGGCTCGGCCTGAAGATCGGCGAGGCGAACTTCCTGGAGCGCGTCGAGGAAGCTAGTGAGCTGGAACTTGCCCAGCGCGGTCGAGAACACGACGCTTAGAGCTGGATTGATGACTCTGGCGTTTGCGTTTGCGATCGCCGACAGCGCATTGCCGCCGAGCAGAATCCTGTCGCCAGAGAACGGCGTTCCGCCGCCGAGGGCGTCGGGTACTCCGTCGCCGTTGGTGTCGATCGGCTTGAGCGTCGCCGGATCAGGACGCTTTACAAGCTGGCTGAAGAACTGATCGGTGCCTGTGCCCAGGTCGTACGACAGTCCGATGTCTTCGATATTCGTTCTGTTGACGAAGATGATCTTCGCCTTGATGCCGACCTGCGGGGTGCGAACGTCGAGGCTGCGCACGTATTGCAGGACATCGGCGAGGCGCGAAGCCGTCTCCGTGATTATGAGGGTGTTGGTGGTGCTGTCGGCCGCAACCAGTCCGCGAGCTACGCATGACGGTCTGGCGTTGCTGACGACATTTCCGCTGGAGGGAATCTGGGGGCAGTCCTTCTGCAGCAGCTGCTGAATAGTCGGCACGAGCATGTGAGCGCGCGCATAGTTGATCGAGATGAGCTGAGTCTGGAGCGGCTCGGAAGCCTGGCGGTTCAGGATATTGGCGTAGCTGTCGACCGTGATGATGCCGGAGAGCGCATCTTCCGAGGCGGCGAGGCCCTGTCCCTGAAGAATTGCGCGCAGCGCGACGTCCCAGGGCTGATTACGGATCTCCGCGGTGACCGTACCGGCCACATCCTTGCCGACCACGATCGTACGTCCGGAGAACGCCGCGAACGACGCGATGACATCGCGAATGTCGGTGTCCTGGAACGTTACGGTGATGGGCGGCTGTTGCGACTGGAGGGCCTGAGAGAAGAGCGCGACTGGCTTGTCGTAGGTTGACGCCGCTCTCGCGGGTGCGGGCTCGGCGGGTGCGGCATAATCCTGCGCTTCAATCTGCGAACCGGTCGACTCGACCTGAGAAACCACCTTTGGCGTCGTCTGAACCGACGCCGGAGCGGAGGTCACTGACCTCCGTGTGACCTCGGTTGCCTGGGCGACCATGCGTGTGCTGCCGGTTCGCGCTGGGGGCGGCGTCGGAGCGGCGGCATAGCCTTCCTTCCGGCTCGACGACCACGACGAGTAGTCAGCCGTCTTTCCGCCGGTGACCGCAATGCGCACTTCTCCCTCATTGCGCGTCAAATCGTAGGGGTGCTTCGCGTCCATCTCGATCACGACACGAACGACGTTGGGACGGAATTGCGAGTAGCGAATGTTGGTGATGCCGCCACGCGCGATCCTGTCGTAGGTGCGGTGCGACATGCCCAGAGTGGCTCCCTTCAGATCGACTACAACCCGGGCGGGCGCGTCTAGCGTGAAGTCCTGCACATCGACGGATGCGTTGACCCCGATCACCACTTCAGTCTTCCCGGAGGACGGGACCACACTGACTGAGTGAACGGTTGCGGCCGACGTGGGCAGAAACAGGAGCGCTGCAGCTGGCAGCGCTTTCAGAAAACTCATTGACGGAGCCTCATTTTGCTCGAATCGGGCGGCTGTATCGGCAGTAGTTCCTGGCGACTGTAGCCAAACTCTTCGATCGTGAAAATCACTGCCTTCTCCTGGATGGCCGCGACGCGCATTCTGCCTATCGTCTGGCCAACCTTCACCCTGTACTGACTCTTAGACGTGGCATCCCGCAAAACCGCAACAGAGTTCTGGCCGCGCGGATCGTAAGCCACAGCGACCAGTTTCAGGTCGTTGAGGAGGGGACGCAGGTCGGACGTGGTCAGCAGCGATACGAATGGATCACGCCGACCATCGCCGTCGTACTGGTAGATCTCGCGGTTGATCAGCACCTTGGGCGCGGTATCCGCGGGCGTCGCCGCTGCGGCTACAGGCGCAGCGGTGGACTTCCTGCTGGCAGGAGCCGGAGGCTGCCGTTTTGGACTCGCGGAGCGGCCCGCGGTGTTCGGGTTCGGTCGCGAGGCTGCCTGCGCGCTCGCCTGAGCGGACGCCCCGCTCGCCAGGGCGGCGACGAAGATCAGTGCGAAGGAGATTGAGCGCTTCATTGTTTCACCGCGGATGGCGGAGTGTAGGGTGTTGTGCGCGCTACGTAGGTCTGTACCTGGAACTCGGTATCGATGAGCGATTCGCCCTTCTTCACCCGCGCCTTGGTCTTGTCCGCGATTGGGTGGAGCTTGATCGCCATCGTGACCGGCGCGATGATGCGATTCAGCGAGCCGACGTTGCTGAGGAACTGCCCTACTGGATGGTAGCCCCCGATGACTGCGAGCTTGTAGCGATAAGTATCGAACTGCTCGCCAGGCAGCACCGGCATCGGTTCAACCGTAGCGAGATCGAGTCCGACGCGGCGCGCCGCGGTCGAGATGTCCTCGAGCAGCGCGGGCACTTCATTGCTTCGTGGAACGAGTTGCCGCATCACCTTCAGGCTCTGCTCGTACTCGGCCGACTGCGCGCGAAGCTTCTGCAGGCTTCCCTGAGCGATGTCCGCCTTCGCCTGCTGGTTCTTTTTGTCCAGCGAGTCGACGTGAGCCTGCGTGACCGCCATCTCCTGGGCTTTCGGTTTGTACAGGAAGTACCAGTAAGCGGCGAGCAGCAGCACGGCGGCGAATCCAAGGCCGGCCAGCGATTGCTCTCGCTTAGTCATATTGGCGAGGAGTGCCATCTTAGTGTACCGCCGAGACTATTAGTGGAACTGTCTTGATCGCGAAGGGTGGCGGAGTTTGCGTCTCCGCCTCGAGCGTGAACTGCGTGACTTCCTTTCCTTCGGACTGAACGAGATCGGACCTCGAGAGCTGCACGTTCTGAATGAACGGTGACGCCTCGAGCGACTTCATGAAGCGGGTAAGCGCCTGAATGTCGACGGTATGGCCGACGAGCCTGAACTTGAGGTCCTTTGCCGCGGCGAGCAGCGAATCGGATCTCGCCTTCTTGGCGCGGTTCCTCTCTGCAGCCCTTTGCCTCGGCGACTGTGTGCTGTCACCCGTGGCCACCCCTTTTGCCGTGTCAGCGACAGCCGCGCTGCGCGGCGGGCTGGTCTGCGAGATTTCCGTCAGCCAGGTGTACTGGGGCAGCGCGTTCGAGATCTCGTACATCAGGTGCGACCACAGATAGCGCGAGTCGTCGATCGACTTGATGACCGCGATCTGCTGGTAGAGCGAGTCCCGGGTGGCTTCTGCCCTCGCCTTGGCATTGAGGATGGCGCTGAACTGCGCCGAATCCTTAACCGCCTTCGTCTCGCGCGACTCCAGCATCGTAGCCCTGGCGGTCTGGCCGATGAACATCAGAGCGATGAGAGCGCCGGACGCCCCAGCCGCCCCGATCGCGCCGAGCATGTACTTGTCGGTGATCTTTTCAGTAATCCCTGCGAGCCACGGTGGAGGCTTGAGGTTGAATTCGAACTTCGTCGCGCTGGTGGTCTTCGCGCGGCGCTTCTTCTTGCCGTCCCCGGGGAGGAGATTGATCTCAATCATATGTCGTAGCTCCGGGGTCAGTTCTTACGGAGAGCAAGGCCGATCGAGAGCATCAGGAGAGGCGCGACCTCGTCGGTCACGAGTGACTCCAGCGCACCCTCTCTCACAGCCATCATGACGAGAGGATTCGCGAGCTCTACCGGCTTGCGGAGCCGTTGACCAAGTGATTCGGTCAGACCTGGCGTGCGCGACCCGCCGCCGCAGGTATAGACGGCTTTCATCTGTCCGTCGCCTTTGAGCGACGTCGAAAGGAACGCGATTGCGCGCTCGAGTCCGGTGGCGATCTCCTCGGTGCGCTGAGCGATCACCGAATCGAGCTGCGAAGAGCGATCGTACCCTCTGATGAGTGCCTCGGCGTCAGCGGCCGAGAGCCCGTGCTCGCGCTGAAGATCTTCGCGAATGCGGCGGGTCCCTATTGGAAGGTCGCGGGTGAGAATCGGAACGCCGTCGTCCAGGATGTTGATGTTGGTGACTTCGTGACCGATGTTCACCAGGCCAACGGCGCCGCTCATCGCGGCCGGATAGTTGATTTCAAAGGCGTTGTGGAGCGCGAACGCGTCCACGTCCATGGAGCTCGGCGTGATGCCGGCCTCTGCCAGGATGCGCAGCTTGGCTTCCACCAGGTCGCGCTTGGCTGCGACGAGGAGAACACTCATCTCGTCCCTGCCGTTGCCGTCCCCATCGAGAATCTGGAAGTCGAGCTCGACGGAGTCGACGTCCGGGACGTGCTGCTCCGCTTCCCACCGCATCAGCTCGCGGGCCTGCGCTTCTTTGACCCGCTCGGTTTTGATCCGCTTGATGATGACGTCGCGCCCACCGACTGCCGCGACGACGGACTTCGTGTTTCCGCCTACGGACTCAATGGTCGCGCGAATCACATCCGAAACAAGATGCGGATCCATCACTTCGCCGTCGACGATCGCATCATCGGGCAGCGGAGTGATTGCAACCTTGACCAGTTCCGGTGTTGACTTCGAGTGATCGACGACGGCGACCTTCACGAGGCCTGATCCGATGTCGAGCCCTACGGTAGTCTTCTTACGGCCAAATAACGCCATCGCGGCCCTTGGTGAATTAAAAGAAGCGAGTTTTGCTCAGGCCCGTCGCGCATTCATAACCGTCTTGAAGCGTTCGATCCTAAGAACTCTGTTTGCTTGCATTTACGTGGAGACCAACCGCGTGGCACTATGCCTGAGGTCCGTCACCAGCCGTTCGAACTAAGACACGATTCAATTGGCGGGAAAGTAACGATGGGCTGGCACGGTCCTAGAAAAGCTCCGACCACGCTCGCTCCGGAATCCGGTCGATAACCATCGAACGACCAGACCCGTTTGTGGCTCGCACCACGACTCCGATTCTCCTCCCGATTCCAGAGGAGGGAGACGTACTGCCTGCATCCGCGACGAGCCAGTAGCGTGATGAATCGAGCCGCGTTACGTATACCACCGCGGGCATGCCAAGTCCCTCAACCGCCCGGGATCTGGTCTCTCCCAATGCGAGCGAATCGTCCGGCGACGCTGATAGCGTTGCGATGACGCTCTCGATCGCGGACTCCGCGCTCAGTAGCGCGTGCTGCCGGTCAGCTGCGGCCGCACCCATCCGCGCCTCCTCGATCGTTGCGCTGAACGCGCCCGCAATCAGCGCGGCAATCAGCAGTACCGCCAACAGGGCGGCGGGGAGCGCGAAGCCATCCGGTCCTGGCTTCTGCCCAGGCTCCGCACAGGAGGTCAGCACGCGACGGACTCCATCCCTCACGGCAGCCTGTTTCGAATCCCTATGGCGACTGTCGCGGAATCGGAGGGCGTAATGACGCGTCCCTCCACCAGGATTCGCTGCCGGCTCTCTGTTCGCGCCGTGATGTCGACCCTGGCAACAGCGAGCGGTGACGCGCCCGGGGTTAGCGGACCGCCCAATCCGTCCAAGTACTCGAAGAGCAGACCGGTGTTGCGCGGGTTCGAGCTGTAGTCGCGGTACGGTCCGGACAACGGCTGGATCGCGCCGCAGCCCGAAGCACCGACGGCGTTGCATCTCCGGTATCCGAGGTGCCAAAGGCCGTCCGACGCATGGTAGAGACTGTATCTGCCCCGTCTGATGAAGCGCACCGGCGCACCGGCTCTTACGTGTGAGCTCAGAGGGGTCGACAGATCGAGCAAGAATCCTGTGGCGCCTGCATCAATCTCAGCCTCTCGGGTAAAACCTGACGAGGCCGGACACGTCGTCGCGAGCGAGCGAGCGCCGAACCCGACGATCCGGTGGCGCTCCCACTCGCTAGCCCCATCGAGCGAATCACGATGGAACACCGCGATGTCACCGGTATCTGGCTGGGTAAGGAGCGCGGTCAACGTGTTACCCCGCCCCGATGATGCGCTTGGCAGACCTACGCCTGTGCCACCCGTGTTCTGGCAGACCACCGAGCTCCCGACGTTTGCGAAGAACTCGATCGCCGAATCTGCAAGAAGCCTCACCGTGTCGGCGACCGACATCCCGCGAATGTCAGTGGACAGCAGCTCCATGGCGTCGCGCACTCCTTCGCGCGCGTTCAGCAGCTCCGTTGTGCCACGATAGAACCGCTGCTGACGAATGAGCGTAAGTCCAATCGTGCTTCCAATCAGGCCGATCAGCGCCAGTACCACCACGAGCTCGGCGAGCGTGACTCCGTTCCGGGTGGGATCCTGCGCTCGCGAAGACGGTTCCGACCGGCTTCGACTCACGGCCGGCACGGCAGTGTCACTCGATAAAGGTCGGTGCGGTCACCGCGCCGGGTTGGATAAGTGATTGACTCGAGCAGGCTCACGCGAGATGAGTCGGAAAAGCCCACTGACCACTCGGATTCGATTCGCCCGAATATCTCGCGACCCCCCGTCGCGCTGCGACACCCGGCTCCCAGGATCTCGAGCCTGCTCGTGGCGATCCTCCCAGCACGCTCCCGAATCGCGTTGGCGTTCAGCTCACGGGCGACGACCGCGCTGGTCGCCACGAGGGCGAGGCCACCGATGGTCAATAGTAAGAGTGCGACGACTAGCTCGATCAGAGTGTATCCCATCCGGACCCAGGTCCGCATTCCTCACGATGCGCGATTCGCGCGAGTCTGCGTCATTCGACCTGGGCGAGCGAAACCAAAAGCTCGCGCCCGCCAAAAGAAAAAGGGGGAGCGGAATTCCGCTCCCCCTCTCTCCTACCAGCTAAATCAGGTGCAGGTGATCACACCGTTGGTCATGTCGCAAACTTTCGCCGACTGCGTGTGCGTCGCGGTCGCGCTCCACGAAGGCGGCGGGCCAGCGACGTTCGTCACGACGACGGTCACGTTCTGCGAAGGGCTGAAGCCCTGAAGCGGAGCAGCTGAAGTAGCGGTTCCACCGAAGTACGCACCACCGTTGTCGGCGGCGTACTGCTCTTCGTAGGTCGCCATGTTGCGAAGGT
>JALYKM010000202.1 GCA_030774785.1 Gemmatimonadota bacterium
GCTCGACTAGCATGGCTCGGGAGCAACCTGAGCTTTAGCCTCGTAGCTTTGCGTCCCCGTCTTTCGGCGGGTTTGCCTTTATCGCGGTATCCCCTCAGTGAGGAATAGCCTCGATCTGTGACTGGACCAGTAATCCCTGTCCATTAACAAGACGGGATGAGTCTGGGCACGTAACGGGTTTACGGGAGAGTCACGGGAAACAGGCCCTTAACCGCTCAAAAAGCGGCACACTTGCGCAATTCCGGACGACGATGAGGGGGCTAAGTGCGAATACCTGCAGCGACGGCCTTTAGGCGCCAAACGTTGCTACAAGCTTCGCGACGTCCCCTGGATGCAGCCGGGAATGCGTAGGTACGGTCACGAGCTCCTGAACGAGTGTCTGCGCGCCAGGCCACGACCTTTTCTTGCCGACCAGTCTCGCGGCCACCTCTCGCAGATCAGCAAGCGTCAGCGGATAGCCTGGTGCCAATCCCGCGGCGAGTGCGCGGGATTGAGACTTAAACCCAGCCATTCCGTGGCTAACTCTCGTCGGCAGGCGCAGATATCCTGCATTAGCCTGGTGATGTACGGAAATCGTTCTCATCCCGCGGGTGTTCGGAATCGAGGCGAGTAATACTTGGGCGTTCGCGCGCCTTATCTGCGCCTCACAATGAGATGCCTGGTACGTGGCAAGTAGCATGGTTGCGGCGGTCCGGCTGATGCACCCTGGTCGTCGCGGAGGTCTGTAAGTCGTTTGGCCTAGCCCAAGCGCAGGGACAGAAAGTGGCACGGCGTAAAGCGCGGGGCGCGCGAACATCCATTGTGCCAGTAGCCCTAACGTGTTGGTGACCTCGTCTGAAAAACGCGACTCGCGCAGATCTCCCCCATCCTCCCCATCCTCCAAGCTGCCACGCCTGTGCAGTAAAACGGCTCCTCCACTGCCCCCAGTCCACCCCTTGCCTCTGCCAAAACTAAGTACGCTGATCTCGCCCAGGCTTCCAAGCGCACGCCCCTTCCACAGCGCGCCATTTCCCTGCGCAGCATCCTCAATGAGCACAGCATCGTATCGGCGTGCGAGCGCCTCCAGCTCCTCCCAGTCGATCGGCATACCATATAGAGGAGCTGCTACCACGACGCGTGCGCCTTCCGCCAGCGCTCGCTCCAGTGACTCGAGGTCGGGTGCCAAAGTGTCGGGATCGAGATCGTAGAGGGCAATACGCGCGTCTGCGCCTACGGCGGCGCTAGCCACGTCGAAGCACGCAAAGGCAGGAAGGGCAACGGCGACCGCTCCTACTCGACTTAGTGCTTCCAGCAAAGAGATCGTGAGTGCCTGGGTTCCTGACCCACAGAGCAGGACGGCGCTCGCGTCGTACTCGCGCTTGAGAAGCGCGACGAGGTCAGGACGTGGATCGCGGCCGCCGCCCAGGGCTTCCCTGGCAGCGCGAAGGACCGCCCTCCCAGATATCGGCGAATAAACAGGGAGCTGATGGCGAATTCTCATTTGAGCACCGCTACGCCGCAGCGCTCAGGGTAGTAGCCGCGCGAGTGGTGGCCCCAGACGATTCGCGAGTGCGAGCGGAAGTCGCTTCCATGCGGAAGTGGCGAGGCGATATACAACCCGATCCGTTGACGGCACTCCGATCGCGGCGTCCCGAGACCAGGATGGCCATGGAAGTCTCACATCGTTTCCGCCCCATTGCTGCTTGAACCGGTGCGTCGCTCCGCCTGGACTGCATCGCCCAAAGTTGAAGACGTGTACGCCACGCCTGATAGCTTCTTCCATGAGACTACCATAGAGCAGCATGTTCGGCGACAACTGATTCAGCTCTCGGATGGACGATGCCCACATTACCTCTAGCTCGTCACGCCAAAGAAAGCAGCAAGCCACCGCAGCTGGCACTCCTGCGCTGGTGTAGACGGAGGAGAAAATCACTCGATCACCAAACGCCGACTCGATGCGCTCGAAAAACGCTCGCGGAAGTACGGGCGTTCCGAGATCGCGCATGTTGTGCGTGAAAACTTCGTAGAATGCACTGAGCTCGGCGCTACTGGATCGGAAGACCATTCCCTCCTTTCCAGGTCGACGGATCTGGCTCCGCACCTTCGCGCGAAAGGTGGTTTTCCAGAGCTCTTCCACTGATGACGGAAGCGAGAGGTGCACAGAGATCCTGCGATTGGACGGAGTTACCGGCCCAGGTACCTCTTCACGCGAGCGCAGCTCGAGCAACCCCGCACCCGAGCGTTTGGCCTCGGCCACGGCATGTTCGACGAGTGACTGCTGTGCGCGCCTTTCTCCGATTGGCCCACCATCGTTCAGGAAGG
>JALYKM010000203.1 GCA_030774785.1 Gemmatimonadota bacterium
GGTGCAGCCGGACGACATCGCTGCGGAGTTGAGAGGTCTTTTCCTAACTGGGTTCGACGTGGATTCGATTCCCACGGAAGCCCAAGTTATCGAATGGATCTCGACCGCGGACGACATAGTCCGGCTGCACCTGGTAGACATCACCGGCGGTACGCCTGCTGTTACCGACGCGGCCGCACGGTTGGCGAAGACGTACATCCGCGCCTGGGTAGTCGCTCAGGTGTTGCGAGTGGTCTACAGCGGGCAGGACTCGCTCGCGGTCGACCAAGCATCACGGCCGTACTCAGACACGGCTAAGCTGGTCCTGAAGGAGCTCGACACGATGGGCCTGCAGGCGATCGGAACGGGCGAGGCGTCCGCACTGGTCGCTGTCGCGTACACGCTCCCCGATCGCGAGCTCGCGGTAACCGACGACGAGCTCGACATGGACAACACCTACCGGACGAGGAAGTACTGACGTGCTCGTGATCACCGGCCACCTGGAAGGTGACGTCGTTATCCAGCGTCAGCTGGCGGGCCTCGAGGCGCGGATGTCCGACATGACCCCGGCGTGGCCGGCTGTTCTCTCGGTCTTCCGCGGCATCATGCGCGCTGCGTTCGCGACCGAGGGCGGATCCACCGGTGCGCCATGGCCACAGCTCGCCGAGCGCACGGTCAAGGACCGGGAGCGCCAGGGATTCCCCGGGAGACATCCGATCCTCGCGCGCACGCATACGTTGGCGCGCGCGCTGACGACCGAGGGCGGGGCAAGCGTCGTCGTGCAGATGCCGCGCTACTTCGCGGTCGCCGTGGATCTCGACTACTTCAAGTTCCACCAGTCGAAGCGGCCACGGGCGAAGATCCCGCGACGGGCGCCGATCAATCTGACGCAGGACGACAAGACTGCGCTACTCCACCCGATCAGGCTCTATGTGACTGGGAGGATGCAGTGAGCGTTGTCCAGTTTAGAACCTCTCTCGCGTGGTGGGTGATGCCGCTGGCCAAGCTGCTCCACCGGCTCGGAGTATCACGGACGACCTCTGCTAAGATCATCGCGCATGGCATCTACGTCAGGATCGCAGCATGAGAGCAACCCTCGAAAAGCTCGTGACTTCAGGCGTCACTGTTCTCGTCTGTCCGCGTTGCGGTTGGTACGCCCAGTGCGCCGAAGGCTATAAGATCAACATCGACGTGTTCGGCTGCCCGGACTGTAGAGCGCCGATCGACGTCGTGGACCCTCGCAAGTGAGAATCCTGCTCGCGCTCCTGCTCTTCGCTTCCCCGCTAGAGGCGCAGACGGTGATCTCACGCACTTATTGGCCGGTGCCGCTCGACACGTTGGCGATCGGGCATCCGAAGCACACGCATGTAGCCGTGACGGGTAAGGTGAAATACACGCGGCTTGAAGACGACGGCGATCTGCACATCAAACTGGTCAGCTTGAGCGACACCACAAAATTCATAATTGCCGAGTGTATCCCCTTGCTGCCGTGTGCACGGCCGACCGCCGGCAGGATAATCACGGTCTACGGGATTTCGCGGCAAGATCCTGAACACCTGTGGTTCGAGGTCCATGTCGTAGAAAAGTGGAGCTACGTCCAGTGAGCGCGCGCCAGGTGAGAAAGACGGTCCGGGCTCTGCTCGAAGATCCGACTGTTGGACTCTCTCAGGCTGTTGCCGCGCTCGCCCTGACCGAAGGCGTCGACGACATCACGACCGACTTCAACTTCGTCCGCGGATCTATCTCGGGGAAGATGCTTCCCTCCGGAGCGCCCAACATCTCGGTCGATGCGAGGAACTGGCGACCGGAGCAGAAGGTCGTCAAGCCGAATCGCGACGCCCGAGTCGTGGTGGACATCCGCGCTGAGTTCGTGTCGGCAGACGCGCAGCAGCTAGAGGATCAGCGGGACCTGACTGCGATCGCTGTCGTGAAAGTGCTCGATGGTCTTCGCGAGTACTCCGATACCCACGGCGGAACGGTCGTTGACGTCGACGACCCGTACAACATCGACATCGGCACTTTTGGAGGGGTGGTCACAACCGAAGGAATTTTAGTGAGCGCGACGATACTCGAACGATCCCTTACCTAACGAGGAACCAATGGCCCCGAAGAAATCACCACCCCAGAAGAGCACCGCTCGCAAGTCAGCGCCGACGTCGAGAGCGCCGAAAGTGCCTTCGCCGATGCGGAAGATCGAGCACGCTGTCGGACCGAACCCGGACGGTCAGGCCGCAGCTGCGCGAGCTGCACATGGTACGCCGGTCGTTCCCACGGAGCCCGCAAACCCTGCTCCGCCCGTCATGAATCAGCCACCCACATTATCGCCCGCATCGTCCGCTGTAGACGAAGGGCAAACGAGGTAACCCATCATGGCTGCGCCTTTCCGTCCCCGGGTCCTCGCGATCGCGGCGAAGATCGAAACAACGAGTGGCACCGATTCCGTGCCGACGCTCGCGTCGAATGCCCTCAACCTGGTGGGCATCCCCTCGCTCAATCTGAACTATCTCGAGACGGGAGTGCGCGATGATGTGACGACCGGCGTGCTCGGCACCGTCGACCGAGCCGCTCCCGCCGGGCGAAATGTCTCCTTCGACATGACGCTCGAGGTAAAGGGCTACGGTGCCGCGTACTCTGGGGCAAACCGCCCCGAGGCCGACGTGCCACTACGCGCGGGCGGGAGAAGTGCGACGGTCGTAACCACCGGCGGCTCCGAGTCAGTGACATACCTCACGCTCGACGACGCGATGGAGACCGCGACCTTCTACTGCTGGACCGCCAACAAGCTGTTCAAGCTCGTGGGTTGCACGGCCAAGATGAAGTTCGCCGCAGTGGTCAATCAGCGCGCCTTCTTCACCTTCACCGTCCAAGGCAAGCTGACGACGGACCCGGCCACGACCGCGTTCTCGGCGCCGACACTCAACATGACGGTACCGCCCATCTTTAACGGCGCCGCTGCTAACATCGGACTTTGGCTGACGTCGAGCGGCGAGCCGCTGGTGATCCGGAGCGTCGGATTCGACGACGGTGCCAGCGTCACCGAGCGGCCATCAGCTGGTGCGACCGATGGCCTCATCGGCTGGATCATCAACGATCGGAAGCCACGGCTCGAGATGGACGCCGAGCAGGTGACGCTCTCGACCTTCGACCCTTATGCGGCGTCGAAACAGAACTCCTCTGGCGCGATCGACACCAAGCCTGTCTTCCAGGTCGGGAGCGTCCAGTACAACCGGATGAGGTTCTACGGCGGCCGCTGGGCGCTCGAGGCTCCGGACCACGGCGACGTCAACAACCTTTCCGGATGGAAGCTGAAGGGAGCGCTCGTGCTCGGCACGGAGTCGGTTGGACTCCGTGAGTCTCGTATCGTGTTCGACTGAGGAACAATGCCCAACGCAACAAAACGGCAGGTCGAGGCGTGGTGGTATGTCTTGATGAGCGAGCGAGAGAAGCCAAAGGAGGAGCAGAGCCGGTTTCTCCTCAAACCTCTGACACAAGCGGAGCGGATGGGCGTGTGGGACGACAACAGCTGGGTGACCGTAGATAAGGAGGGCAAGCGCACTATCACTCCGAGAGGCTTCCAGCAGGCATACGATCTCTGCCTCACGCAGATCACCCAAGCCGAAAACTTCCCGCTCAACGGACCCCAGTCGTGGCCCACCTCCAGGTCGGCGAGGGAAGTCTATCTCGAAATGTTGGACGATATGGACGTGTTCGAGATCGGGAATGCCGTTCGGGAAAAGAGCGTGCTGGAGGTGGAAGCAAAAAACTCCTAGCCGCCGAGGCGCACATCCGTCTCGCTCGTCGTCTCGGCGGCAAAGAGTTGTACGACTGTGAGAGCTGCGCGGAACGACCCGCGTTGTATCAGATGCTCGGGCACGATGCGCCGCCAACCATGTACTGGAAAGAGAATCTGATCGACGGGACGAAACTGGAGAGATGCCCGCTCCGGACTATCCAGCTCGCCGATCGCGAACTCATATCGGAGATCAACCGTCACGTGAACGAGTACTACCCATTCTACGAAGATGGCCACTTGCTGGTGGCGGGCGGGGTTTCTGACCAGCCCGCGCGCTCGATAGCGTACATGCTGGAAATCCGTCGCCTCTGGAACGCTGTCGACGCCAAGCATCTCGAGCTCACGGCCGGGGGTGAGGAGTAATGCCGGCGACCGCGGATGACCGGCTTGCCTTCGTCATCGAGACTGAGGCCCACCTCGACGGGATAAAGAAAGCACGCGCCGAAGTCATAGGAATAGCGTCGGATGCAACCAACGCCGCCCAGGCAATGGCTCTTGCCGATGCTAAATCGGCCAATTCCACCAGCGCTGCTTCGCGCGCCATCGAGCGTGCCTTCGGCTCAAGGCGGGAAGCGGCAAAGGCAGCAGCGGCGGCAGAAAAAGACCTCCGCGACACCACGACACGCGGAACGCGCCACATGACCGACTGGGCTGCGCTGAATGCGGAAGCTGCGGGCCAGGTCGGTCAGCACTCCCTTTCGATGGGTCGGCTTGAGTACCGGATGGGAGCTGCAGCTGCTGAAATGATGGGGATGAATAGAGTAGCCGAACTCGCCGGCGCATCACTGCTCAAATTTAGCCTTGGCACGATTCAGACAGTGGGGATTTTGGCTGGTATATACGCCATCTCCTTAGCTTACGACAAGCTGACTGAGTCAACGCGCAAAGTCACAGAGGAGCAAAACAAAGCGATCGAAGCGTTCGAAAAGCTGCAGCGCGAGAAGGCACAGGGTCCGGAAGGCGTGGTCCTCAGCGCGCTCGGTGCTCAGATCGATGAGGCCCAGGCAGCACTCGCCAATCCCTTCAGCCACGGATCGGTCGCTAGTCAGAAGGCGAATCTGGCCAGGCTGAACGCTGATCTTGCAGACGCATTGGACGAGCGTGCAAAGGTTATTCGGAAGAATGCGGAAAGCACTGAGAACACGTATGTGGGCAACATCGCCACGCTCGTCTCGTACAACGCCCACGACGCGGCAGCGCGCCGGACTGCTCTTACCGAGATCCGGCGCTACCAGAACGAACTGGCGGCGCTGGGCGAAGGCGAGGTAACCAAGCGCGCCGAGATCATCAGCAAAATCAAAACGCTGAACGCCACATTCGAGGAAGAGAACAAGAAGGCGGCCGCCAACGAAGAAAAGGCGATGCGGCGGCTACTCACGCGCGCTGGCCAGTCGGGCGATAGGGCTGACAAGAGTGTCGACGCGGCTCTCGACGCGCAGGAAAAGGCGCAGCTCAAGCTAATGGAGGGGGAGAAACGAGGCGCGGCGATGCACGCCGACATGCAGGCGCGGTCCCTCGAGCTGACGCTTCAGTCGCTCGGCAAGGAGACGGAAGCAAAGCTGGCGGCCAACGATGCGGATTACATGCGCCGCCAGCAGGACATCATCAACCTCGACGACACCGAGACACAGAAGACGCAACTGTTCCTCGACAACGAACAGCAGCGCACTGCCGGTGCTGCCGCAATTCGCAAGCAAGCGGCCGACAAGGAAGAGAGGGAGCGTCAGACAGCGGAGGAAAAAATTAAAGCGGCCGAGAAGCGGAAGGAGAAGATCCTCCTCAACACCATCGATGCCTACGTTCACTCCTCGGCGTCCCTCCAGAAAATCTTGATCCAGGCCGCGCTCAGCCCACTGATCAAAGAATTGGAAGGAACGGCGGTCAGGCAGTTCGTGAGGGCGGCCGCGTCGTTTGCAGCTGGTGATTTCAGCGGCGCAGCACGCCACGCAGCCGCCGGCGTCCTGGCAACCGCAGGCGCGCGCGAAGTGGCGCAGCTCGGGGAGATGGGGGGAGGCGGGGGTAGGAGTTACGGTGGTGGTGCCGGGTCCGGCGGCGGTGGCAGCACCTTCGAACCTCGCAACTCGACCGAGGGCCAGGGCCCGCTCGTCGTCAATCTGTACAGCCAGAATCCCTACGGGAACGAGCAGATCCAGCAGGTCAAGTTCCTGTTGGGTCGCGCTGACATCCTCAAGCGCGGCGGGATTCAAATTCCTCCCACCAGCGGGCTCAGGGTCGCCTAATGGCTCCTCAGCCGCCGCTCATTCTCGTCGATAATGTTTTCGATCGCATCAACCTCTATCCCGCGGCTCTTCCTCTCACCTCCGACCGCGTGCCGGTTGTGGGGCGCGAGATGAATTTCATCGCCGACTACCGCCGCGAGCGCACATACTGGCATTCCGGGCCGACAGACGGTAACGGTGCGTATGTCCAAGTGGATCTGGGTGCCGGCAACTCACAAAAGGTGGATTCTATCTGGCTTGACCGAGGGCACACCGCAAATCCGGGGAGTGCCCTTACAGTCTACGGTAGCAATGACAATTTCAGCACCTTCCCGGCAGCGATATATACGGCCAACATGCCGGCGGTGGGCACTGTAGGCGGCGACCCAACCACGGGATGGTGTATTACTGAGGAAGGTGCCGCTTATTCCCTGGTTGCTCTCACCGCGGCGTGCCGTTATTGGAGAGTGACCTTCGCATTCGCTACTTATCCTAATGGTGTCATAGTGCCGGGAATCATCCTCGGCAAGCGCGTTCAGCTCTCGTCCCCCGCAGGTTGGTCGTCAGTGGTCGACGAAGACGCTGGAGAGCGTAGCGAGCGCATGGAATCGTCCCTCGTGCCCGGGTACGAGGGCTCCGATCGCACCTACTCCGCTCGGAAGGTGGAACTCCGGCTCGCCTATATCGGAGCCACCGAATACGACTCCGTGATCCGCGGCTTGAGGCGCACGCTCTACGAAGTCGGTCAGCCCGCTGTCGTTTGCATGGACTACGGGACGCATCCCGAGCGAGCGTGGCTGTATCGCTATTCGGGGAAGTCTTGGTCGAGTCCGATCGGGAAAGGAGTTTATCGCAACGTCTCAATCCCGATGACGGAAGTGGGGCCGTTAATCCGATGAGCCCGCGCGCGCTCCATCCTGACCTTCTGGATTGTCTTTCCCGAGCTAATCCTTTCGTTGAATACCGGACCGAGCTCTCGGAGCCCGACGCCGGAAAAGTTCTAAGACGTCAAGACGAATTCACGCAGGCGCCGTCGCTCGTCTCGCTGTCGCCGGCGAACTCGCTCACTGCTTCGGCGCGCGGCTCGCTCATCCTCACACCGTCAACCGTTGCGCTCGCTACCTACGCCGGCGTCGGCGGCAGCTACGACTTGAACCCCGAGGACCAGAACCGGCGCTATAAGGGGCTCTCGTGGACGATCAATAGCGCGTTCTCTCGCGCGACCTTGAAGAGCATCGTCGCGAAAGTGCAGGCCGTCGCGTTCGCCGGGTTCTTCTTCGACCAGGCATTCGAGTGCCAGATCTACCAGATCACGCGTACTCCCGGGATCAAGGTGTCGAACGTCGGCTCGTCCAATTATTCACAGGTCGCGTTCACCGAGTACAGCTTTACCCCTCTCATCTCGTCCGCACCGCAAATCAAGGTCACGGCCGCCATGTGGGGATCGAACTCGACGCAGACGCTGACGTTCGACTTTTCCAACTTCGGCATCATCCTGGAAAACATCCCGACGAGAGCAGTCACGCCGGACCAGACGGGGATCCTGCCGAAATATCTGATCGTCGTCCGGCTCGTCGGCAAGGGAATCGGCGGCACGGGGCACTACCGGTGGCGCACCGACACCGTAGCGTCTCACACGGTCGCCTCCGTCGGAACTTTCGACCGCGTGTTCTGGGCCAAGGACTCTGACGGCGCCGAGTGGGTGGAGACTGTCTCCTCAGACGTGCCGAACTGCACGATCAACATCGAGCAGTACCCCGCGAGCGGTCAGGGCATTTATCTGCTCGATCTGGGAAAGGTCCCGGTGGCCGATTCAACGGGCAGAATCGAATTCCAGCGGGCACTGCCGCCGGGCACTACCGCGACCGTGGAACTCTCGACTGCCGGATCTGGCGGGGCGTGGACCACGGTCAAGCACGGCGATGTGGTTGTCGTCAAGCAGCAGACCTATCACCTGCGAACGACTCTCACCTCGGATGCAACCCTCCGCGCGACGCCCGAGATCGTGGCGCAAGGAGTCGAATTCCGCATCCCGCAGGACGTAAGCGTCGAAGGAATCCCCGTCCTTCCGACGCGGGAGATCGCGCTACCGTGGCCCAAAGCGTCCATCCCCGAGGGGAAACTCCGGGTCGTTCGCACTGGCGTCCGCGACTACCTGGATGTCGGAACAGTGATCGCGTCGAGGTCTGCCACGTCTCGCCTCGAGGTGGACATCTTCCTCGCGTCACGCCACCCATCCATAACGCGCGACAAGTGGTTTCGGTTAGAACGAATGATGGTAAGCAACCGCGTGCCTTCGGCGACGAGCGAGGAATTCACACTCCTCTCCTATGCGTCGAGACTCAAGCGGAAGATCCCGCAGAAGGCAGAGAGCCTGAACTCTGTTCATGTCGTCGTCTCGAGCACTACGAGCCAGGTCACGATCAACAGCGCGACGCCACTGCCAGGAACGACAGTCTCGCCGGGCAACGAGTACGACGGAAAGAACTATTACATGCGCGTGCGGTCGACCGGGGCCGCGAACATCCCCGTCGGCTACCTGCAGACGATCCAGGGGAATACCGGAACTGACAAGCTGGACTTCACCCCTGCCTTGCCACAGGCGCTTGTAGCGGGCGACGTCATCGAGGTGCACTCGGGGATATTCCAGACGGCCGCGGTCTCGTGGACCAACTACGACCCAGCCGATGTCTGGTGGGAAGTGCTGACGAATCTCTTGGCGATTCCGACGGAGCGGATCGGCATCGGCTCACTGCCCCGGGGTGGACGGCCTCCGAAGGTAACCGACATCGCGCCGGGCGACGCGACCACCCAGGCCAAGCGAAAGGTCACCGGTAGGCTCAGTGAGGAAGTGGACGGCGATAAGGTGCTGGACATTCTCTCGGCCATCATGGGCGGCGTCACGCTCGAGATCGACGGGCAGATCGTTTTCGTTCAGATCATTCCTCTCGTCGACCTGAGTGGCGCCGTCACCGTGCCACTCAGGTCGCCGGCGGCGATCTTTGATGTTCGCGATTTCGCGGCACCGCCTCAGACCCCTCCGGGTGTCGAGCAGCGCGCGACGATTGTATCCGCCAAGTACGGCGTACCCGCAACAGCGGCGAGTCCGGGTTCCTTCCCGAGCAAAGCCACTACCGCGGTCGATACTGATGCGCTGCTCTGGCTCCAACAGCAGGACCTGGCGGAGTACGGGACCGCGGATGTCCCGGACGAAATCTCTAAGTGGCTCTATAACACGACGGACGAAGGGCTCTACCTGGCCAGCGTGATTGGCGCGCAGCTCGTTCGGGTGGCGTCGGCCGGGCTCCGTGTCTGGCCGCTCTCGATGGCGGAGAAGCATCCTAACCTGGTTCCGGGCGATGTGATCGTGATCACAACCGACCAGTACACGGACTACGATCCGTCGACGCAGACTCAGATCAAGGGGCCAATCGCTGTTCGTGGTGTGCTGGTCCGGGTCGGCAACGAAGGTCGCCAGCTCTCGATGTTCGTGCCGGGCTTGAGGGATAACGTGCAGCTCATAGCGAGCGGCGGGGCCGGAA
>JALYKM010000204.1 GCA_030774785.1 Gemmatimonadota bacterium
GGTAAAAGCAGGAAGTGCAACTGCCGTTGATCCTACTCGACTTAGTGCTCCAGCAACGCGATCGTGAGCGCCTGGGTTCCTGATCCACAGAGCAGGACGCTGCTTGCGTCGTACTCGCGCTGGAGAAGCGCGACCAGGTCAGAACGTGAATCTCGGCCGACGTGCGGGAGCTCCATGGCAGCGCGAAGTTGGAGCTCCAGCCACTCGGCAGACGTCAGCCGATGTGGCGGCCCGAATCGTTGACCCATTTGACACCCCACAATGAACCATGAAAACTTAATCGGCATGGGCATCGCAGGGACCAGTTGGGATGGCCGGCACAAGCCCCCAATCCTTCGCACAACGGAGAGACGCGAAGACTTCGATAGCCGGTGTCGAACTTCCGGAGGCTCATTCGATCTAGTCCGCTCTCCGCGTCCTGGTAACGCTGGGCTCCCTCACTCCTGGAGCGAGCCAAAAAGCCATCATAATCTCCATCTGCGACCGCCGCATAGCTGCCTGAATCTGTGCGTGCTCCCACTTTGGTCACCGTCATACTCTCCGAGGACTAATATCGACGGGGCGAGGTTTTGCATGCCTGAGATTTCTGAATACAGGGCAGATCGGCAAGCGCGAGCTTTGTAACCGCGAAAGCGACCTGGCCCGAGATACATCGCACGAGAAGCGGACTCCCGCCCGAGCGAGTTCTCTGAGTCCCGTTTGGCTTATATGTGGGCAGCGCCGTGAGCCGGTTAGAACGCTCATGAGTATTTCTGGGCTGGCTTGACACTGCACAATCACCCATCAATCTTGGCGGACACCACCGCCAGTGAGTGTGCCAACCGCCACAGTTTGGGGGCGAGGTCCATGCTCTTTAACAGCTTCGTATTTCTCCTGGGGTTTCTTCCCATCGCTTACCTGGTGTTCTGGTCCCTCAGGAGAGCCGAATGGCGATACATCTGGCTGACCATCACCGGGTACGTGTTCTACGGCTACTGGAACCCGCGATTCTGCGGACTGATGGCGTTCTCTACCGTTGTCAGCTATACAGCAGGTTTGGGATTCCTGCGCTGGACCGACTCACGTCGTCGCCGTGTCTGTCTGATTATTCCGATCGCTGTGGATCTCGCCGTACTCGGCTTCTTCAAGTACGCCAATTTCTTAGTGGATTCAATTGGGAAGCTGCTCAACTGGGCTGGCGCCGGTATTTCTATCCCGCATTGGAAGATCATCCTACCCATCGGGATTTCATTTTACACGTTTCACACGATCACCTACATCGTCGATTCATACCGAGGGATAATACGACCGACTCGGAACATCTTCGAATTTTCAGCGTACGTATCGCTTTTTTCTCAATTGGTTGCCGGGCCGATTGTTCGCTTCCGCCAGATTGAGGAGGACTTGGAAGGCTTAGGGCAGGCCGATCGGACTCGATGGATGGCCCGGGGAATTTCATTCTTCGTGATCGGACTCCTGGAAAAGGTAGTAATTGCGGACACCCTCGCTTTTTTTGTCAACCGGGAGTTGTCGCACTACCAACTATTATCGACAGGCGGGGCGTGGCTGTCGATGATTGGGTACTCCTTCCAGCTCTACTTCGACTTCGCAGGCTACAGCGACATGGCAATCGGACTCGGCTACATGTTCGGCCTCAGGATCCCAATCAATTTCAATTCGCCTTACAAGGCACTCGATCCGTCAGATTTCTGGCGACGCTGGCATATCTCGCTTTCCTCCTGTCTACGGGACTATGTCTACATTCCCTTAGGTGGTAACCGCAGTGGCAAACGGCAGGCGTACCGAAATCTCCTCCTGACAATGCTCATCGGCGGACTGTGGCATGGAGCCAATTGGACATTCGTGATTTGGGGCGGATACCATGGTCTTCTGCTGGCGCTCTATCGAAAGTTTGGCGCAACCTGGGATCGGCTTCCCCCGCTCTTCCGCCAATTCGCGATGTTTTTTCTTGTGCTGCTCGGATGGGTTCTATTTCGCGCGACCGATTTCAATATGGCCGCCGACCTGTTCGCGAAAATGTTCACACCCGCCGGGGGTGTGCAGGTTCAAGGGATGGTCGCCTATACTGCAGTTCTCCTGATTGCTGGCACTTGGGCGATGGTCGGACCCAACGCCCAGGAGATACATGCAGACTGGGCTCCCACACGGAGCCGGTCTGTTGCCCTTGCCTTTGCCTTCGGCGCTTGCCTAGCCGTGATGCTCGGCTCGGGCTCTTCTCCCTTTCTGTACTTTCAGTTCTAGCATCTCTGATGCGGCTCGTACGGAAGACTCTCTGGTGGGGAATGCTGTTTGTGAGTGTGGCTATCGCGGGCGAGATCATGGCCCGGATCGACGACGCCGTGCGAGCAGGCATACCAATCCTCAAGTCACCAACCGAATCTGATCTGAAAATGAGTGACTCGTTGGGGACGCGTGGTCGACCATTCGCACAGTATCGCAAGTGGACACTCAACAATGCGGGGTTTCGCGGCCCAGAGATTTCGCTCATGCCTCGCTCGGAATGTGTCCGTGTAGCTGTGATGGGAGCCTCCGAGACCCTCGGGGCTTATGAATCTCCAGAAAAAGAATATCCGGTTCAACTTGCCGATTCCCTTAGGCGCCGCGGCTGCTATGAGATTATCAACGCTGCCGTCGCCGGGATGTCACTGACCGGACAGATTAGGCTTTGGGACAAGTGGGTTTCTCGGTTCCAGCCAGATATCGTAGTCATCTATCCCTCGCCAGCGTTCTACTTATCTAACGAGGCGCCGCGCTTTGACAGCCACCGAACCGCGCCAACCGCCCGGCCACCCCGGCTTGCGTCTCGTCTTGTGGACCGGCTTCGCAGCCGCATTGAATATCCGGCTTTCATTCAACGCCGCCGAGTCGCAAAAGAAATCGCCGACGCTAGGAACGGTAAACCGGCTCGATGGTTCTACAGACAGGTACCCGACGAGCGACTAGCGCTTTTTCGCGAGCACTTGGATAGCTTGATCAGCAGCGTTCGTGCAAGGGGTGCGATGCCGGTGTTGATCACGCACGCAATGCGGTTCGGCGTTTCGCTCAAGGGGGAAGACCGTGATCTACTTCGCTCTTGGGTGAGATTTTCGCCTCGCGCGACGGAGGAGGTCCTATTGGCCTTCGAACTTGAATCCGCTGCCATGGAACGCGACCTTGCCAAGACACGTGGCGTACCCCTGGTTGACGCCGCAGCCATTATGACCGGACGAACAGAATGGTTTGGGGACGCCGTCCATTTCACTGATGAAGGATCCAGCGTAATGGCGGGTAGCATTGCATTGGTAATCGAGGGACTTTCCGTTGACCGAGTTGCCGGTCGGTCGACTGCGGCCCGGTAGGAACGCGGGTGGGAGCCACGACGAGGAGACTCTGTTGATGCGCGCAATCACCGGCGCTTTCGCGGCCAGTTACCACTGGACCTATTGGTGATCGAGCGATCAGACCTGCATGTTTTCAGGCGCGCCGAAAGTAATCTGCGACTATCAGTCACTTCCGGCGATGTATGAGCGGATTTGTATATTACCCGCTTATTAAGCGGCGGACTTCCGTACGAGTAACGAACGCACGGGACACGAATGGAATCTGACCTACCGTGCGACGGTTCTCAGCACTTCACTGATTTCTTCTCGATCGCCCGGCCGTAATCGCGAATGAGTCGGCAGCGTTACCAGCTCGCGCACGAGTGTCTGAGCGCCCGGCCAACCACCTTCGGTTCTTTCGCTAATCGCTGCTACCTGAGCCAAATCAGAAAGTGCTCTCGGATAACTCGGCGCAATTCCTAATACGAGCGCGCGTGATGGCGAGCTGAACGTAGCCATTCCGCGGGACAATCTCACCGGTAGGCGTAGATATCCAGCACACGCGTCTGGTTGAACCGGAATTATGCGCAAGTTCGCACGGTCCGCAATTGACGCCAGCAATTTGGCATTCGCTCGACGCGCTTCTGCTTCTCGCTGTGAAGAGTCATGCGTCGCAAGAAGGGCGTCGGCCGCTGCTCGCGTAATCGACGTCTCGGGCACTGGGGCACGATAGATCGTGTCGCCCAGTCCTAACCCCGGAATCGAGCGCGGAATCGCGTACACCTCCGGCCGCGCGAGGGCCCATTGTGCAGCTAACGCCGCTACTGTCGCCGCCTCACGCGAAAAATCGGGTTCAGAGAGAATGCTGGTCGGTGCCGCAAGACCATTCCGTGTTAGAACGGCTCCTCCGTTGCCTCCTGTCCAACCCTTTCCTCTCCCAAAGCTGAGGGTGGCGATATCGCCGAGCGTCCCGAGAGGACGACCCCCCCAAAGGGCGCCGTGGCCCTGTGCAGCGTCTTCGATGAGAACCACATTGTGCAGAGTCGCGAGATCCGAGAGCGCGCCCCAACCCACGGGTATGCCATAGAGAGGAGCAATAACTGCTACCGCCGCACCGGCGCGGAACGCTCGCTCGAGCGACGACAGATCCGGACCGAGACTGTCCGGATCCAGGTCGTAGAAGCTGACACGCGCATCCGCTCCCACCGCGGCACTCGCGACGTCGAAGCAACTGAATGCGGGAAGCGCCACCGGCGACCCTATATCGACACGTTTCAACGCTTCTCGAATGGCTATTGTAAGCGCTTGCGTCCCCGACCCACAGAGCAGGACGCTGCTTGCGTCGTACTCGCGCTGGAGAAGCGCGACCAGGTCAGAACGTGGATCTCGGCCGACGTGCGGGAGCTCCATGGCAGCGCGAAGGACCGCCGTCCCGGATATCGGCGAATAAACAGGGAGCTGATGGCGAATTCTCACCTGAGCACCACTACGCCACAGTGCTCAGGGGAGTATCCGTGCGAGTGGTGGCCCCAGACGATTGGCAAGTGCGAGTGGAAGCCGCTTCCATGCGGAAGTGGCGAGGCGATATACAACCCGATCCGTTGACGGCACACCGATCGCGGCATCCCGAGACCAGGATGGCCATGGAAGTCTCACATCACTTCCGCCCCATTGCTGCTTGAATCGGTGGGTCGCTCCGCCCGGACTGCATCGGCCAAAGTTGAAGGTGCGCACGCCACGCCTGATAGCTTCTTCCATGAGACTACCATAGAGAAGCATGTTCGGCGACAGGTGATTCAGCTCTCGGATCGATGATGCCCACATTACCTCGAGCTCGTCACGCCAAAGGAAACAGCAAGCCACGGCGGCTGGCACTCCTGCGCTGGTGTAAACGGAGGAGAAGATCACTCGATCGCCAAATGTCGACCCGACGCGCTCGAAAAACGCTCGCGGAAGCACCGGCGTTCCGAGATCACGCATGTTACGCGTGAAAACTTCGTAGAATGCACCGAGCTCCGCGCTACTGGACCGGAAAACCATTCCCTCCTTTCCAGGTCGACGGATCTGGCTCCTCACTTTCGCGCGAAAGGTCGTCTTCCAAAGCTCCTCGACTGATGACGGAAGCGACAGGTGCACTGAGATCCTGCGATTGGACGGAGTCACCGGCCCGGGTACCTCTTCACGCGAGCGCAGCTCGAGCAACCCCGCACCCGAGCGTTTGGCCTCGGCCACGGCATGTTCGACGAGTGACTGCTGTGCGCGCCTTTCTCCGATTGGCCCACCATCGTTCAGGAAGG
>JALYKM010000205.1 GCA_030774785.1 Gemmatimonadota bacterium
TTCGGCGTCTACTACGCCGCGCGGGATGAGGCGACCGCGATCGCCGAGGTGAAGCATCACCGGATCGTTTTTCTCAACGCGATGCGCGCACCCGCCCAGGATCTGGATTTCGAGGTCCTGAAAGCACCGGTGAAGGGCGGGCACTTTTACGATCTGCGGGGACGAGAGCGCGAGTTTCCGGACGTCTACTCCCCGACCGACTATTCCGCTTCCCAGAAACTAGGCGTCGAGCTGCGCGCGCGGGACGCCGATGGAATCGCGTATGACAGCGTGCGGCGGGAAGGGGGCGAGTGCGTGGCGGTCTTCCGCCCGCGTTGCGTTGGACCTGCACGACCCGTGAAGCAGCTCATTTTCAGGTGGGATGGCGAGGCGATCACCGCCGTGCTGGAGACCCACCGCCTGGCATAAGTTGCGGGTCAGCGCGTTGCGCCGGCCACCTCGCGCACCAGCTGGTAGATGTATTCCACGCCATCGTAGAACGACCGCACGATGATTCTCTCGTCGCGGCCGTGTGCGCGAATATCGTCGATATCGACGAACACCCCGCTGACTCCGTAGGTCGGAATCCCGGCCGCACGCAGGTAGGCGCCATCGGTTGCTCCTGTCTCCATCTGCGGGATTACCGGGACGCCTGGCCACAATTGGCGAGTGACTTTCTCCACCGGCAGCATGACCTCTGGCATAAGCGGTGATGGGCTGGCAGGTATGGCGCTTCCATCGTTGATCGCCGTCACGTGCACGGAGTCGTCTGCTACCACCCGAACCAGCTCGGCCCGGATCTGCGCGGGAGTTTCGCCTGGCATGATCCGGCAGTTAACGACAGCTCTGGCCCGTTGTGGAAGCGCGTTGGGCGCGTGGCCCCCCTCGATCATTGTGGGGACGCAAGTCGTTCGCAGCTGCGCGTTGAATATGGGCGACATGGAAAGACGTGTCGCGCTGGCCGAATCGTGCGGGTCCCTGGAGATCGCGCGCATATCGGATGCGGCTTGTCCGGTTTGGATGTCGGCCAGGCGCTCGAAGAATGCACGCGTAGTCTCAGTGAGGCGGACGGGAAAATGAAAGCGCGATACGCGCCCAACGGCGTCAGCCAACTGTGCTATGGCATTGTCGGGGGTGGGCAACGAGCTGTGTCCACCTTTGTTGGTTACCTCGAGAGCGAAGGACTGATAGAGCTTTTCACTCGTCTGGACCCCGCGAAGCAGGCGCTTGCCGTTCTTGATGATCGGTTCGCCTGAATCGACGTTGAGCGCGAACGCGGCGTGGATCAGGTCGCGCTGATTCTTCAGCAGCCAGTCCATGCCATTATATCCGCCTCCGCCCTCCTCACCCGCGGTCAGCGCGAGGATGAGCGTTCGTTCTGGCACCATGCGGTTCCGCTTCATGCGGAGCAGCGCGGCGGCGAGCGTGGCCGCGCCGTCCTTGATGTCGCTCGTGCCCCGGCCGTAGAAAAACCCGTCCTGCTCCGTGAGCTTGTACGGATCGAGTGACCAATCCGAGCGCAGCGCCTCCACCACGTCGAGATGCGCTATGAGCAGAATCGGCTTGAGCGTTTTCGAGGTGCCCTGCACGCGGATGATGACGCTGGAATCCTTATCGCCGGCTGGCCCGAGGACATGAACATCATTGGCCGGAAAGCCCGCCGCGAGAAAGCGCCTCGCGATCGCCTGCGCGGCCGGTGTAGTGCTCCCTCCCTTGTAGGAGGAATTGATCTCGACCAGCTCCTGGAAGATTGCGCGGGCCTCGGCCTGATCAGGGGTTAGCGTCGTCTGCGCACTGAGTGAGACAGCCGACAGACACACGAGGCCAAGAACGGTAATGGGGAGATATGCCATTCGAGAGCACTGGAAGGGGAATTGGATCCTTGCAGATGCGGGAAGATCGTACGCACGGCCGGCGGAAGCGCAAGGTATCTCTTCCGAACGCAAGCGAGCGATGTCGAGAGCGCCGGCCGGCCGCCTACCTTCCCAGCATGTCAGTAGCGCGGCAGACTATGGGACTGAAGGGCGAGCGAGTCGCGGAACGCTGGCTGACGGTCCACGGGTGGGAGATCGCGGAGAGGCGATTTAGAAACGGCCGCCGCGACATCGATTTGATCGCAACGAGGGCCGAGCGCGAGAGCGCTGGCCGCACCGTAGCATTCGTAGAAGTGAAGACACGCGCCTCGGCCGATTTCGGAGGTCCAGTGAGCGCCGTGAACTGGCGGAAGCAGCGTGAGCTCTGCCGCTCCGCGAAAGTCTGGATGTCGAGGTTCCAGAAACCCGGCGACACCTTCCGATTCGACGTGATCGGAGTCATTCTTGGGACTGAAAACGTCCGCGTCCAGCACATCGAAAACGCTTTCCTCATTCAGAGCAAGAGCTGATGGTGAGGCGGCAACCGTGTCGAGATCCATTCTGGACCTCTCGATCAAGGCGAGAAGCCCCTCCGCGGGATCCTGCTCTTTCCCGCAAAGATTTGGATTCGCGATCTTGCCTCCGATCGCATTAGTTCGTATTTTGTTCGGGTGCCGGAAATCGGCAACTTTACCTGCCTTGCAGGTCATAAACGTCTAACGACAGGGTGAATGAGATGGCTGTTTCGACGGTTCAGGAAGACAAGAAGAAGGCGTTAGGCCTGGCGATCGCGCAGATCGAGAAGACCTGCGGCAAGGGCGCCATCATGAAAATGGGATCAACCGACCGAGTCCGTATCGATGCGATCTCCACCGGCGCCATCAACCTCGACGCCGCCATCGGCGTCGGCGGAATCCCTC
>JALYKM010000206.1 GCA_030774785.1 Gemmatimonadota bacterium
GGAGTTGAGCTCATAGACTCAGATGGCAAGCGGTATCTCGATTTCGCCAGCGGGATCGCAGTGAATGCCCTTGGTTACGGAGATGCCGGGATAGCCCAGGTAATCGCCGACGCTCTGAGCACAGGACTGATTCACACCTCGAATCTTTATCGGACATCGCCCGGCGAGTTGCTGGGGATGAAGCTGACCGATCGCTCGTTTGCGTCCAAGGTCTTCTTCTGTAACTCGGGGGCCGAGGCGAACGAAGGCGCGTTCAAGTTTGCGAGACGGTGGGCGCGGCAGGTAGGCACTAATGCAAAGGTCGAGATAGTTGCTCTTCGTGGAAGCTTCCATGGCAGACTCTTCGCGTCACTTGCGGCGACGGATCGTCCCTCCTATCGCGCGCCATTCCGCCCCCTGGCGGGTGGGGTGTCGATCTGCGAGCGGGACCTTGCCGACCTCGAGACTGTTCTTGATGAGGAGACGGTCGCGGCGGTGATCGTCGAGCCGATTCAGGGGGAGGGAGGAGTCCGCGTTCTCGATTCTGCCTTCCTGCAAGGTCTCCGCAAGCTGACCGCCAAACGGGAGATCGCTCTGATTTTCGACGAGATCCAGTGCGGCCTAGGGCGCACGGGGCACCTTTTCGCGTACGAGACCACGGGCGTCGTTCCGGACATGCTCACCCTCGCCAAGCCTCTGGCGGGCGGCTTGCCAATGGGGGCCGTTCTGGTATCGGAGGAAATCGCAGCGACGATCAAGCCGGGTGATCATGGTACGACATTCGGAGGCGGTCCTCTCGTCGCTGCAGTCGCAGCGCACGTCCTCGACCGGCTATCGGATCCGTCACTGCTGGAGTCCGTCCGCGAAAACGGGGCATGGCTCGGAGAGCAGCTGGATGCGATTGCTCGCCGCTCCGGAAAAGTGCGGGCGATCCGCGGAACGGGTTTCATCTGGGGCCTCGATGTCGTGGAGTCCGCCAACGACATCGTCAAACGCGGATGGGACGAAGGGCTTCTCTCACTGACCGCGGGAGAACATACCCTCCGGATACTTCCTCCACTCATAATGGATCGGAATGATCTGGCACGAGGCGTCTCCATCCTCGAAAGGATCATAAGTCAATAGAACCACCGGAGTCGCCAATTCGGCTGTCTCCGGTTAACATTTCGGAGACAATTTCCGCAGAGATGTATGGCATCGACGAGTCTCTCGTCTGGTCGGCTCCTCGCGCTTCTCGTCGCAACCTCCGCGTGTACGCCTGCACAGGCCAACACGGGCCTATCGTCGACGAAATCAACGGTATCGGATACGCTGGAGGCACGTGGGCTTTTCGAAGAGAACATTGACGCGATCCACAAACGCGACCGGGCGCGCTACCTCGCGACCTATCTCCATACGGGTGCGCTCGCGCGCAACGGACCGGCGGGACTGGAGCTAGGATATGAAGGATGGAGCGCTCGCCGAGACTCAACCTGGCCCGACACACTGATTGCACGGAATCTTCGCGTGCACCCGCTTGCCCCTGGCGTCGTCTACGGGACCTACTGCTATACCGTGACCCAGAAGGACACAACTTCGAGCGGCGTCTCGGAGCGCGTCTTCGTGAAGACTCCCGCGGGCTGGAGGATCGCCGTCACGACAGCGTTCGGACTTCCGGCAGGCGCTCCCGGGCAGTGTAAGTAGAAACCAGAAAACTTTCCAACGAGCACGATGATCCGTCGAGTCAAGGGCACTTTGTTGCCGATGCTGCTGGTCGCGCTGATTTCATATCCCGCGACATCTCAAACGCGAGGCAATTCGAAACCGAAGCTCGTCGTGTTCATCACGATTGACGCGATGCGCCCTGATTATCTGCCGCGCTTCGAGAGGCAGCTCACGGGTGGTCTCGGAAGACTCTACAAAGGCGGCGCGGTCTTCACGAATGCGTTTCAGGATCACGCGATCACTGAAACAGCTCCCGGCCACTCGGCGACAATGTCAGGGCGCTTTCCGGTTCACAACGGCATCTCGATGAATATTGCAGGAGTGAACGATACCACCGTGAGTCTAGTCGACGCTGTCGGACCGGGCGCATCGCCATTCCGTTTTCGCGGCACCACGCTCACCGACTGGCTGATCGCCAAGGATTCTCGCGCCCGCGCACTCTCCGTCTCGAGAAAGGATCGTGCGGCAATTCTTCCAATCGGACGATCGAAGCAGCAGGTATTCTGGTACGCTTCGAATGGCAACTTCACTACCAGCACCTATTACAGCACGAGCCTTCCGGAATGGGTTCGCGCATTCAACGCGCGAAAGCTGCCAGCGAGTTATGCCGGACGTCCGTGGCGGCTGTTGCTACCAGAGAGCGCTTACAGCGAGCCAGACAGTGTACCGGCCGAAAGCGGCGGTGTCGCGTTCACATTTCCGCACCTGGAATCCGTGATAGCGGATTCGGCTAGCCGACTGCTGCCCGATTTTCCATGGATGGACGAGCTCACGCTCGAGTTTGCACTGGCCGGTGTGAAGGCGCTGAAGCTGGGGTCGGGGCCGCAGACCGATGTGCTGGCCATATCGCTGTCGACCACCGATGCGGTTGGGCACCGCTACGGTCCGGATTCCAGGGAGCTGCACGATCAGATTCTCCATGTCGACCGGGCGCTAGGTGTCTTTCTCGACTCGCTCTTCCGGAAGCGGAATCGAAATGAGGTGGTGATCGCGCTGACTGCCGATCACGGTCTCACGCCGTTTCCAGAAGTGCACGCGCACGACCCTAACACCGGCGCGATTCGCGTGGATGTGCGACCGGTGCTGCAGCAGCTGAGTAATTCGCTGGCCGCCGCCGGTGTGCCTGGTAATGGACTCACCTACATTTTCGGCATCTACAGAGGGAACGGTTTTTCTTTCGACAGCGGGGTTCTGGAGCTGGACAGGCCCGTGTTGGCGAGAGCGAACATCAACCAGGACTCTCTCGTGCAATCGGTGCGGTCGGCCTTTCTAAGGGTGCCGGGAGTAGCCCGCGCAGACAGGATCTCTGAGCTCGCGCGCCGCGATACCGTGAATGACAGAATCGCCCGCAGATGGCTCCACATTTTTTCTGACGAAGGTCAGGCAGCTCTCGTCGTATCACTCGCGCCGTACAACTATTGGTTCGGTGGTTATTCCGCTCAGCACGGGAGCCCGAACGATTCGGACGCGCACGTGCCGATCATCTTCTATGGTAGGGGCGTCAGGCCTGGCCGATACAGCGAATTCGCGAGAGTGGTGGACATGGCTCCCACGCTGGCGGCAGTCGTAGGGGTTACTCCGCAAGAAAAGCTCGACGGTCACGTACTCCAGCATGCGATCCGGTAAGGTTTCTCTTCATCCTGTCTGGAAGGCTTTCGACGAAGCCGAATTCGGTCAGAAAAACACTCTCAATCTGCGAGAGTCGCTACCGACTGCGGCTGACGCGCGCTTCCGCGCGGAAGCGTGGCTACGAGAGCGTCAGGTCAGCAGGGCAAGCGAAGTTCTGATAATCACAGGCCGCGGAAACCAGAGCCCGAACGGAGTCTCAGTGGTGCGGGAGGCGATCATGGCGCTACTGCCGTCTCTTCGAAGGCGAGGGGTCGTGAGCGAATGGAGAGAACACTCGCCCGGATCCTTGGTCGTCAAGCTCGGATCGATATCGTCTCTTCTCAACGCGCCAAGGCGCAAGCGAGAGCGCAAGTCGAGCACGGCAACGCCAAACCCCCAATCTCTCGAAGGGTTGGAGAGCTCTACTCTCGCGCTGCTACGCAGGCTGGCAGTCCGCTCGCTCGAATCTCTCGGAGTCCGCGATCCCGAGAAGTTCATCGAGGCCGAGATGGTGTCGAAGTTCAATTCGCTGGCTAGGGGCGTCACTCCCGGACCGGAAGGTGAGACCAGGCTTCGCGAGGCAATTGCCGCGGCGCTCGAACAGCTCGACGAGTAGGATCTTGTTTAGCCAAGTGACGCCAACAGGGGAATTTGTAGGGAATGAATAGACATCTCGCACTGTCAATGGTCCTCGCGTTCGCTGTTCCGCTTCGCGCGCAGACGACTCCCGGCTACTCCGCGCAGTCCGCCGCGACCGAGCGGGCCACGGAAGCCGACGGAATCGCGCGGCCCTCGGCGTCGAGCGCGTCGGCGCACTCGAGGTTTCTCTCGTTGCAGCCGCATATGGCCGGAACTCCCGGCCAGGCACGGACCCGGGACTATGTGATCGATAAGATGAAATCGTGGGGCCTGAAGACGGAGATACGCTCGTACAGTGTGTGGATGCCGCATCCGCTCAGCACGCGCCTGTGGCGCGTCGCACCCGATCCAATCGAGCTCAATCTGCAGGAAGGTGTCGTCCCCGAAGATACGACGTCATTTGCGTTTCCTCAGGTAATACCATTCAATGGCTACGGTGCCGCGGGAGATGTGCGGGGTGAACTGGTATATGTGAACTATGGATTGATCGAGGACTACGCGCAGCTCGATTCAATGGGTGTATCTGTGAAGGGAAGAATCGCGATCGCACGTTACGGTCGATCATACCGTGGCATCAAGGCGCGCGAAGCGGAGCGGCACGGAGCCCTCGGACTGATCATCTACAGCGATCCTGCCGACGATGGCTATGTGCGCGGCGATGTTTATCCGGCGGGACCGATGCGCCCGTCGCACGGGATTCAGCGGGGAAGCGTCATGAACCCCAACGGGGATCCGAGCACGCCGGGTTACCCGAGTACAACGAACGCGAAACGGATCGCGCTCGCGGAGATGAACATTCCTCACATTCCAGTGCTTCCAGTTTCTTATGGAAACGCCGCCGAGCTACTGCGGGGCCTGAGCGGAAAATCGATTCCGCAGCCATGGCAGGGCGGTCTCCCTTTTCGATATCACGTGGGGCCGGGCCCGGTGCAGGCGAGGATTGCGGTCACGACCGACGCCACGACGAATCCTTATAAGCAGATCTGGGATACGTTCGGGACCATTCGCGGCAGTGAGTTCCCCGATGAGATCGTGATCATCGGGGGTCACCGCGACGCATGGGGTCCGGGTGCCGCTGACAACGTCAGCGGAACGGTGAGCGTGCTCGAGGCTGCTCGCGCAATCTCGGAGCAGGTAAAGGCCGGAAAGAGGCCGAAGCGCACGATCGTGTTCGCAACCTGGGATGCGGAAGAATGGGGATTGATCGGCTCGACAGAGTTCGTCGAAGAGGACTCACTGCGGCTGACTAGGAGTGCCGTTGCTTACCTGAATCAGGATGATGTCGCCCAGGGTCCCAACTTCGGAGGAGGCGGCTCGCCCTCGCTTCGGGCGTTGCTGCGCGATGTGGCCAGGAAGGTTCCGGATCCGGGCGGCCAAGGTAGTGTGTACGATGTGTGGAGAAAGCGAGCAAATCTCGCGGCCGATACGCTCGAGCCGCAGATGGGAGATCCGGGCGGAGGTTCCGACTTCGCTGGATTCTACAATCATCTCGGCATACCGATCGCCGACTGGGGCTTCGGCGGGCCAGCTGGCGTCTATCACTCGGCGTACGATTCGTACCATTGGATGACGAAATTCGGCGACCCCACCTTCGAGTTTCATGCAGCCAATGCGCGGATTGGAACAGCCGCGCTTCTTCGCATCGCGAACGCCGAGATTCTTCCGTACGACTACGTGGAGTACGCGCGCACGATGCGACGCTTCGGCTCGCAGGTCGAGCGCGCAATCGCCGACAAGCACTGGAAATCGTCCGGTGCCGTACTGAGTGCAGCCGTATGGAGGATGGAGAGCGCCGCCGTGGCGTTCAATGCGGCGCGGGATCACGCACTGGCGGCTGAGCTGTCCCCAGCGGTCGCGAAGCAGGTGAACGCTACTCTTCTCGGAGTTGAACGCCAGCTTACACGACCGCAGGGCCTCGTGACGCGACCCTGGTTCAGAAACCTGGTTTACGCGGCAGACGAGAACAACGGCTATTCCACGATGGTGCTACCTTCGGTCAACGAAGCGATCCGTCTTGGAGACGAATCCGCCGTCGAACGAGAAATTGCGGATCTCGCTAAGCGCTTTGATGCGGCAACTCAGGTGCTGCAAGTAGCAACGGGATTGCTGCAGAAAAGTTGAAAATGCGCATTCCTGATTCGCTTTGCTCAGGCCCGGACATTGCGATGCACTTTTTCACGACGAGATCAGAAATGATGAGAGCTAGATGAAAACTGTTCGGGAAGGAGTGCGGCAATTACGTCTCACTCCGGAAGAAGTAGCACCCATCGGTGCCTATGGCGCGAGGGCCACCTGGCCCACGGGATTCCAACTGTATCAGCGCGGCGCCGTAGCAGATGGTGTCTTCATTGTGCTCGATGGACACGTCGTCCTGCGCAACAAGATCAAAGTCGGGCGCGGCTTCGTTCCCGTCATCGCCACGACGGGTCAGACCTTCGGGAGTGAGGGACTCGCTCCCAATAGCCACTACGTCACGGATGCAGGCGCATCCGAGGAAACGAAGACAATGTTTCTCAGCGGCGCTCAATTCCGGGCTCTGGTGCGCGAGCGTCCCGCGCAGATCATTCCGCTCCTGTCGCAAATAATGTCGGAGAGAGCCTACCTCCTCGAAAAACTGCACGAGCTCGCTGCGCTCAACGTCGATCAGCGGTTGGTCTCTACGCTCGCGCATCTCAGCACCGATCGGAGCTTTACCGCCCCTGATGGGCGTCTCAAGCTCGAGAACAATCATCACCGACTTCTTTGCGAAATGGTTGGTGCCACGCGGGAATCGATCGCGCTGGCGTTGAGCCGCCTGGTGTCGGCGGGGATTGCCGAAAGGAAGGGGATGACGTTCCTGATAGAGCCAGGCTCCCTGGCCTCATCTTCTGGTGAAAACGTCGACAGAAATTCGGTGGTCCCGGTGGCAAGAGAGTTGTCGTCATCGTGAGGCTGAATGGACGACCGGCAAGGCGCTGACGCGGCTGCCATACTGCCGGGGGCTGAAACGATAGATCTGCAGGAGGGGGGCTCGCACGGAGTCCTCCTCCTGCATGGTTTTGGAGACACTCCGCAGACGCTCGCCCTTCTGGCTCGCCGACTCAGGAAATCGGGATACAGCGTGCTCGCGCCGCTTCTGCCGGGCCATGGACGAAGCATCGAGTCATTCAGGAAGTCGCGAGCGAGTGACTGGATTGCCTCGGCGAAGCATGCTTACATCGACATGTGTACCCGACACAATTCGGTTTCAGTCGTCGGTCTTTCGATGGGCGGAGCGCTGGCAGTGCTACTCGCCGGGCAACAGCGCGAAATTCCGGCGCTGATTCTGATCGCACCATATCTCGGGATGCCGAGGCTGCTGCGGCTCGCGGCGGCAACTCACTGGTTGTGGGGAGGGTTGGCGGGAGAAATGAACGCAAGGAACCCGCAATCGATTCACGATCCAATCGAGCGCGAAAAAAACCTGGCTGATGGCGTCGTGGCGGGACGGGAGCTACACGAGCTGTCGAGAGTGGTGCGTCGCGCCAGAAAAGGTCTCACGGATGTCCGAGCACCGACCTTGATAATTCAGTCCCGGGAAGATCCCCGCTGCTCACCGAGCGTCGCGGAGTTTGCTCTCAAAACGCTCGGCAGCGGGGAAAAGAAACTGGTCTGGACCGAGGGTGCCGGCCACATCATCACAGTCGACTACGGCCGCGAGAGAGTGTTCGCCGAGGTCGAGCGATGGCTCAACGCCCACAACAACAGCCCTGGCGCGGCAGCCGCTACGAGAGACAGAGCGGCTGCCCAACGCCCTGAAAACTAAAACCGATCCTGGACGAACTCAGTGACGGTGTCAACGGCGCGCTCACCAAGGCCGGCTGCCTGCTGCACCACGCCGGTTGCGACGCGCTTCACGCGAGCCACGGGAGACTGAGTTCGGCGACGACTGCGTCCGCTCTTCCGTCGACTACTCTTCCGTCCGCCGCTTTTGCGTCCGGATGAGCGACTGCTCGACTTCCGCGAAGAGGACTTCCGTCCACCGCCCTTGCGCCGGGCGGAAGATTTCCGGCTGCTTCGGCGACGCGATGACTTCCTTCCGGCGGCCTTGCGTGCACTACCCGCGCGCTTCCTGCTCGACCGCTTCCGAGCGCCTCCAGTCTTGCGTCCGGAGGATCCGGACCGCGACCTCTTTCTACCACCTCTTGATTTACTGGACTTCTTGGCTGCAGCCATGGGAAAGCTCCGTGTAGGAGGGTTCGTAGAACGGATAGCAAGATTCGAGCACAACAACGCCGAGAGACACCGTACAACGCTGCACTGATGCAGCACCGCCAACCCGCGCGATTATCCCAGTACGCGCGTTTCGCCGTGTCGCATGATCCAGAGGTGATCGCTATCGAAACCCGCTGCCCGCCACTCCTGGCGCATGCGCGCTGGGGGCTCGTCCATCGGTTCGTCAGTGAGCTTGAACGTTCCCCAGTGGGCAGCAGCCACGATCAGCGGCCTGTCATTCGGCGCCGTTCTCAGCTGAGCGACCGCTTTCATGCAGTCTTCCGGGTTCATGTGAACGGGACCCATGAACCAGCGGGGCTCGTATGCTCCGATCGGCAGAATTGCCACATCGATCGGTCCGCATCGCGCGGCAATGGAGCTGAATTCCGAATGAAGGGCAGTATCTCCCGCGAAGAGCAGCGTCCGGTCGGGAGACCGTAGCACCCAACCACACCAAAGCGTGGTGTTGCGCTTGCCGAGCGTTCTGCCCGAGAAGTGCTGGGCGGGAGCGCACGTCAGATGGAGGCTTCCGATGCTGGTCTCATCCCACCAATCTCTTTCGACAACCTCGCGGGCTCCCCGATGCCGGAGGAAGCCGCCAATTCCCAAGGGTGAATACCAGACAGCAGCGGGATAGCGCTCGACAAGTCGAGAAATTGTGGGGGCGTCCAGGTGATCGTAGTGGTCATGGGAGAGAATGACCGCATCGATTGGGGGTAATCGATCGAACTCCACACCAGGTGGAACCCAGCGTCGGGGGCCGATGAACGGCACCGGTGAGGCCCGCTCGCTCCAGACCGGATCGATCAGGATGTTGACGCCCGACATTTGGATGAGGAAGCTCGTATGTCCGACCCAAGTTAGCGTGAACATCCTGGGGTCGGCACGTGGAACGATGAATTGAGGAGCGACCCGAACAAACGCACTGGGATCCGGGTCTGGGCGGCGCGGATTTCGCCGTCTTTCGACCATCGTCCACTTGAGGAAATCCAAAAACCCGTGGGTCTGGCCTGAAGGCCACGAATTCCTGAATCCGCCTTCTGGCCGATGATGCGCGGGAACCTGCATTATTTGCTGAGCCATTCGACTATGTCGCAGCCAATCTCTGATTTACCTCGCGTTCGCGCACCAGAATTTCCGCCTGGTCTCGATTGGATTCATACCGGCGGAGAAGCTCTGACGATGACGAGCCTACGCGGAAAGGTAGTCCTTCTCGATTTCTGGACCTACGGCTGAATCAACTGTATCCACGTTCTTCCGCAGTTGCGGGAGATCGAAGAGCAGTTTGCCGACGATGTGGTCGTTATCGGAGTGCACAGCGGCAAATATATCGCGGAACGGGAGACCGTCCGAATTCGTGAGGCGTCCCTTCGGTACGGTATAACCCATCCGATAGTCAACGATCGACAGTTCCGTGTGTGGCGGTCATACGCGGTCAGAGCATGGCCGACACTCGCCGTCATCGACCGCAACGGCTACGTCGTTGGCGCGCATGCGGGGGAATTCACGTCCGCAATGCTCCAGCCTCTGCTCCAAGGTCTCGTCTCGATGTCGGTGGAAGGATCGAAGGGACGGCCCATCCACTTTCCGCCGGAACGACCGGGGATCGATCCGGGGTTTCTGCGATATCCAGGCAAGGTGGCGGTGAATGGAGAGTGGATTGCCATTTCGGATACCGGAAACCATCGCGTGATCGTCGGAACATTGGAAACCGACAGGCAGATGCGGGTGCAGCACACGGTCACTGCGCTATCTCCAGGCTCGATAGGAATAGTCGGAGGACCGAGAACATTTCATTCTCCACAAGGCCTGGCGTTCGATGCGCAGAAACTCTACGTCGCTGATTCCGAGAATCACACGGTGTATCTGGTCGATCTGGCAAGCGGCAAGGCAACTGTACTCGCGGGAACAGGGACCCAGCTGCGCACCCCCGCCGACCGCGAGAGCGGTGCGCTGTCTTCGCCCTGGGATCTCGTCGTTCTTGACGAGACGCTATACGTCGCAATGGCGGGGGTTCATCAGCTGTGGGCGATCGATGCGAGGACTGGCGCTGCACGGGTTCACTGCGGAACGGGCGGAGAAGACATCGTCGACGGACCGCACTCGAGCGCTCTACTCGCGCAACCGATGGGAATCACCACGGACGGGAAGCGTCTCTATTTCGCCGACTCCGAATCGAGCGCGATCCGCTGGGCAGACGTCGACACCAATGGGAAAGTGGGGACGATCGTGGGAACGGGATTGTTCGATTTCGGGGACGTCGATGGCATCGGTGAGCAGGTCAGAATGCAACATCAGCAGGGAGTCACGCGAAACCACGACGGTGAGCTGCTGATCGCGGACTCCTACAACGACGCTCTCAAGTGGCTCAACCTGGAACGGCGTGAGGTGCGCACCTGGCTGCGAGGATTTCACGAGCCCGGAGGAGTTGCGGCCGGCGAACACTCGGCCTACATCGCAGATACCAATTCACACAGGATCATTGTCGCAGACTACAAGACCGCAACCGTAGAAGAGCTCGAGATCGCTAGCTGATCTGTGGACGCTCGAGATTCTCTTCCAGGTGCGAGACAGATTTCATCCCGACGAGCGCGGCCGTTAACGGGAGGGACTGGGCAAACGCTATCGCGCGCCGGGCATCGGAATTGAATCCGGGGAAGGTGGAATGCAGCTGCTTCGGCAGCGATCGGGCCAGTTGGGCCTGCATGAGGGTCGCACTACCGACGACGGAAATGCCAAGATGGTGAGCCGCCTCCAGCAGAGGAATCCGGTCCGATCCTACTGCCTGCGTTGGAGCCCGCACTGCTTCGGTCATCGCGAGATTGACGGGAAGCTGGATGACCTTGAAGCGGTGTTGCTCGCCGCCGACCTCACGCGCGACGGACACCAGTTCTTCGAGGCTCAGATGGCTTCGAGCTTTGGGTGACACCCTAAAGCCGTTCCATGTCGCGCATCCATAATTGCCGATTACGCCCCGCTGGACCTGCTCCTCCAGTGCGGCGAATGCCGCCCGCATCACATCCAGGAATTTCGGGCGGGGCAGCGCTTCGAGCTGTTGCTCCGGATTGTGGAGATAATAGATGTCGATAAAGGCGAGACCGAGATTCCTTCTGCTACGCTCGATCTGATCATTGAGATAGCGCGGCGCCAGACAATGTCCGCCTGAAACGACATCGTCGGGCTCCATGATACCCGGACCGTAATACTCGCTGTGCAGAAAGCCCCGATAGCCCTCTTTGGTCGCGGGTGGAATCCGCTCAAGCGGTATGTATCCGCCTTTGGTGCACACGACAACTTCTTCGCGCGTGATGTCGCCGCTCAAGATCATGGTGCGCAAGGCTTCGCCGATTGCGCGCTCAGACCGCTGACATCTGTAGTTGATTGCGGTATCGAGGATATTCACGCCTTTCTCGAGCGCAGCGATCACAGTAGCTGTGTACCTCGCGTCTTCAGCGTCCTCGCACTCTCCGAGGTACGTACCCAGCCCGAGCGAGGAGACGATCGCGCCATCGGCGAGTGGGCGATAAAAGTGGTCCGGTTGAGCCTTGGCGAACCGCTTTCGAAATCGGCGCGTGCCCTCAGGGGTTGCGCGTCCTTCGACAAGTGACTCCAGGGCTTTCGTGCGACTCATTGCGAAGAGGCTACGGGCGCCGCCCAAGTACCGCAAGGTGTGTGTGTCAGGTACACTGGCCCTTACGTTGCTGTTCACGGCGTAAAGCTTACGAACTCTCTCACTACAATCGGCTCGCAAACGTGAAGCGTTACGCTCTTCTGGCAGTGGCACTCGCCGCCTGCTCCCAGCAGCGCCCGGTCGTGCTCGCCCCGGTGCGGTTGGAAACTCCCTCCGCCGATTCGTCTGTAGTAGCGCGTCAATCCCGCGCCGTTTTCGACACGCAGCGTGATGATCCGTTCGCGACGACGAACAGGATCGATTGGCCCGGCCCAAACCGGTACCGGTCATCGAACGGCGCTCCCGGACCTGACTACTGGCAGCAGCGCGCAGACTATACGATCAAAGCGACCCTCGATACCGGCACGACGGAGCTGACAGGATCAGTTCAGATCAGGTATACGAACAACTCTCCTGACACCATGCGTTACGTGTGGATTCAGGCTGACCAGAATCTCTACCGTACCAGCAGCAAGGGTTCGGCGCTCTTTCCTGCCGACTCTCGCTGGGGCGTCAGGGGCTTTCAGGGCGGTTACAGCTTCACGGACGTTCGCGTGAACGGCTCGTCGGTTCAGCCCAAGATCAACGACACGATGATGCGCCTTGATCTTCCATCTCCGGTCGTGCCTGGTGGAGGGAAAGCGACTATCTCGATCAGGTATTCTTTCAAAGTCCCGGAGCACGGCTCGGATCGCATGGGACGCGACAGTGTTCTCTTCGAGATTGCCCAATGGTTCCCGCGCATGGCGGTCTACGACGATGTCCGCGGCTGGAACACCGATCCCTACCTGGGTCAGGGCGAGTTCTACCTGGAGTACGGCGACTATGACTACTCGGTCACAGTGCCCGCAGGGTACATCGTCGCCGGCAGCGGTATACTGCAGAATCCGGAGCAGGTTCTGACCGCGGAGCAACGGCGGCGGCTGACAAAGGCTTCACAGAGCGGCAGTGTGGTCCAGGTCATCACGCAGGCGGAAGCAGCAGCCGCAAAGACAGAGGCGAAGCCCGGAACCAGGACCTGGCACTTCCGGGCTCGAAACGTCCACGACGTCGCGTGGGCAGGCGCACCGGACTTCAGGTGGGACGCGACCAGCTGGAATGGAAGCCTGGCACAGGCGTACTACGAATTTCCCAAGGCGGGCAAGGCCTGGGAGCACGCCGCGGAACAGACGCAATGGACCATCAGGCATTACTCGCGGGTCTTCTTCCCGTATCCGTATCCGCAGGCGACGAGTGTTGCCGGACCGGTGGGAGGGATGGAATACCCGATGTTCGTGATGGTGCATTACGGCAATGATGATCCAGCGTCGATATTCGGGACCATCAATCACGAGCACGGGCACGAATGGTTTCCGATGATCGTTGGGTCCAACGAGAGGCGCTACGCCTGGATGGACGAAGGATTCAACACATACCTCAACGCATTCGCCAATGAGGCACGTTATCCAGGGCAGAACGCCTATCCCGGCTACCTGAGAAACTGGGGCAACGCGGTAACGCGCGGCACCCAGTCACCGCTCATGACTGCGCCGGACAACATCGACCCTTCAGCGCTCGGGGCGATCGGATATCGCAAACCGGCGGCAGTCATGTTGACTCTCCGCAATCATGTCATCGGTCCCGACATGTTCGATACGGCGTTCCGGGAATACATCAGGACGTGGGCGTTCAGGCACCCCACTCCGGGGGATTTCTTCCGCAGTATCGAGAACTCGACCGGCGAAGATCTCTCCTGGTTCTGGCGAAGCTTCTTCTACACGACCGGCGTCCTCGACATCGGAATCGATAGCGTGTCTACCCGTACCGCGGAGGGCCAGACCTTCGCGACGATCGCACTGCGCCGGAACACGTCAGTTCCATTCCCGGTCCGACTGCGCGTCGCGTACGCCGACGGCACGACGCAGGATTTCACGCTCCCGGTGAACATCTGGGCCCGGGGGAATCACTTCGATGCGGTAATACCAGTGCGCGGGACGGTAACTGGTGTGCGTCTCTGGCCCGATCCCTCCGTCCCCGACTGGAATCCCTCCAACGATACCTGGGGGAATCCACCGGCGGGAAATCCGGCCGGACCGGTTACGCGCGAGTGACGTGGTCGTTTGGATTAGGGGTACCGTTCCAATAGATTGCAGCTGAGAACCGAGACTTAGATAACGGAGCAAGTGATGCCGGATTTTGGAAGCTGGGCAACGGCGTGGTGGAAGCCGATTCTGTTCGTGATCGTAGCTGGACACCTCACCAACGTGTCCGTGACGCTGTTCCTGCACCGCGCCCAGACTCACCGTGGCGTGAAGCTGCACTACCTCGCCGCGCTGCCGATGCGGCTCTGGCTCTGGCTTTCAACGGCGATCGTCACCAAGGAATGGGTGGCCTGTCATCGGAAGCATCATGCGTTTGCCGACCGCGAGGGCGATCCGCACAGCCCATTGATTGAGGGGCTTCGGAACATCGTTCTCAAGGGTGCCTTCTACTATAGAAAGACTGTTCGCCAGCCAGGCGTGCTCGACAAGTATGGGAAAGGGACGCCGAACGACTGGCTCGAGCGCCATCTGCTGTCGCCGCTGAACTGGCTTGGCATCCTCGTCATGCTTGCGGTCGATGTTTACCTGTTCGGATTCTTCGTGGGACCGCTCGTCTGGGGCGTGCAGATGATCTGGATTCCGTTCTGGGCGGCCGGAATCATCAATGGAGTAGGGCACGCAGTAGGTTACCGGAACTTCAACGTCAAAGACGAGAGCCGGAACATCTCACCCATTGCAATCTGGCTCGGCGGTGAGGAGCTGCATAACAATCATCACGCCGATCCTCACTCGGCCAAGTTCAAGGCGAAGTGGTATGAGCTCGACATCGGCTGGGTTTATCTCCGGCTTCTCTCGATCTTCGGCCTGGCCGAAATCTCGTACGCGCGCAGGTAGCTTCGCGCGTGCCTGAGACAGTAATCTGCACGCGCTGCGGCCAGACGCGCGCAGGATTCGTAAAGCCTCCCTTTCCCGGCCCCATTGGAGCTCGCGTGGTGGAAGAGATCTGCACGCAGTGCTGGGCCGACTGGCTCAAGCAACAGACGATGTTGATCAATCACTACGGACTGAACGTGATGGATCCGCAGGCGCGGTCCTTCCTCACCAAGAACATGACAGCCTTCCTCTTCAAGGCGGGCGTGTCGTCCGACATCGACACGAGCAAGAAGGGCACGATCACCCACTGATGATCCGGAACCCGAAGGGACTTCTCGCTTTAGCCCTCCTCTCCGCGGCGAGCTGCAAAACCACCAGCAGCAATCCAGCCGCACCTGGCCAGTTCGGGGCGGCAACTTCGTCTCGCTGGACCGATTCCGTTCTCGCGTCGCTCACCCTACGCGAGAAAGCCGCGCAAATCGTTTGGCCGAGCGTGCTGGGGGATTATGTCTCGGGCGATTCGCCACAATGGCGGCGGCTGACCCAATACGTCCAGAACGAAAAAGTCGGAGGCTTCACCATTTCGGTTGGGTCGCCAACAGAGGTAGCCGCCAAGCTGAACGCGCTGCAGTCGATGAGCAGGGTTCCGCTTCTTTTCGGAGCGGATCTCGAAGCGGGCGCCGGATTTCGCGCGCGTGGCGGATACTTTGTGCCGAACGCGATCGACCTTGGTGGCGCGATTGTCTTCCCGCCCGAGATGGCTGTCGGTGCAACTCGTGATACCACGCTCGCTTACGAGCAGGGACGTCTCACGGCGGTCGAGGGTCGTGCGCTCGGAATTCATATTGCGTACGCGCCGGTGCTCGACGTCAACAACAATCCAGATAACCCGGTCATCAACACTCGCTCGTATGGAGAGGATCCGGATCTAGCCGCGCGAATGGGTGTCGCGTTCATCCATGGTTTGCAGGATCACGGGATGATCGCGACGGGCAAGCATTTTCCTGGTCATGGCGACACCGGAGTGAACTCGCACCTGGCGCTGCCGGTCGTAACGGTGAGTAGGAGTAGGCTCGATACGGTGGAACTTGTGCCATTCCGTGCCGCGGTCAATGCCGGCGTGGGTGCGATAATGTCGTTCCACGGCGCGATGCCGGCCCTTGATTCCTCCAACGTGCCAGGCACGCTTTCACCCAAGGTTCTGACGGGCCTCCTTCGCGGGGAGATGGGCTTCAAGGGGATCATCATCTCGGACGCGATGGACATGCGTGGCGTTCTGGATCAGTTCGGGGCTGCCGAAGCGGTGAAGCGCGCGATCTCAGCGGGCATAGATGTCCTGATTCAGCCGCTGGACGTATCGCAAACCATAGACGCGGTGGTCACTGGGGTGGGAGAAGGACGATACACCGAGGCGCGCCTCGATTCGTCGGTACGGAGAGTTCTGGAAACGAAGCGTAGACTGGGGCTCGCACGCAACAAGCTCGTTGATCTCAACGCATTACGGTTTCTTGTCGGGGATAGCTCGAATGCGCAGATCGCGCGACGGGTAGCGGAAAAATCGATCACACTCGTGAAGGATTCGCTGAGGCAGATCCCGTTGAGCGTGCCTGGCGCTCGAGTATTGTCGATAACTCTGGCCCGTCGGGCTGATCTTCCCGCCGGCAACTCGTTCAACGCGGAGCTACGGAGCGGTCTGCCAAATCTGCGCACCGAGTTTGTCGCGACCGAAGATGCCGCGCTCAACTATCCCCGACTGATCGCGGCGGCGGATTCCGCCGACGTCACGATCGTGAGCTCTTACGTGGGACAAAGCTGGGATGCGGTGACGGCGAGCGCGCCGCAAGCTTTCACCAACTTTGTACAGACCCTTGGTGGGCGCGGACGAAAACCGATCATTGTGGCATTTGGAAATCCATATCTGCTTCAACAACTGCCGTGGGTAGGTACATATCTCGTTGCGTGGGGTGGCTTTCCTGTTTCCCAGACGGCAGCAGCGCGCGCGCTGCTCGGAAGATCGGCAATCTCAGGGCACCTACCGATCAGCATACCGCCATACGCGGGTCGTGCGGCGGGAGAGGCGAGAGCCGCTCAATCGCGCTGAGCCAACGCTTGTTTGCAATACGGACGGTGGCTGCACAAGAAAAAATTTTTTCAAAGAAATGTCTGTTGACGATCGTGTAGTTGAACCCTATATCAGTAGTCACCTACCTCAAGACGCTCGGCACTGAGCACCGACGTCTCCTCAAAAACAAATCAGCGGATGCGGCCTTGACTTTAGTCTCAGAAAGTGACTAATTCGCATCCACCATGCGCGACCGCTCCCCGAAGACTGCCTCGCACAGCGCCGACGTCGGCCTAATGACCGCGATGGGAAACGAGCTGGCGATCCTGTTCGCCCGCACCTCGACCGATCGCGAGCGATGGTCTCTTCCGTGGAGAATCCCCCAAGCGGGTGAAACGCTCGACTCCGCCGCCGCTCGAGTCGCTCAGGACGCTCTCGGCGAGTCTCCCATATGGATGGAGCAGATCGGCGCTTTCGGCGATGGCAAACGACATCCGAGCGATGCGGATGTGTCTGTTGCTTACCTAGGTCTGGTTCCCCACGAGACCGCGTCGCCTCGCGCGGGGTATGCGTGGTTCCCTGTGGGGGATCTCCCGCCGCTCTCCCCGAGGCAGCGCGCGATGGTCGAGACCGCTACGCAGGCCATCCAGAGCCGGCTCGATCAGGCCCCGATCGCCTTCCGCCTTCTCCCGGCGACGTTCACACTTAGCGAGCTACAACAGATCTATGAGTTGCTGCTGGCTAAACGCTTGCACAAAGCCAGTTTCCGGCGTGCCCTGCAGGCTGCCTGGCTCGTCGAACCTACGGACGAATGGCGCAGCGAAGGGAGAGGGAGACCCGCCCAGCTTTTTCGGTATGCACCGAAGAAAAGGCGTAGGCCCCATAGGGGAGTCAGGTTCGATTTTCTCTATCCCTGAGGGCGGGTAAGAGGCTGGCACCAATCGGCTTGAGCCCTAGGAACCTCTTGCGGTCGCGGTGTATTAGTTGCAATGTGTACCTAAGGCTCGACACGCTTAAACGGGTCCCGGTAGATATGCTCGCTTTTCTGGATAGTTTGTGCGCAGCTCTGCTCGCACGAGACAGCACAGAAATACAACGACTTCTCTCACTTCCGGCGGCGCGCGACCTGCCTCGCCGAGTGCGCGAGGAAGCCATTGCTATCTCCCGGGCCGGCAACCGTAGCTTCATGGCGCCGATTCACGCGCTCCATTTCTATTACAAGCTCACTCACATGGTTGACGAGTCGAGCGATCCGATCTTCGGGGATTCTTCCAAGCACGGGGAAACCGAAGGCGGACAAATGGAGCTGCCTCTCCGCAAAGTAGGAAACGGCGGCCGCTAGCCCCCTACACGAGCGCCCGAAGCGAGTTTTTCTTCATCATAGCTTCGTTCCAGATATCTCCGATCTTTTCAAAACGCCCGGGAGCATTTCCGAGATGGAAGGCGCGCGGATCGAGGTCATCGGTCAGCTCGCTCCACCCGAGCGGCGCCGAAACAGGCGCGCCCGGTTTAGCGCGAACGCAATAAGGCCCCGCCACGGTTTTGCCTTGGATGTTCTGGAGGTAGTCGACGTAAACCGTTGCGGCTCCGCGAGCTTTAACGAAGCGCTCTACAGTTGCCTCCTTTGGATGCGCTTCCGCAACCTTCGTGGCGATCATCTGCGCGACGAGCGTTGCGGCCTCGTTGGGTGTTCTGGGAGGCAGCGGTAGATAGATATGCAACCCAGTTGAGCCGGAAGTCTTGATCGCTGCGTGAAGCCCGAAGCCATCGATGACTTCCTTTGCCCAGCGAGCGACCTGAATGACGCGGGGAAAGTTCGCTCTCGCTCCCGGATCCAGATCGATGATCGTGTAGTCGGCGTAGTCGAGTGAGGGGACCCGGGAATGCCAGGGATCTACCGAGATCGCTCCGAGCTGGACCGTGTAAAGGAGGGTGAGGAGGTCGCCGCCGACAATGCGCGGCTGCTTCTCGCCGCCATCGGTCTCGATGATCTCGACCCGCACACCGGGCGGGGTCGTCTCCGACGCCTTCTGCTGGTAGAAGCTCTCGCCGTTGATTCCGTTGGGGAACCGCTTGAGGACCAGTGGACGGTCTTGGATCGTCGGAAGGATGAAGTCCGCGACGCGGGTGTAATACCGCATCACATCGCCCTTGGTGTATTTCTCCTTCGGGAAAAAGACCTTGCTGAGGTTCGAGACCTTGAGCGTTTTCCCTTTCCCGATGTCGAGTGAAGCTTCTCCGCCTTTGTCTTCGATCGCTGTCAGCTGCTCGAGTAGCGAGGCTGTGTCGATCTTCTCGCGGGCTGGGTCAGAACTCGATATCCGACGCGTGGTTCTGGCGTGGGGAGTTTTCGCCGCCGTCTTGGCGCGTGCAGCGATGCTGAGACGCGCCTCGCGCTTGGCTCTCGTGCCGCCTTTAGTCGACTCCTTCTGAACACTTACCGGCTCGAGCCCGACTTCCTTCGGATCCTTGTCGTCGCGAGCTCCGAGAAAAATCGGCTGGCGTAGGCGACGGTCCGCAGTCCACTCGTTGAACTTGACCTCAACCACGACCTCGGGCTTCACCCAATGAGCTTTCTCGTTGGTTTTCGGCGTCTCCTCGAAGGGTGATGTTTTTCTCTCGAGGGACTTGAGTCGGCGATACATCTCCTCCAGTCCTGTTCGGGTGAAGCCGCCCCCTGTGTGGCCGACGTAAATGAACCGATCCTTGTCGAAGTAGCCGAGGAGAAGCGCGCCGATGTGCTCGCGGCTGTTGCGCGGCTCGGTGTACCCTCCGACAACGAACTCCTGGCGGAACTCGATCTTCAGCTTGAGCCAGTTGCGCGACCGGTTCCCGGGCTCATAACGGGAATCGATGCGCTTGGCGATGATGCCTTCCCAACCCTGACTGCGCCCCCTGTCGAGCATCTTCTTTCCATCACCTTCGATGGATTCGGTTACACGGAGCTGAGGCGTGACACGCTTGCCGACGCCCTTCGCCAGTCTCGCTCGCCGCTCGGCCCACGGCTCGCCGATCAGGACATCGTTGCCATCCATCAGGATGTCGAATAAAATGAGTGCGGCTGGCGTCGCGGACGAGTGCCTCGCGATAATGTGCGACTCCTTGACGTGCATCCGACTCTGAAGCTCCTGGAATCGCGCCGGCTCTCCGTCGATGAGCGCGACGATTTCGCCATCGAGCACGAGCGAGCGTCTAGTCTGAGCCGCGAGCTTTTTGAGCGAGGCTACGATTTCCGGGAATTGCGGCGCCTTGTCCTTTCCGTTGCGCGTCATGAGCTTCACGTCAGTCGGCGTCGCGTAAGCAAGGACGCGAATGCCGTCGTACTTTGGCTCGAACGTCCAGCCTTCTCCCGGAATTTCGCTGCCGACGCTCGCGTACATCGGCTCGAGCGACGCAGTACGGAGCTTCGCAGGTGGGGCCGAGCCGGATTTGGTGCGTGTGGACGATTCTCGCGTCTTAACGATCCGGGCGCTCACCGCGGCACTCTCCCTTTTTGGCTCGCGATTGCTTCTCCAGACGCGACTCTTCCCAGACGCGATCCCTTCCATGGTTCGGCCCGATTCCACCGACGTCATATTGTCGGCGACGACATCCTCTTCAGTCGCGAACTCATCGCGGTGCTTGATGAGAAGCCATTGCGGTTTCGACGAAGACGAGCCATCGCGCGCGAATTTCATGCGAATGAGTGCGAATGAGCCGTGCAGTCTCTCCCCGTGGAAAGCGATCTTGAGATCTCCCCGCCTCAACCCTTCACGGATCGCGTCCTCCTCATCTTCAGGCGAAGAGGCAGTGTCGGAAGAGTAGGTCCCCCGATCCCACAGCATTACCGTCCCGCCCCCGTACTCGTCCTGCGGAATGGTGCCCTCGAAGGTGTTGTAATCGATGGGGTGATCCTCAACCTGCATCGCGAGCCTCTTCACGGACGGATCCAGGCTCGGCCCTTTTGGAACGGCCCAACTCTTCATCACGCCGTCCAGCTCCAGGCGCAAATCGAAATGGAGATGGCTGGCGGCGTGCTTCTGAATTACGAAGCGAAGCCGGCCCGCAAGCGCGGGGGAGGGAGCCTTCTCTCCTGACGGCTCCCCAGTCCGCGCGAAATCGCGCTTTCGTCGGTACTCGGCGAGTTGCGAGTGAGCGCCTCGCTTCAAGCCTCCGCTCGTCGTTACAGCCATGGACGCGCCTTACGCGGTCTGTCTTTTCTTCGACTTCGCGGGCTTGCGTCCGGCAGCCACCGCCTTTCTCTTGGCGCGCACCGCACCCTTCTTTCCGCTTCCTTCCTCGAGACTGGCGCGAAGACGGGACATGAGGTCGAGCACCCCACTGTCCGGAGCTTCTCCTTCCGGCTCCGCGAGCTTGACCTTCTTACCCTTCATCTTGGCCTTGATGACTTTCATCAGGTTGGCGCGATAGTCATCGGTGTAACGAGTTGGATCGAACGGCTCTGCCAGATTCTCGACCAGCTGTTCCGCCATCTGCAGCTCCTGCGGCCGAACGGCTTCGCGGCTCGGGAAGTTGAACTCCTTCTGATCGACGAGCTCGTTCGCGAAGCGCATGATCTCGAGCACGAGCGCATCGCCGACGACTTTTACGGCCGCGAGATGCTGGGTTTGGCGAATTATGATCTTGCCGATGCCGACCGAGCCGGTCTGGCGGATCGCTTCGCGGAGCAATGCGTACGGTTTCTCGCCGCCCTTCGATGGAACGAGGTAGTATGGCGTCTCGAAGTAGCGGGGATCGATCTCGTCTTCCTTGACGAAGTCGAGGATGTCGATCGTCTTCGACGACTCGAGCGCAGCCGCCTTGAAATCCTCATCAGTGAGCACGACGAATTTCCCTTTGTCGTACTCATACCCTTTCACGATCTCGTTCCATGGAACTGCCTCTCCGTCCGCTTGACACACCCGCTCGTACTTGACCGGAGAGAGATCTTCCTTGTGCAGCAGCCGGGAGCTGATATGATCGGCGCGCACAGCGGTTTTGAGCTCCACTGGAATGTTGACGAGGCCGAATGCCAGCGAGCCTTTCCAGATTGCAGCCATCCGTGCACCCCCCAATTCGAGTGAGCCAGCTATGGTGTGCATGGAAGCAAATCAAATGCCGCCTGCGGAAACCAATTTTGTGATGCTTTCTGATGCAAAAAAGCCCCGTCGAACGGGGCTCTTTTTAGCAGGTGCAGCGGGTCAGCTCACTTTTGTCACATCCGCAGCCTGTGGTCCTTTCTGGCCCTGAACAACTTCGAATTCGACTTTATCGCCCTCCGCGAGAGACTTGAAGCCGGAGCCACCTATCGCGCTGAAATGCACGAAGACATCCGGGCCTCCCTCGCGCGATATGAAGCCAAATCCCTTGGCGTCGTTGAACCATTTGACCGTGCCAGTGATGCGTGCCATTGAACTATTCCTCTCTCCGCAGGGCAATCTGTAAAGCAGCAGCCATCGCCGAGCAGCGGTGAGAAAGACACCGCGCCCCGCCGGATTTCCTCCCCTGTGAAGCGTTCTCGATCCGGCATTTGCAGAGGAGGGCAAGTTTTGTGCAACAGATCGCGCTTCTACGCCGCTCCAGCTACGTAGTGCGCTGATCGCCCGCAGCTTTTGCAGCGTAGCGTCACGTGCGCATAGGGCGGAGGTGGAACCTGGTGGGGATCCCGCTCGATCGATCCGGAGCAGGAGGGACAGCTGAGGGGAGATCCGCTACGATCATTGCTGATGAGAAAAAGCGCCTGAGCAGGATTGTACGCATTCGGACGTGGCTTGCGCATGAGCTCTCCAGTGTACTTAAACACGGCGTTGCGCGGTGGGCGTCGTGTAAGGTGACATTTGACGGCTATCCATTGAGAAGAAGAGCCATCCAGATTCGCGAGCGGATCTGCATTGGGTTCACGCTGGCATTCGTTACCGCCTGCGGCCCACATGCTCACATCCCGCTCAGACCGGCCAATCTGTCCGACGCCCTCGCTCCAACCGACAGTGGAGCGATCCTGGCACGGCGCCTGGCACCGATCCTATACCTCCAACGGGACGAAACGTTCCCCCTCGAGCGGGTGGTGGCGGTTGTCCACCCCACCAAGCGGGTTATCGCCTACCATCTGCTGTGGCGGGACGACGTTCACGGTTCGTGGATCCCGTTTACTGTCCCGACTGATGAAGAGGTGCTTTGGGTGGGTTACGACTCGACTCATGCACCTATCGACATTTGGACCTACTGGCACGGCCAGATCCTTCACACCTCCTGGCCCAAGTCGCAGGTTGCTATCGATGTCCAATGGGGCAAACACGGCAGCATGCCCCGGAACGTCAAGCAGAGCGATCTGCCGAACTCACGGACGCTCAACTTCTTTTACGCCATGACGATCGTAGGGGAGCCGGACATACTGCTTGGGGACCTAACTCGCAAAGGTCCGCTCTGCTTCTGTCACAGCTATCGCCGGTACCGCCAGTTCACCCGTCCCATAGCCCTCGGCGAAAGGATCGATGCGGCCGTCAGAACTGAGGACCCCCGACCGGTACTGCTGGAGGTATTTGGCAGGAAGTACTCGAACAAGCATCGTTGGCCGTAGAACAAAAAGCTTCGGCGGATTGATCCGCCGAAGCTCTTGCTCCATCCATGTTTGATCTATTGCCGAGCGGTGGCGGAAGCCTTTGGTTGCTCGCGCTGGGCGATGGTGAAGAGATCTTTCTGTGACGCGCTCTGCTTGAGCACCTGGAGCGCGTGCATCAGCTGGTTATCGTCGTTCATGCTTCGCCGCTTCGCGGTAGAATCGCCGAACGCCAGCCGCGCGACGGTGTTGCCAAGCAGCCGGTCGATCTCCGGACCGGCTTGCTCGTACTGGGCGTGGTTCAGCGTGATTCCCTTGGCCTGAAGCCGGCGGTAGAACTCCTCACGCCAGGTAGCCGGGACAGTGAAATCGGGGCGAACCGCCTTTTTCAGCTCGAGTGAGTAATCCATGAGCGTGACCCTCACATCGGCCGTCTTCGGAGCGAAGGCGTTGAACACCTTCTGTTCCGCCGTGGTCAGTGTATCGGGGCGCACGATGATGTCGGGAGTGATCGCACCGCCGCCATAAACGATGCGACCGGCATCCGAGCGGAAGGCAGGACGGGAGCGACGGGCCGAATCCGTCTCCAGCGAATCAGGCATCACTTCCACGAACTCTCCATTGGGAAGAAGCTTGCGCTCCTTCTGGATGGAGCGGCCGTTAGGGGTGTACCACTTCGCCGTCGTCATCTTCAGTGCGTAGCCGCCATTGAGCGGAAACACCGATTGCACCAGCCCCTTTCCGAAGGAAGTCGTGCCGATGATGAGAGCGCGGTCATGATCCTGGAGAGCACCGGCGACGATCTCGGAAGCTGAAGCGCTTCGTCCGTCTGTGAGAAGCACGAGCGGAATCGTCGGCGCGACCGGGTCGTCGCTCGCAACGAACGTCTGGTTCTCACCATTACGGGCGCGGATGCTCGAGATCTGCTGTCCCTTCCTGAGAAAGAGATTGCTGACGCTCAGCGACTGATCAAGGATTCCCCCGGGATTTCCGCGCAGGTCGATGACGATGCCGCGGGCGCCCTCACGCGACAAGCGGGAGATCGAGCTCTCGAGCTCGTCTCGCGCACTCTCATTGAACTGAAGGAGGGGTATGTATCCGACTTTGCCATCGAGCATGATGGCGTAGGGGACCGCCGGAATGTTGATGACGGCGCGGGTAAACGTGATGGGAATCAGCTCCGGCACACCGGGACGGGAGAACTTGACGAGCACCCTGCTGCCGGGATTTCCCTTGAGCGCATCGGACGTCTGCGAAACGGTCCAGCCGCGAATGTTGGTCGTATCTATGAAGTTGATCCGATCGCCTTCCTGCACGCCGGCCTGCTCAGCCGGAGTATGTGGGAACACGCGCTGGACGGTGATGAATCCCTGAGTCTCGGCGATCTCCATGCCGATGCCGGCATAACGTCCGTTGGTCTGGGCATTGAAGGTGGAGAGCTCTTTTGGCGAGAGCAGCACGCTGTAAGGATCGTTCAGCTCATGAACGAGTCCGCGCGCGGCCTTCTCGTAAAGAGTCGCCTGGTCGACGGTATCGACGAAGCGGCTTGAGACGATGTTCAGGACCTGGTCGAGAAGGCGAGCACCCTGCTGGTTCTCGCGCTGCTGAAATACGAAGCCTCCAGCCATCAGCGGAATGAGGGCCAGGCCAAAGAGTAAGCTTTTTCTGGATCGGGACATACGGTCTAATTGATAGGGGAGGGCGGTAACCTAATAGATACGCCCGGGCGCGGTCAGTGTTCCCAAATGACGCACGAACGACACCATCGGAACTGAGGGCAGCTCAGGCCGCCCGTGAGGCCAGCACATAGTCTACCAGCCAATCGCGGTTCAGCTGCCTGAACGTGGCATCGCGCAGGAGGCCCGCGGCCAGCAGCATCTCGTGAGCGGGCTGGAGCACTCGTTGCAAATGCGAAGGGTAGCGTTGAGTCAGAGGCAGCTGCTCGGCGAGCGAAGCAAGCGCTACTCTCCAGGTCACCATGCCTTCTTCTCTCGCTACCTCGAGGAGGCGGTAAAGCCTTCTGGCAACGGGATTGGTGAGCGACAGATAGTGCGTTGCGGAGAGCGTGACGGTGTGTCCCGCCGCAATGTTCGAGCGGATTACCGGGCCGATGGTGACTCGGGCATCGCCGGGCTCCGATGCGGTCAGGACCGGGAAGAGAGTGAACTGTTCACGCTCGGCCATTCGGCGCCGAGCAATGGAGACGGAAGATAGAATGGTAAATCGTCCTTCTAGCGGCTGTCCTTCTCTCGCTGCAACGTATACTCCGCTCGATTCGAGGATTGTGCGCTCGAGTCTCGTGAGGGCGGAGCGAAGCTGCTCGTACGTTCTGCCGTCGACACGCCGGCCAATCGAGCGAAGAAAGGCGTGGAGCGTGAAGCTTATCACGCCATCTTCGGGAGTCCCCGCTTCGTGGTAGCGATGCAGGAGCTCTATGTAGACATCCTGATCGAAGGTACCGGGCAAGCGGTCGCCGGGGCTGGGCAGAACTCGCCACCGTCCACCGCTCTCGGGAGAGAAGGAAATTGCCGTATCCTCGGCAGAGTCGCTCAGTCGAAAGATCGGGAGCGATTCGAGCGACCGATCGAGGACGATAGCACGCGTCGCGATACGCCGACGGGCCACGAAGGTCATGCATGGAGAATATGTCACTGATCAAGTACACCGCAATCGCGGCGCTCATCCTATTAGCGCTCGTCCTGATGCTGATCGGCGTTCTCTCGGTCACGCACGACACCCCGGTCACGAGCGTAATCGCCGAAGGCGACAAGGATGGCCCGCCGAGCATTGAGGATCCCCTGTTCGCGCGCAGCATGGAGCTGTTCACGGGAACGCACATCGATCCAGGCAACAAAGTTCAGATTCTGCGGAACGGAGACGGGACTTATCCGCAGCTCTGGAAGGATCTGGCGTCAGCGGAACGCACGATCACAGTGCAGATGTACTACTCGCAGCCAGGCAAGGTGGCGGACAGCTTGGAGAAATATCTGCTCGACCGCGTGAAGCAGAAGGTCCGGGTGCTGTTGCTGCTCGATGCCTTCGGCTCGCAGCCGCTCAAGCGGGAATGGATCCAGAATCTCAAGCAGGCGGGCGTTGAGGTTGTCTGGCTGAGACCCCTTCGCTGGTACACTCTGCAGAAAGCGGCGCAGCGATCACACGTGCGCGTGGTAGTGGTCGATGGCAAGATCGGGTACACTGGCGGGTTCGGGCTCGCGGACTATTGGCTGGGCGATGGACACCACGAGGATCAATGGCGTGAGACCAACGTCCGATTCGAGGGCCCGACGGTGGGTGCGCTGCAGGCGGCCTTCGCCGCGGGGTGGGCTGAAGCGACCGGCGAACTGCTGACCGGGGACATGTTTTTTCCGAAGAGCTCATTCGCCGACATAGGCGATGTGCAGGCAGGTCTGATGCACACCATACCAAGCACCGGAAGCACCGCGGCGGAGCGTTTTCTGGCGCTGTCGATCGCGGGCGCGCGGAAGACGCTGTACATCAGCAACTCCTACTTCGTGCCCGGCGAGAACTTCATGAAGCTGTTGCTCGCAGCCGCCCGGAGGGGAGTCGATGTCCGGATTCTCACCGTTAGCGACAAGACCGACGTCAAGACCACCTGGTACGCGGGCCGGACGTATTACGAGAAGCTTCTCGAGGGTGGCGTGAAGATCTACGAATACCAGCCCACGATGATGCACTCCAAGAGCATGGTGGTAGACGGTATGTGGGCGTGCGTGGGCTCCATGAATTTTGACAACCGGTCGTTGTCGTTCAACGACGAATCGCAGCTCGTCGCGCTCGACCGGCGAGTCGGCACGCAGATGGACTCGATCTTCATGGACGACATCAAATCGTCGAAGGAGATAAAGCTGGACGAGTTCAGAAAACGACCTCTCTCGGGCAAGATTCTGGAATGGGGCGCGCAGAAGCTGCGCCGAGTGCTCTAAGGTCCAGGTAAGGACCACCCGGTGGCCCGCGATGTGAGGGTAGTGCATCCATGCTCGCGCGCTTCCACCCTCTCGTACGGCAGTGGTTCAAGGAGACTTTCGGGAACCCGAGCGATCCTCAGCGAAAGGGATGGCCAGCGATCGCGAGCGGATCGCATACGCTCATCCTCGCGCCTACCGGAACCGGAAAAACCCTAGCCGCGTTTCTATGGGAGCTGAACGAGCTGATTGTCCGGGGCATCAAGGAACCGCTGCCGAACGCGGTACATCTGCTTTACATCTCGCCCCTCAAAGCTCTCAACAACGACATTCAGAGGAATCTCGACCGGCCACTCGCTGATCTGCGCGAAAGATTCGCGGCCGCCGGGAAGGAGTTTCCAGAGATTCGAGTGGCAGTCCGGACCGGTGATACTCCGCAATCGGCTCGGGCGAAGATGCTCAGAAAATCGCCGCACATTCTGATCACAACACCGGAGTCGCTGAACATCATGCTGACGACGTTGAAAGGTCGTGGAATGTTCAGCGGCGTGCGCGCGGTGATCGTCGACGAGATCCATGCAATAGCCGGCACGAAGCGTGGAGCGCATCTGGCATTGACGCTGGAGAGACTCGAAGCGCTGGTCGAGCGGTCGCCGCAGCGAATCGGTCTCTCGGCCACGCAGAAGCCTCTCGAGGAAGTCGCGCGGTTCCTGGGCGGATGCGAGGAGAGCGAGGCGGGCGCTTCCAGGTTCCGGCCAGTCACGATAGTCGATTGCGGGATGACAAAGGAGATGCAGATCTCCGTCGAGTCGCCGGTCCCGGACCTCGGAAACGTCGGCGGCAGCATCTGGCCCGCCGTCGCGCCGCTCGTTCTTCGCCACATTCAGGCGTCCAATACGACGCTCGTCTTCGTCAACAACCGCGCGCAGGCGGAGAAGATCGCCGCCCGCGTCAACACTCTGGCGGAGGAGGAAATCGCGCTCCCGTACCACGGATCGCTGGCGAGAGAGCGGAGGTTTGCACTGGAGGAACGCCTGAAGGCTGGCTCGTTGCGCGCGCTCGTCACAACGAGCTCGCTCGAGCTTGGGATCGACATTGGATCGGTCGATCTCGTGATACAGCTCCAATCGCCCAAGCGCGTCGCCTCAGCGCTACAGAGAATTGGGCGTGCCGGTCACACCCTTGGCGTCCCCAGCCGCGGCATCCTGGTGCCGACTTTTCGCGACGATGCGGTAGAAATCGCGGCGATAGTCGCGGCAATGCGGGCGGGGGATGTCGAGCCGACTCACGTCGTGCAGAACGCGCTAGATGTGGTGGCGCAGGTGATCGTTGCGGCGGTATCGGTCGACGATTGGCGAAGCGAAGACCTGTTCAAGCTCGTGCGGCGAGCGTACCCGTACCATCAGCTCACGCGAAGCGCGTTCGACGAAGTGCTGGCGATGCTGTCCGGCAAATATCCCTCGGACATCGCGGCGGAACTGGAGCCGCGAATCACTTGGGACCGCGTCAACGACAGGCTTATCGGCTCGCGAGCAGCACGCATGACCGCTGTCATCTCGGGCGGGACAATCCCCGACCGCGGCTTGTACACGGTCAATCTTCCCGATCGCACCCGACTCGGTGAGCTGGACGAGGAGTTCGTTCACGAGTCCAGGGTGGGAGACGTCTTTCAACTCGGCTCATCGACGTGGAGAATCGCTGCGATCGAGCACGATCGTGTGGTCGTTACACCAGCGCCGGGTACGCCGGCGCGGATGCCGTTCTGGCACGGTGAATACATGACGCGGTCGCTCAAGCTCAGTCATCGTGTTGGCGCGCTGCGCCGGGAGCTGGCCGAAGCGCCGGACGAGAAACGCCTCGCCGATGAATACGGCTGTGACGCGGCTACGGCGAACTCGCTGGTGAAATACATTGCGAGCCAGCGGGCAGCCACGGGCATCGTGCCGGACGACAGGAACATTGTCATCGAGCAGTTCAGAGACGAGACCGGCGCTGTGCGCATCGTGATCCATGCCGCATTTGGAGGAAGGATCAACGCTCCGTGGGGAATGGCACTCGCTCAACGCGTGCGCGAGGCGATGAACAACACCGACCTGCAGGTCCAAACGACAGACGACGGCATCATGCTCCGCCTGCCGGACCTGGGTATGACCGCGCCGATTCAATCGCTGCTCGGTCTTTCCGGGACTGAGGCCGAACAGCTGGTGATGGAGGAAGTCGGCTCGACCTCGCTGTTCGGCGCGCGATTCAGAATGAACGCGGCGCGGGCACTCCTGCTGCCGCGCGGCAACCCGCGACGACGAATGCCTCTTTGGCTGCAAAGGCTCAAATCGCTGGATCTGCTGCAGACCGTGCGGCAGTACCCGAGCTTTCCGATTCTGGTCGAGACGTACCGGGAGGTCCTGCAGGATGCATTCGACATGCAGGGACTCAAGACGACGCTGGCGGAGGTCGCGGCCGGAAATATCCGCGTGCACACCGTGCAAACCGATGCTCCGTCGCCATTCGCGGCCAGTCTGCAGTTCGGGTTCGTGATGGATTGGCTGTATGGCGACGACACTCCGCGTGCCGAGCAAAGGGCGGCATTGCTGTCGCTCGACCGAGCGCTCCTTGATGAAGTGATGGGTGGGGAAGGGAGCGACGACATCACGCTGGAAGCAATCGAGCAGACGCTGGCAGAGCGTCGGGGCACAGCAGCCGGGCGACGGGCTCGAACGAACGATGAGCTGGCGCACCTGTTGGACAGAGCGGGAGATCTAAACGGCGAGGAGCTACGTGGGCGAGTAGCCAGTAGTGACGAAGGTGTGCGCGGCGACCCGGTCACCGAGCTGCTCGATAGCCGTCGCATGATCACGATCCAGCTCGGTGCCGAAGGGGCAAAGGAGTGGCGCTTCATCCTGACCGAGACTTATCCGCGGTATGTCTCCGCGTTCGGCGCCGAATCATTGTCCCGTGTGCGCGGAACGACGGAATTGCTCGAGCAGAATGCGGCAGCCCTCGTTCCCGATGTCCTGAGGCATGCGGCGATCAACGCATCGGTAGCGCGCCGGGAGATTCTGGCGCGCTTTCTCGCGCAATTCGGTCCGGTGACGGTCCAGGAGATTCACGACCGCTACGGATGGCAGCGCGAATGGATAGAGTCGCGGCTCACGGAGTGGGGAAGAACCGGCAAGCTGGTGCGCGGAAAATTCAGGCGCGCGGTGAAGGATATCGAGTGGTGCTCACGGAAGGTGGTCGAGATCGGGCGAAGGCGTGCCCTTGCCGCGCTCAGGAAGCAGATCGAGGCAGTGGAGCTCACACACTTCGCTGCATTCATGCAGCGCTGGCAACATCTCGACGATCGTGATCGCCTCGACGGTGCGGCGGGCACGGCAGCAGCGATACGGCAACTATATGGTATGGCCCGCCCGGCCTCCGCATGGGACCGCGATTATTTGCGTGCACGAGTGAGGAGCTACGACCCGACCTGGCTTTCCCAATTCAGCGCGACCGGCGAGCCGGTGTGGACGGGAGAAGGGAACTACGATCCCGAATCGGGAGCGATACCGCTTGCGCGCGTGCGGTTCTTCGAACGGGGGACGGGAGCAATCTGGCTCGCGGATTCGGAAGCGCCGGTGCTGAGCGAGAATGCAGAGAAAGTGAGATCGACGATTGCGGCCGAGGGCGCATCGTTTATTGGCGACATCCAGGCAATCACCGGTCTCACGATGCTCTCCGTTCGGGAAGCGATCCGCGAGCTCGTGGCCTGGGGACTCGTGACCAACGACACTGTCGAGGCATTGCGTGAGATTGCTCGCTGGAAGCCCATGATTCCGCGCACCGGCAATGATCCAACGAGCTGGCTACCGAGCGACTACACTCCGTCTCCCAATCGGAGGTTCGCCCGAACCCGCCCCAACTTGAGAAGGCTCCCAAAGTGGAGACGGCCAGACAAGCTGGGCGCGGCCGCCAGCGGCTGGACCGGACGCTGGTCATTGGTGAGGAGGCGCGGCACGCTCGGTCCCGACCTTCCGGAAGAGGAGCGTGCGGAGCGAATCGCCCGGCAATGGCTCGCACGATACGGAATCGTGTCGCGCGAGTGGTGGCGTCGTGAGCGTCCACCGGTTCCCTGGCGATCGATCTATCGTGAGCTCAAACGACTCGAGTATCGTGGGGAAGTGCGTCGTGGATACTTCGTCAAAGGGTTGGGTGGCGCGCAGTTCGCCGTTCCCGATGCCGTTGAATGGCTTCGCACCGTCGCCAGCGAAGACCAGTCTGCTACGGGCTTCGTGGTGATGGCGGCAAGCGATCCGGCAAACGTCTACAATCTGCCCCTCGATCTCGTTGATCGAGATCCGCTGTCGAGACCGCGTGGCTCTGGCGCGTTGCTCGTGATGCGTGGTGGCCGGGTTGCGATCGCGGTAGAAGCACGCGGCCGCCGCTTCACCGTGGCCGACTGGCTGTCATCGGACGAGATCGCGGCGGCGAAAAAGGTTCTGCTCGAGCATCTCCGCGGCGAGAGATCGGCGCGTTATCTGATGTAGCGGCTCAGCGAATGTCGGCGCGGCCGAGCGCGGCGCGCACGGCTTCGCGCATGGCGATTACCGCCTCCTCGCGTGCCGCCGGCGAATCCTCCCGAACGTGAAGCTCGATCCCATCGGCGACGGACAGACGGTGCCACCTGAGCGCCATGTCGCCGTCGTGCGCAACTGCTTCGTGAGCGCCGGAACCCAGAGCGGGCGCCAGGGACTGCGCGATCTTCCGCTCAAGTGCATCGCCGGTGACGTCCCGCATCTCAGTGCGGATGGTGTCGAGACTCTGCCCCTCGCGCTGGCGGATCTTGATGGATAGCAGCTGCAGCAAATGCCGGTATCCGTATGTCGCGCCGGTGCCTGTTCCCTCCGGCCGGTCGAGCAATCCACCAGCTACGTAGAATCGAACCGCGCGCGCACTTGGCGCTGCTCGCGCCGATGCGTTGGTCGGTCGTACTCCAGCTGCGTCTACAAGAGCTGTTGCGTGCGCGGCAAGTCCGCGGGCGTTCCAGGGAGCGTGGCGAGCGTGGGCGCGGAGGAGAGCGACAGGCGATTCAGCCATGTGGATAGGATAACATTAAAATCTTCGGCTCGCTCGTCGTGCGGAAGATCGCCAGCGGGAGACAGAACTGAGATTTCGAGATCGCGTTTGAGCTCGCG
>JALYKM010000207.1 GCA_030774785.1 Gemmatimonadota bacterium
AGTCCGAGGGGGGCAGAGCCCCCCTCGGATCAAAGCGCGGCGGAGCCGCGCTGCCTTTGCTGTTCTCCTTCACTTGATACTTCACGAACAAATCGCACCCACCGCCGCTCTCTCCATGTGGGAGGAGCGTGGGCTAAGGAGTTTAATGCGGCAGTTGCGGATGCGCTGCAGGAAGATTGGCCCGAACGCGCTCGGGCAATGCGCGAATGTGGGTCGAGCGCAATCCTCCTAAAATGCAAATGCTGCGAAAAGGGTCATTTAGTCCCGTTTCGGTGCGGTGCTCGGACCTGCGCCACCTGCGCACGGAAGGCCGCTGCGGCTATCACCGACCGCGTGGCGGCCCGGATCGCCGTTCATGACATACTAATGGCGGCACAGCCGTGGGATGGGCCTGGCAGGCCCCAACGCCGTGGTTGGCGCATTGTCACTCTCACGTCGAGGGCAAGTGCGGACATCGAAGGGCGATTTGACCCGGTGTCGTTACGTCGACAAGTAAAACGAATACGGTCTGCGTTTCCGAAATTCTGGCGCTCTCTAGCGTGGGGTCGGCAGGTACGTGATGCCGGAAATCGAAGAAAGCGCAGCAGGAGGGACACTAGCTACATCTTCGCACAAGAAGTGTCACCAAACGGAATGGTGCACATTCACGCACTTGTCTTTGGCGAATTTATCTCTCAAAAACAGATCGCTATCGCATGGTCTAAAGCCATCGGCGAGCCTGGAGTGGTCGTCGACGTTCGAGCAGTAGGGAGCACCCAGAGAATCGTGGGTGCGCTAAAAGAAGTTTTGAAATACGCAATTAAATGCGAGAAGGGTCAAAGGCGGAAGCCGCAGCACGCCGCCGCGGTTGAAATTGGCTTTAGGAATGTTCATCGAATTGCGCTTGGCGGAGTCGTCAGGTCGGTGCGCGTTACAGAGGGGGACGGCGCAACCGACGATGCGAGGCCAGAAGACTTGCACGACACCAACGTACTCGCATGCGAGAATTGTGGTGCAGAAGGGCAATGGAAATGGGTCGGCAAAGTGAGCGCGGAAGTTGTCGAAGCGAACGGTGGATTCGGAGCATTCCTTGTCGACGAGACGTACGCGGCGTGGAGCGGCTAATGGATCTCGCTCCCCTAACTATCGAATACGAGACAATCGTCGGCCAGCTTGCAACCGAGGCGCACAGCGCAGTCCACTTACTGCTCGCGCTTGGTCGCGCCATTAAAGAAGCCGATGCGGCGACAGAGTGTACCGCGCAAGCGGACAAGCTCGGGCAAGCATTGCGGTCCGTCATACGGCACCGCAACGGGCGCGCACATCAATATCCGAATCCGACAAATCAACAATGGGACCCTTTGTCTGGAGAAACCCAGATAAACCCGGTTTTCGCCGGGAAAAGCGTGCTCAAAGCGGAGGAATCCTTGTGACCCGGTCGCTAACCCCGGCTGACGCCGCGGCGAAACTAGGTGTTTCGGTTGACACTCTCCGTCGATGGGAAAGAGACGGATTGATCGAGTCGAATAGAACGGTTGGCGGACACCGCAGATACGACGAAGCAGAAATCCTTTCCCTCGTCAATTCGCCCCCGCCCCCAAGGGAAAAACGCGCCGAGCCGCACCGATCGCCGTGGCCGCCATGTGAGACCATTGAGGAGAACCAGTCGCTTGTTCGCCATCCCTCTCCCACGGTTCCGACTTGGGAACAGCGCGTCCGCGAGGAAGAGGCCGACCTCGAAGTCACCAAACTGCGCCATGAACGGGCCGTATTGGAGAGAGCCGAAAACGCAGAGCACGAGGCACTGGAACGCGAAGCGTTGGAGAGACAACGTCTTTCAGCGGAACGCGAACGAGAACGAAAAAGAATTGCAGAGTCCGAGTCCGCGGAGCGCGCTCGCCTCGATAAACTGCGCGCTTACGGAAGGTATCAAGCGATCTTCGCGCCGCCGGAATGGCAAGCGAAGGTTGCGCGCGATTTGGAAACTTCGGTGACGAGAGATGCGTACCCGGTCGCGCTCAGCGAGTACCTCGCGGAGTCCCAGGTTCGCGCGCGGGTTGAAGCCGTTCTACAACCCTGGAAAGATGGAGTCGCCGCCGAGCGTAAAAAAGCCGAAGACAAGAAAGCTCGCGATTGGCTCCTCTATATCGGCAAGTCATACGCGCATTCGAAGATGTCGGGCTGGGACTCACGGGACATAGCGTGCGCAGAACGACAGATCGACCGCGAGTTGAAAGAAGAAGTGGAGGCTGACTGGTCCGGCGACGATGTGCGCGGATTAGTTGATGAAATCCTCGAAGAGTGGGAGGAGTGATTTCCTCCCCAGGCCCAGGAGAACCCTACCGGACCCGACATCAATGGCACGCTATTAGTGGCCTGGTTCTCGGATCATTGCGATGTTGGACGTGGTCCGGTCACGCCCTCAGTAAACGCCAACCCCGGCAACAACCGGTCTGGAAGGTTGCGTTTGTCGGCGTGTTCGCGTCACGACGCCGAAAAGGAATCGCGCGCATGCTGATCGAGGAAGCGGCGCAGTACTTCGCCGTCGAGATTAAGGAGTTAGGGTGGATGCTTCCCTTTGAACCGGACGGGGCGGCGCTCGTCCGCAAGCTCTGTCCTCGCCTTTTCTGGTCGGCTGTCTAGGAGCGTCGCTCGTGCCGGGTTACCACGAAAAGTGGGCGCGCGTTTCGTTTTCTTACACGCTCTAAGGAACAGTTATAGATGGTCGCTGCTGCTGATCCGTTAACTTTGGAGTATGGCTGAGAAGGCGCGTCCACGTATCAAGCCTCCCGGGCGGAAAAAGCCCAAGCTCAAATCTTCGGCGTCCGGCCCGTTCGATAATTTAATAGTGCACGTCTAGGGACCCGTGACCGTGATAGCAGGGCGGGCGAGCTGGCGGTCTGTCCGGGTCGTGCCGACAAACAAGGCCGCCGCCTTTATCTGGAGCACCGAAACTTCGCTCCCATCACCGAGGAGAATAGGCAGTGAGTGTAACGTGTGACGAAGGACCTGGTGACCTCGTGATCGCGGCGCGTCTGGCGCTATTTGTTCTACACTCTACTATCCCAGAGTGTGAAAAGTCGCCCCAACCCGAGACTCAGTACTTCACCGAGGAGGGGATCAAATCAGCCGACCAAATTGTGAGCCACCTTGCCAGGCTCCCGACTCCGGTGAAATGCCGGCTTGAGTTGCGTCGTGGCGAGTTGCACTTAAGCGTGAAGCCCGGAGCGGCGTTTCCCGGCATTCCAAATAGCTTACTCGGTTTTCTCGGCAGCCGCCGTCCGCCACTTCGCGGTGATTCTCAAATAGTATGTCGCGCCAACGGCCGCTTATTCGTAGTCCCCTTGGCAGCTTTCCGCGAGTGGGAGCGCTCTTACCAAATTGAAGGCAACTTTAGCGCGGCCGCTGATTTCGCGGATTCTGAATACGCAAGAGTCCAGGGTTTTACACGACAGGAAATCGCCGGCGCTGGGGCGGTCGTAGTGTTTGGAGGTGGCGAGCCCCTGCGCTCCTTCTCGTTTCGTGTTCCAAGGATCAACAAGAAGGCTAGGTGAGTAATGTTTTGAGATTGTACACCCCACAGCGAAGTTGCAGGAGTTTCTTCTGCCTCAAAAGGTTTCATTTGTTGGCAAGTCCGGAACTGCGTCAATCGCGCTCATAGTTCTAGCGACTACTCTACTGGCGGCTGCAGCAATTCTTCTTGCTTCCGAGTACTAGGCCTCCATCGACCTCGAGGCTTATCCGGCGGAGGTCTGCTTCTCTTGGCCGCGATGTTCCTAAACGAAACTCATGCTACAGGAGCGAAAACGTTCTACCGGGAGCATCTCGAAGCGGAAATTGGGCTCCTTCACCTCATACTTACTCGGCGCGAGGTCTTACTTCACACCCGTAACCGCTAGCGATTTGACCATCTCAACCATGACGCCTTTGTCTAACGGGTTGGAGGACGAGCCAAGGAAACTCACCCACAGCGCGTCGCTTACTTTTGCGTACCCGATGACGTAGGTGAGCGCACCGCGGTCGGGTGTTACAACGCTCGCGCGAATGATCGACACGGGCTGCGATGAGACGAGTGTAGAGGTGCACTCGTCAACGGCAACTACCTTCGAATCTCTGAGGAGTCGCACGTTCGGGTATCCCTCGTCCGAGCCATAAAGAATAAAGACCTGAGCGACTTCGAGCCCGGGGGAAGTTGGCGGGGCGTCGACGATGGCAGCCAACCGCGACCACTGCCCCGATGGCTGGTCCTGCATAGGCGCGAACGCACGCGCAGTCCAACCAGAAGGAAGCGGTATGCTACCCTTCGCTATTTCCGTAGCGCCTAGTGGTAGGCGCGAACCGCCCACAAAGTGTGATGGGTCGGTGATACAGGCCGGTGCAATCGCATCACGGAGCCGCAGGCCATTCAATGTGCGGGGCGCCGTCTCCTCCCCCAATAGGCTGACAGCGCTGTCGGTCGGGTCGTAAGGATGGGACACAACCGAGCGAGAGCGACCCGCTGTCTGTTGCGCACTCAAGGAACTGACACTAAGCAAAGTAATCAGAAGGACGTTGCGCATGTGTATTCTCGTCTAAGTGTTGGGAAGTCATTTGCCGAGGAACATCTTGCACGAGCGATGCATGGCGTAAATCGGCGTGGCCTCATCCGTGTGCGACTGCAGCAATGAAGCCGGCTCCACAAACCATGTTACCTACCACATTGTAAGTTGTGAAACCGGCTGCCGAGTAACTCCCGGTATATCGAGCCATCGACCAGCCGAGCTTGGTATAGGTGCCGACCCTCGTCAGCACCCAGAGCTCCGTCGCCCCGTTCGTGACATTTGTACTATTAAAACCGAATTGCGCAGGACATCCTCGCCAATCAAAGTTCAGGGCTCCGACCACTGAAAGGCAGGCCGGCGTCGCCTGCGACACGTAACATCCACCACTTCCATCGTCCCAGTTTCCGAATCCTGCCCCGCACCATCCGTTGCCTGAATAGCAAGGACTTGTGCCGCCCAACCAGCCATAGCCACTACCATCGATGAAACCACCATTGTGAGTCGAGAGATCAGCGCAGTCATAATCAATGGCAGTCCAACACGGATCATCAAGGGATACCATCATTCTGGACGGTGCTTGTGGCGGCGACAGTCTAGCTGTTGGCGGTGGTGCAGTGCTGTCGTTCTCACGGCAGCTGACCGCGAGCAAGCTGAGACTCGTGAGGAAGCACAAGCTGGCGATCTTGTGACGCGATAACCGGTACAATCGGGGCTGCAGGCGGATTTCGGCAAGACTTCCCGAGCGTCTCACGATTCTCTCCGAAAGGAAAGCCCTATTCTAGTGTCGGTATGGCTGAGCAACAATGCCAATTTCCTATCAGCTAGTGCGTATTTCTTATCAGCTCTACAGGAGGCTTTGTGGCAAGTAGCGCTTTCATTTTCCATGGCTAACAGCTCGACTGCTCTTATCCTAACCACGATCGGAGCCGCTGGGCTCGAACCAGGTTCCTACAAAAAATCCCACCCACAAGTTGATGAGGAAATAAATCATCATAGCAATAATCTTGGCCCATCGTCCCGCCGATGCTAGAGCGGCCTAACTCCGTTGCGGCATGCCTCGACCTGCCCGGTCGGCTTTGGACGGTGTGGCCATCACGCTCCGTTAACGGAGTTTGTAACCCGCCCTTGCGTTCTCAGGCGTAGCTTTACATATTTTCCGTTGGCGGAGGATTATGGCTTACGTTCTTGGCGAGGAGCACCCCCCTCTTCGCGGATACTGGCTGCTGAACAAGGGTGCGATTTTGGTGAAAATCCAGGCTAATGGCATCTATCGAAAGACAGTCCCACCAGCGGGCTTGGTCACGTTCATTGAGGCCGCCGCCCTCCTACGCCGTAACGGGCAGCCTGTGACTCGCGTCGCAGTCTATCAGTGGGCAAAGCTGGGCAAGATCAGATATCAGATGGTGAACCAGCGGCCGGGTGTACGCCCTGTAGCGGCGATTCGCCTATCGGAGCTGCGAAAGTTCGCGGAGCGATACGGGTTTGAGTGTTTACCCATAAGCGCCGTCCCGCCGAGTGAGCGGTGAGTTTGGTAGGACCAAACGTTCAGCGGGAGGGGCAATGAGCCCAACGAAAACGGAACTAGAGGCCGAGAATCGTCAGCTTCGGAAGTTGGTCGGCGAGGTTTACGACCGGGTTGCAGATCACATAGAACCTCGCGTCCCCGAAGACCAGGACGCTGATGCAGACGAAGAAGACGACTACGACGAAGACGAAGACGCAGACGACGAATAGCGGGAATACAGAAGTGCCCTCCGAATCCTGAGGGATCGAAGGGCACTAATTCACGAACTATCGGAACCGTTGGGCGGTTCTGGTGCGAGGCGTTATGAAGAAGCGCGGCACCCTTTTAACTATTGCTCGCGACGAATCTCCTGTCAACGAGGATCTTCTGTCGACCAAGGACGCTGCAAAGCGGCTAGGTATGTCTGAGAGTTGGCTTCGTCGGAGCGATGTACCGCGGGTCGAGTTGGGACGAAGAAAGAAGTATCGGCCGATTGACCTTGCTCTATACGTCAACGCCCGAGTTTCCCACCGTATCGGGTTGGACGAACCATGAGCTCCTACTTCGAGCGTAACGGCGTTTACTACGTAAAGGTGAAGGGAACTTCGGGGAAATGGATTGCGCGCACGTGCGAGACTCGCAACCGTGCCCTCGCGAAAAACATAGCGCACATGATTGATGAGCTTGGCCACCGGGGTCGCCAATCGTGGGATCTTCTCGACGCAGTAGTCACTGGACGCCTTACCCTCTCACGTCTCTACAGCGCCTATTCAGGAAACGCGCTTGATGATTTGCGCGATCGAATGAACGATGTGGATGTGTCGCCCTTGGTCGAAAAGTGGCTGGATTCCCTGAAGGGGCACGTTCAGGTGGACACTGTGGAACACTATCGGGTGCACGTGCGCTCACTGATCACACGCGACGCGCGGTTCGCCCGTTCGGAGCTGGTTTTCGAGCGATTGGCTGAGTGGTTAGCCAAAATCGAGGGATCTGCGGGCACGCGCCGAAAGTATCACGCGGCCATGTCCAGCTTTTGCCGTTATCTGGTTTCCGCGGGCGTGCTGAGACAAAATCCAATGCGGGATGTGAAGGCGCCGTCGGCCGCTGCGCCACGATGCCGCTACTTGGAGCATGAAGAGGTCGTCAGTCTTCTCGATGTCCTGGAAGAGCCGTACCGAACAATAGTTGCCTTGTTGCACGCTGGGATCGAGGTGTCGGTCGCTCTTGACCTGAAGCGCGGTGATGTCGACTTGCGGCGACGCGAGGTGCACGCTCGCGGTACCAAGACGAAGGCGCGCGACAGATGGATCGACATCGAGCAGTGGATCGTCCCGTTCCTAAGGCGACATATGCGTCACCTGCTGGGCACCAATGCGCCGCTTTTCCCAAACATCAACCGCTGGACAATGAGCGACAAACATCGGGCCGCGTGCAAGAGTTTAGAGATTGTAGACTATCAACTGCGTGACTCCCGTCATACCTACGCTGTTCGCGCCATACGCTCCGGCGCGCCATACGAAGTCGTCGCTAGGCAGCTCGGTCATGCCGATACTGTCATGGTCGCCCGAGTGTACGGCCGGTTCAGGCCAAACGACCACGAAAAGCGCGAATGGCAGCGCATCGCAGCGGCGAATGACGCGAAGAGGGTGGCGAAATGAGCGAACCATGTGGTGCAGGCTGTGGTGCAATCGCCGAGCAAAACGAAAAGGCTCAGCCGACAGCAGTCGGCAAAGCCTCATTCGACAACGACTTACAAAGTAGCTGGGGGGAGACTCGAACTCCCGACCCCGGCATTATGAGACGCGTACAACGCCCCTGAGACGCCATGCCTACCCTCTGTGAGTGCGGCACGATGCGGCACCAATGAGCACTGAGATAGCAGACCCTTGGCGCGCCCCATGGTGCCGCTCAACCTGAGAAAGAACCTCACTTCTTCCCCTCCCTTTTCTTCATCTGGTCGGCGCGAGCTAAGTCCATGGCAGTCGCGCGTTTCTCCCACTTGGCTCTTTCCTCGCTCGTGGGCACAAACCGGCCGTAAACTGTTAAGAGCAGTGTGGGGTTGGCATGACCGAGCTGACGACTCACGATGTCAGCCGGTGCCCCAGCTCTGATCGCCCGAACCGCATACGTATGACGGTGGTCGCGCATCGTGTAACCCTTGAAAATCGGGTACTCCTTTTCGAGCGATTCGATCGCTGTCCGGTGCACCTTCCCCGCAACCCAGCGGTCCGGTATCCGATCGAAAAGGAGTGCGTCGGGGAGCTTCCCGATGAGTGTCGTCCGCACTGCCGGCCACGCCCAATCGGCGACACGGACAACGCGATCGCGGGCATGTGACTTCGTACCGCGCGCCCGGATCTCTTTCTTCTCCGTATATACATCTCGCACACGAAGCGAAAGCGCGACCGATACCTCGATGCCCGACCCCGCCAACAATGCCTCGAATGCGCGATACTCCTTTGGCAGCGCCTCGAGCAACCGCTCCACATCCGGCACGTCCAGATAGAGAGTGCGCGGAGTCGCGGGCTTGGGCAGCTTGACGTGGCGAACCGGATTGTCCTGCAAGTAGCCGCGCGCGATAAGCCAGTTCGAGAACGAGCGAACCGCCGCCCCCGCCTTCCGTTTCGTCGAGGAGCGTCCCTTCAGCTCGTCGATCATCTTCTGCACTCGCTCCCGCGTCAGCTGGCCGATCGGATAAGGTTTGCCGAACGGAACAAGACGCCGGATCAGCGCCCGGTAATGCGACTTCGTGTCCTCGGAGCAGCTCGCCGATCTCAGGTACTCCTCGACTAAGGGCTCGACATCGACCGCACGGAGCGACTGCCGGAGTGTCGTGAGATCGCGCTTTGATTCGACCCACTGATCGTAGAGCTTGCCCAGGGACAGCGTCTTATCGTGGAGCCCCGCCAGAATGTCCCAGGCGCGAGCACCCTTCGGTCCCAGGGCGTCTATCATGTCTTGCATGCGCTTCGCGGTGTCGCGATGCGAACTCTGGGTCGATAGCCCCCGCCAGGTGCCAGTCTCGGCCGGAACCTTAACGGCCCAAACACGCCGGTCACGCCTTTTGTACGGCGTCACGCGTTCTGCCTCTTCTTGCCCGAAGCGACAGGCGGGCTCACTCGGTCGACCCACGCGTCCAGCTCCTTAGCACTCCACACCAAGAGCGGCCGCTTGCCACGACCAGGCAACTTCTTCGGTTCGACGTCGACCTGCTCCCTGAAATAGCGGACTGAGACGCCGAGATATTCCGCCGCCGCCTTCTGCCGGAGCTTCGGATCGAGTTGAGAGTACATCGCTTTGGTTTTCATCGTAGCAGTTCACCCACCGACGCGACGCCGTTGTCGAGATCAATGACACCGTAGTTGCGAAGGTCGCGAAGGTTTTGGAGGAACGAGCCTGTAGACGGCGAGACGTTGAGCTCGCGAGCTAGACCGTTCTTGTCGATTGATCGGAACGAGAGGATCATCTCGAGCATCTTCGAGTGTGGCCCGTCCAGCTTTTGGAGCCACATCTCGCGGAGATCGCGATCGGGAGGATCAACCGACGCGGCCTTCTCGCCCGTCGGTGTCAGCCTGGCGACGCCCCTGTCCCGCTCGAGATAGCCGGCCTTCGCGAGATCCCTGACGTCCTGCAGGAAACTTCCGGTAGTGTGCGAGACGCCACAGAACACGGCAACCTGTTTCACGGTCGGCCGCGCGACAGCCAGGAGATGCAACTGCGCGATCGCGTTCAGCGTGCGCTGCTTCGTGCCCGACAGCTTGCCGTTCCACTGAACCGCGGGGATCTGTGCCGGCCGTGACGTGCGGACTACTGGACGCTCGTCAAACGTCGGCATCGGCTCGACGCGATCGGGAGCAGTCGCCTCGGGCTTCCCCTCGTCGAACGCCGCGATAACGACTGAGAGGTCGATTTCTCCGATGTGGCGCTGCAGCCGTTCAAGATCACGCCGCACCTTGACTCTGAATTGCTCGTGCGATCGCTGATTCGCCTTGACCGCATTCTCGACCGCCTTCTTGACGAATGCGTCGGTCTGTGCTTGCTCCGCGATGCGCTGACCTGGCGGCCTCGCCATGAGCTCACGCTTTAACCGAGCGACCTCCGCGCGGAGCGCTTTCGGATCCGTTTCCTTCTGCCTCTCGATCGTCGACGCCATCTTCTTCTCGAGATCCTTCAAGTCGATCGCGCCGAGCGGCTTTGCCTCGACGATCTTAGCGCCGAATGTCGGAGTGCTCGACGCGTCGAACGTCCGCTTGGGCAGGATCCGGATCTCGCGCGAGATCTCCAACCACTGCGGCGACCATATGTGAGGCTCGCCGATCGCCAGCTTTGGCAGGATGTCGGCGACGTCCTCGTCCGAGCCCTTCTCGCTCACCCACAGCGAGATCGCCTTCCGCTCCTGCGGCCCCGTCATCTGGAACGCAAACATGCACTCCGTCTGATTGAGCGCCTTCTTGTTGATCTCCTGCGGCCGCTGCGAGATGAGGGAGATCCCGATGCCGAAATTCCGTCCCTGCTTCGCGATCCGGTGAAACTCGTGGAGCATCTGCTCATCTCCGCGTTGCGGATTCTGCGGTACGAATTCCTGGCACTCCTCGAGAAAGACGTGGACGGCCGACGGAGATGCCTTCTTTCTATAGAAGAAGCGAGCTGCGAAGTCTCTGGCGAACCGCGCCTTGTCGGTATCGTGCTCGAACATGCTGACGTCCAGGATAGCCGACAGCGCGCGATCGACGACCAGGTCGGCCAGGAGCGCGCCGCCGGTCGCCTCGAGCGGTATGTCGCCGTGCAGCCCTCCGAAGACCGGGATGTCGAAACCCGATGGAGCGTTGCCGGTCTTGTCGAGCCGGAGCCCGTACCACACGCCGACCGGATCTATGACGACGATCTGAGCGCCGGCGTCGAGCATGAGCTCCGCCAGCTTGGTTGCCGCGTAGGTCTTACCGGATCCCGTCCGACCCATGAACGCGTTCTTTTGCGTCACGACGTCGATCGGCAGCGAGAGATCCTTCGCGATCGCGAGCTCCTTGGGCACTCGGAGAGTTGCCATTTAGTAGCACTCCGCCACTTTAAGGACTCGCTCCTGCCAGTCGATGTCCTTCACGAGCCGCTCGCGAGAGCGGCCGAATAGGTCGCGCCGATCGACAAGCCGCAGCCTCACGTTGTCGATCCGGAGCAATTGCAGTCGGTCGATCGCGAGATTTGCCCGCATGTTGCGTAGCTTGATCCCATAGCTTTCAGAGCTAGCCATTTATGCCGCTTCATTAGAAAGGCAGATCGTCGTCAGGAACGCTCGCACTGGCAACCGTGGGGTAGCGCTCGCGGAGATCCTCTTCGAGATCTGTGTCTGTCACCGTGGCATGGAGATCCAGCTTCGTCTGATCCTTCTCGCGATCCGCCAGTACGACGTTGATCGCCGCAATCGTGTCCTGGTGGAAGTCCTCGTCTTCCTCCTGCTTCAAGCGGATCCAGTCGCGGATCGAAGTGAGATGGCTGCTCGCGAGCTCGGCGAGCGGCTTCCCGTTGATCGGAGTCCCGCGCTTGAACGGGAACGGGAACGCCTTCGCCTCCTCGAGCGTGAAGTCCGTCTTTTTCGGCGGCTGCTCCACCACTGCGGCGGCCTCCGGATTGTCTTCCACGTCCTGCGTGAACTGCTCCGAGAGCCCGAACGCGTTGAGCACTGCGCCGACGTGCGCTCGCTTCTGCGCGATCTTAAGCGCGGTGTTCTCGCTTTCGCGTGGCCGGTCGACGTACTTGGACTCCATCGTCGAGCAGACGCCAATGCACGAGCCGATTACCGCATCCGTGTCGCGGTGTACGAGCTCGCACTCGACGACGTAGCGGTAGAGCCCGAGCGACTCGCCGGTGACTTCCTCTTCCTTGTACGTGCGATCGTTTTTGTGCGCGTTATTATAGACGCGCTTCTTCTTTCGCCATTCGACCTTGCGATCGTGGTCGACTTCCTTCTCGACGATCCGATACCGCGGGTAGCAGCCAAACGCGATCCCGACCCGCTCTGCCCCAGGCTTGAGCAGCGACGGCTTCTTGATGCCCGGGATCAGCCCGTAATCGCGACCCTCTTTAAGCGTCTCTTGTATCAGCGCGCGCGTCTCTTCCTGCGCGACCAGGATGTCCGCCGGCTTCGCGATTGGACGCATGAGCGTCGCCTTCGGTGCCGCGACGACGGCCGTGCCAGGCGTCGCCGTCTCCTCCACTTTATCTGACATGGGTTCCCCCGTTTACGATAGTGTCGGCCAGCTCGTAGATCGCGGCCGTGAGAAGTGTGCGTGCATTGCGATACAGCGAGTCGCGGATCTCGCGATCGAGCGACTGTGGGTCGGACGCCCAGAGAAACAGCGCGGCGGATTGCTTCCTCTCCCACTTCTGGAGCAGCATCTCGATCTGCGCCGCGACGTCCGCGAGCTCGTCCTCTCGCTCCGGCACATCACGACTCGGCCAGTTCGCGTTGCCGGCGCAGCTGCTTCTGGAAGCACGGCTTGCTGCATGTGTCGACGTGGATCCTCTCCGCCCTAAGATCACGGCCGCAAATGACACAGTTGTGGATCTCGCTCATGTCGGGGGAGGCGCGACGTCGCGCCTCCTGCTCCTTCCCGTCCCAAAAGCTGACGGCCTCGTGAGACTTGCAGACCAGGCCGCAGATGTCGCCGTGCCGGATCGACTCGGTGTCTTTGCGCGGCACGAACTCGCGACAGAGCATGCAGCGCACCGTTGCGGATTCGCTCATTCGATCGCTCCGCCGATGTAGGACGCCCCTTCTGTATTCTGCTCACGCTCGCACTCAGTGGAATGGCAAAAGGAGAGGAGTCCCATGTTGACGGTGCCGCACTCGCAGATCCAATCCGGCGCGGGCTCTTTCTCAGCGTACAGCTCGATTAGCCCGCCTCCGCCATGAATCTTCGCGACCCGCGTTGCGTGGCCGAGCTGGTAGGCGGTGGCGAGCGCACTTCCAAACCGAACGAGATGCTCTCGCGCCTCCGAGTCCGTGTCGGCTTCCAGGTACAGCGAGGCGATCCGAAGTTCGCTCATGGCAGGATCCCTAGATCGCCGTAATAGACTTCGCGCGCTTCGTCAGCGTCGTACGGGCCATCGTCGTCCGCGCAGTCGGGACGATCCTCCTCGGTGTCGAAGTCCTTCATTAGCTCGCGCTCGGTCGGCGCGTCATTCCAGAGGTTGTGCGTTCGCTCCTCTTCCGCCTCCGCTTGCGCCTCGTTCGTCGCGCAGTTGATGCAGTCCGGATCGCGGTATGGATCCTCCGCGTCTCCCAGGTCTGCGCCGCAGACGCAGCATGTGAGCCTTCCGTTTACAACTGGCATTAGGCTACCCTCCGATTGCGCTTGCGCCCGAAGCGCTGGCGTCGCTGTTCCTGGACACGCGCGCTCAGTCGCGCACAGATGCGACAGCGGCGCTCCGTCCACCCCCGCGGGTGCGCGTAGAGGCGAGTATTTTCTGGAGTGAACTCGTGCCCGCTCGGGCAAAACGGCGATGGGGATGAATTCGGTCTGCGATGCCGCCCTTTCGCGACCATGTCGCGAAGGTTGTCGCCTCGAGTACCTGCGAACAGATGCGCGGGATTCACGCACGGCGGATTGTCGCAGGTGTGGCAGGCTTCGAGCCCATCGGGGATCGGCCCCTTCGCGATCGTCAGGGCCACACGCGACGCAATTAGCTCTGAGCCAATCTCGGCCGAGTAGATGCTCCCGTAGCCCCTCCGTCGTCTCGCTCCGGTCCATAACCAGCACCCGCTTCCCACAGGGTTGACCCGAGCGTTGAATTCTTCGATCAGCGACGGGGTGAGAACAATCTTTCTGAAACGCATGGCGGGACGCCCTCGTGGGCTCTACATTTCAGCTCTGTGCGGAGCCCAATCCGCGCAAAGCAAAAAACGGTCAGGTAGCGGTTGTCGCTTCCTGGCTGTTTTGCGTTGCTGCTGCTTTCGGATAAAACTCCGGAAACGCCTCGCTCACGGGCACCCGTAGACGGCGAGCTGCGACGACCTCCACCTTCCGATCGGATCGCTGACCCGCCAAAACTCGCGACACATGCGACTGCGACTTGCCGAGTTTCGCCGCGATCTCAGTCGCTGCCCCGTGACCGAGCCTTTCCTTGCGTTCCCACCTCGTGAGTGGCATTGTTTCCCCTTGTGGCGAATCATGCGCATAACCAGCGCGCAGTTGACACAAAAGGCAATTTATGTGCGTTTGGGTAAACGCGCAAGGGGTATGGGTAAACGGTGGCTGCCTTTGACGAGAAGGCGTTCGCAGATCGGATCGGCTTCGCCTTTGGGCTGGCGACCACCAGGCACCGCCTGGAGACTCAGGGCGATCTCGCCGGTCTGCTCAGCGAGAAATCGTGGATTGGGATCAAGGCTTCAGCCCTTTCCCGGTGGCTATCCGGCAGCCGCCCGAGTTTCGAGCATCTGGTGACGCTTGCCGAACTCGCCAACGTCGATCCGGGCTGGCTGGCGATGGGGTCGCTGAGCGAAGCCCCGGAGCCGGAGGACTACCTGCCGCTGCGCGAGCCCGAGCTGCACCGCGTGGCGGAGAGCACGACCGGCTATGAGTCCGAAACGGAACCGCCGCGCGCTCTTCCGCGCACGCCGGTACGCCGCGCGTCCGCGACGGAAGTGACTACGAAGAAAAAACGGAAAGGAGTCTAGATCGCTTTGAGCTGCTGCGGATCTCTGAGATCGAGCCCGCGCTCGAGGTTGGCGATGAACTGCGGAGTAACCCATACTTCCGGCCAGAGCACCGTGCCGACTTCGCCTGGCACTGAACTCACTACCTTAAACACCCGAAGGCCAGAGGGAGCATGAAGATCTTCGTAGACACCGCGCTCCGCCGACACGATGTGCGGTGGAATCGTGTGACCTTCAGCTTCGCTTCGCGTGCAATAGGTCGTAATCATCCGGAGGCTCGACTGTTGTTCGGTCAACTATAAACAAATTATCCACTTACACATGAGGTTGGAATGTCGAAATCCTATCATCTAACTGTCTGTTTCGTATCAACTCGATCGGCACCACTACCAGTTTCACGACGGCGCGGTATTCGATCCTGCGACGGGCAACGTCTGCGCCTGGGAGAGCTCCCCTGTTGCGCGCAACGAGTCCTACCTCCAATGTGCTAACGCTTTAACCGGCACGGTGTGGAGGCCAAGGTGAGGAAGCTCGCGACAACAATGCTAGTCGGTACGCTCGCTTGTGGAGGGGGCGATACAACAGCACCTCCGCCACTCCCAAAGGAGATCCGGCTCGCGGCCGCTGGGCCGACGACGATCGCAGCTGGTGGAACGGTTCAATTCAGCGCGTCAGTGATCGATGATCGCGGATACGTCATGAGTGGCCAGCCGATCGCGTTCACAAGTTCGTCTCCGACGGTCGGCACTATCTCATCGAGCGGGCTCTTTGCTTCGCTCGGTCCGGCCGGCGCAGCTACTATCGCCGCGACGTCAGGCATGCTCTCGATCTCACTCACGGTTAACGTCGGGCCTGCAGCTGCAGCATCGGTCGCGATCGCGGCCGGCAATAATCAGAAAGGCTTTGTCCGCGCGGCGCTCCCGGTCAACCCGTCTCTCCAAGTGAAGGACCAGTACGGGAATCCCGTTCCCGGAATCGCGATCGCGTTTACCGTCACGTCAGGTGGTGGATCCGTTGGCCCCGTGTCGGTCGCGAGTGATGGGTCCGGGCTCGCCGCGACCTCTTGGACGCTCGGGCAGAGCGTCGGACACAATCAGCTTACGGCCACAGCCTTGGGGCTCGCTCCACTTTCCTTCGACGCGGATGCCGACTCTCCATACTTGATCGAAGTCGTCTATTCACCCGAAGTGCCGCTATCCGAGCGAAGCGCGATCGACGCCGGCGTTCAGCACTGGAAGCGCATCATTACCACCGATATCGGTTCGGTGCAGTTCTCCGCTCCTGGTGGGTGCGGCAGTTTCGCGATCGCGCAAGGAGACATCGTCCGCGGGCTTCGGATATACGTCAGGGACTCGGCATTCGCGGGAGCCACGCTGTTGGCACAGGCTGGCGTCTGCTACGAGAATTCGGTTAGTAAGTTCCCCGTTGTCGTGCTCGTCGTCTGGAACACTAATCAGGCAGCCTACGTGCAGTCGAACGGGCTCGGGGAGATCGTCGCCACTCACGAACTCGCGCACACATTTGGGCTCGGAACTGTCTGGCGAGAGCGATCGCTTTTAGCCGGCGACGGGACCGCGGATCCTTACTTTACCGGACCGCAGGCGCTCACAACCTTTGGGAGCAGCTTCGGCGCTGGGTACGTTGGCAACTCTGTTCCCGTCGAGAACACCGGATCCGCCGCAACGCAGGGCGCGCACTGGCGAGAGTCGGTTTTTAACCGCGAGCTGATGACCGGCTTCGTCAATCTCGGGACTCCTAATCCCTTGAGCGCGGTCACGATTGCGCAGTTCGCGGATCTCGGCTACGTAGTCGATATGTCGCAAGCAGAAGTCTTTACGGGAGCCGTCCTGTCGAGCGAAGGGATCGCGCCTCGGACGTCGCGCATAGATCTCGGCGACGACGTGAGTGCTGTGCCGACTAGAACCGTGCAGCCACTTCGACGCTAAGGCCCGTTCCACTCCGTCGTCACGCCGCACGTCTCGAATCGCGCCGGCGGATGTCCGCCTGGCTCCCCCGCCCAATACATGAGGAAGTGAACCATCTCGTGCTTGATGACGACCTCTTCATTGATATACGGGAGCCCGACCCATATCTCGCCCGTCCAGAGAAAGCTCATCGCGACTGCCCACTGTACGCGGAGCTCGCCCGCGAACAGGACGAAGGTCGGACGATCGGCGTCGTAGAAATGAATTGCGTTGATCTGAAAAAACCTGACCGTCGCGTAGACGCTCGGGAGCGGGAGTCGCTCACACTCGGCGATCTCGTGCCACCAGCGGTCATACTTCGCGTCCGCTAGATACTGGCTCCCCCAGGGGAGAGCGGCCTCGAGCTTGTGCAGCGAGTCCGGTACGGTGAAGTGACGGGTCTGTGCGCCAGCAGCTGCGGGAGCTGCGAGCAGGATACCAAAGCCCAGGATCCACGCGAGTCGCTTGAGCGTCCTCATTTCTTGAACGCTTGGATGACCTGCGGGACAACCTTCTCGCCGGTCCGCGCGCCGATATAGCCGCCGATCCCGATCTTCAGGAGCTGCCACATGTCGGGCGGGAGATCGAGCAGCTTCACTTGGAAGAGCGGCGCGACGACGTAGTTGAAGGCGACGATCGACACGAACACGAGCATCGTGATCGGCCGCCAGTTGCGAGCGAGCCAGGACTCCGATTTCGCTTCGGCGACGATGACCGACGCCTGCTGCACGGAGAGCTCCTTCTCCGCGAGCAACACCTGGACTTGGTAATCGTTCGCGAGCTTCGTGAGCTCGAGCTGCGCCTTCATCTTCTCTTCCGGCGACGTGACGAATCGGCCGAGCACGTCGGAGATCGAGCTGACGACACTGCTGAAGCCGCCGGTGAGTAGGTCTTTGAGAGGGTTCATGCGACCATTCGGTTGTAGGTGGTTTGGTACTCGAGTCCGAGCGGAGTGCTGGAATTCCAGTCCTCGTTGCCCCGGATCTGCGCGTTCAGGACGACACGCTCGACGCCCTCTCTTGCTTGCTGCTCGAGAGAGGCGATGCCGACCGTCTCGGTATTCCAGAGGGGGAGATCGACCTTGTGCTTCGCCATGAGCGATCGGAGCACGCGAATGTCGGCCGTCACGTCAGCGCTGTAACTGTGGAAGGCGATCACGTCGGCGTACCGAGCGCCGCCCAGGCGCAGATACTCGTCAGCGAACGCGGCCCCGTAGGTTGTCAGCTCATTGAACGACGGCGTGAGCAGAAGAGCGTTGGGAACTCGCGCGCGTAGGATCCGCGCGAGCTCCATCATCTCCTCGGGACACGGCCCTTCGGTCGCGGGCTCGTTCCACGTCTCGAAGAGCTTTATCCGCCCGGCTCCTCGATCGAGCACACGGTCGATAAAGCTCTCCCATGCCTCCGGGGTCGGAGAGCCGGTGCCGGCGATGCGCTGGTAGACAGGCGGGCGGCCGAATACGAAGAGCGGCTCGGCATTGAGTCGCTCGGCGAGTGTGAGAAAGCCGTCGAATCCGCTCCAATTCGTGCTCGGCCCCTGCTCGTCAATGAACTCCCAGGTCGGCCCGTCCCACATCCTGAGCGTGCCGATCGAGATGTCGATGGGCGAGCCTCCGTCGGCGGCGACGATGTAGCCTGGCACCATGTGGCCGAAGAACGATCGCGGAACGCGGATTGCGCGCGGAGCGAACAGCGCGCTCGGGTTGCACGCCGCGATAAGCCCGAACAACAGCACGGTTTTGAGGAACTCGCGACGCTGGGTCACTCGTCCTCGCCGCGCTCGGTCAAGACATACGGAATAACGGAGATCCGGAGTCGCGCCATCTCGCGCTTGACCGTCCCGATGAAATCGGGCCACTGGTCGGGATAGATCGTCTGGCAGCCCTCGCTCGACGTCGTCGTGTAGCCGCCTTTGTGGATGTTGATTCCGAAGAAGCCGACGTCGAGACGGCCGCCGTCTCTCAAGACGCGGACAACTTCCGCTTGCACCAGTGCCTCGTAGTGCGGGTGCTCAGTCGGATCCTTCGAGATGTTGTGGATCCCGAGTTTGTAGTCCCACACGCCGGCTCGAAGGACAGCGATCCCAGGGCGCTGTCGGCTCGGGTCAGTGTTCGCGTTCCACGCCTTGAAGAAATCGGGCGTTACGATCGCGATCATGTCATCGTAGATGCCGCGATCGTTCTTGCCGACGACGCCCATCCGGTCGCGGTAGTAGCCACGCTGACCCAAGAGCGCGGGGCCGTTGATGCCGTGCGCGCGAATCAGCTCTGTTGCCTGGCGGATCGTTATCTTGGGCCGCTCGGGAGGGACGATGATCTCGCTCATCCTGGGCTCTGGTACGTTCTTCCGATGCCTCGGAGCTGGCCGGCTATGTAGGCGATCTGCTCGCCCTGCTCGGCCTGACACTCGCGGATCTCGCGGGCTGATTTTACGAGCTCGTCGATCTGCGGCTGGAAGGCTTGCTCGACCAAGCCGCGCATCTTCGCGGGCTCCTTCTCAATCGTGAGGAAGATCCAGGCTGAGAACAGCGGTTGCACCACCAGGCGGCCGATCGCCGCGAGCAGTACCGCGACGGCGGCCAGGAAGAGGAGCCATTTGCTGCCGGTGAACTCGATCTGATTTGCCATAGTCGATCCCTCAAATGAAAAAACCCGCGCGACGTCGTCTGACGTCTGCGCGGGAGTGTCCCGAGTTGATGTTTACTTACGTGTATACTTTTGCGGCTACTTCACAGCTGCGAGCCCTCGCTCTGCGATCTTGACCATGCGGTCATCCAGGATCCGGACGCGGCGCTTTTTCTCGCTCGCCGAGAGCTTATCGTCGCGGAGGATCTCGCTCCGCCGCTCCCTTACCTTTTGGAGCCGGTTGTACGCCTCACGCAGCCGGCCCGCGCCCTTCGGACTGTCCGCCGTGCGGACGGATGCGAGCTCGTCCCTGTGCTCGATCGCGAAGGAGTGCGCGTCCTTGTCGCGACCCGATTCCTTCAATGCCTTGTACGACTGACGAGCAGCGTCGGCCGATTGGTACGCATCGTACAGATCCTCGACTTGTTGAGTATCCGTGCCGGTCGGCGGCCGCGCGGTAAAGCCTTTGACGAACGGGATCTCCGTGAGTCGATCCTCCGCTGCAGGATTCCGCCGCTTGTACGGTTCCTTACCCTGCATCTTTCGATCGGCTCGAGTAATTGCGTTCACCACCGGGAGCGCGTAGTTACCTCCCAGGCCGCCCCAAAACCCGCGCACCAGGTTCTCAATCTTGGCCGGCGAGTAGTTGACCCGTTCGCCGATCATGCGGGCGAAATCGCCTGTGGACTCTCTCGACTGCTCCGCGCTTCCGCGTCGTTCGGCAGCTGCAGGGACGATCTTCCGGCCGGTGTAGAATGACTTGTTAGCCCAATTCTCGATTAGGGGCATGAGCCCCGTCGGGAGCATGTTGGGCGTGAACCCCTGCGCTGCGGCTCGCGCCCACTCCTTGAATCCGGTCGCGTCGTGCTCAAGCCACCACTCGGCGATTGCTTCCGCGCCGGTGGCATAGATGATTCCATACTCGAACGGCTTCGGGAAACTGAAGATGTGCTCCAAGTTCCCGTCCTTGTCGCGCTTGACGTAGTTCCAAAAGAGAGATCTCCGCCAACGCGGGAGCTTCTTGTAGTCCGGATCGTCGTGCTGCATCGCGAAGAGAATGAGCGACGGGAGCGAGATCCCGAAGAAGCCGCGAGCGAGCATGGTTCCAGGACGCCGGCGATGCTCCTGCAGTGTTTTGGCGGTGCCTTGGATTTGGGCGTTGAAGAACGCTACGATCTGATTGATCGACTTGGCGGCCGCTCCGTGCCGACCGAAATCGAGCGTGCCGTCTCGAGAGGCGAGCGCGCCGGCGATCGACGCCTGGCGCGGAGTCTTCCCCGTTTTCGCCCAGCTCTTCTCGACGACCGAGAATTCGCCGACTCGAGTCGAGTTTTCCATCGCGGCCGACACTAGTCGGAGTACGTCTATTGGATGGATCACGATGTCGCGCGCGATCTCGTGCCAGTTCCGGGTGACGTGCTCGATATGGTTCTGGATCTCCTTCCGGTCGATCGCGAGCTGTGCCGCCTGGTCGCCGCCCTCGAGCCGCCACCGCTGGAAGACGTCGTCCTTCTGTAGAAAGTGGAACAGACCTTTTGCGAAGATGACGCCAGGCACTGCGTCAACGGGATTTGTCGACCTGGTGTTCATCGCGATCGTGAAGAGATCTCGGAACGGGTTGCGTCCGATGAATTCTGGCGTCAGCGTCGCGCCGGCGCGGAGAGCTCGTGCCGGAGCACCCAGGAGCCTCGCCCACCCCGGCAACCGCTCGTGACCGAGCGCGTTCACCGCGTCAAAGAGCTTGGGATCCTGGATCTGGAGCCAGTGCCGCTCGCCGTCGATCACTACGGGGATCACCATGTCCTTCTGGTCCTGGGCGTTCTGCTGCTCGCGGAAATTCCACTGCGAGAGCACCAGCCCGTCGAGATCAACGGTAGATCCGTCCTCGTTCTCGATCGCGATCCCGCCGCGGCTGTTCTGTACGAGCTTGGAGGGATCGACGATCCCCAGGTCTACGAGTTGGTCCAGCACTCGCGTCATGTTGACCTCGGCCTTCTCCTTCGGCCGCGCGACCTCTTCGATCACCTTGCCAGCGCCTTCAGTCTCCAAGCCCAGCTTGAAGAGGGTCGCCGCGACGTGGTGCCGGTTCGCTTGTTCGACGGTTTGATACGTGTCCTGGATCAACCCTTCGAGCGGGTCGATCTTCCGCCGCGCGGAGCCTCTGATCGTGTGTATCCCGCTCGTGTTCCGCCCCCACTTCTTGCCCCATCCGCCGCCAGTCGTGTTGTCCTTCTCCTCGTCAAATACCACGTACATTGGCACGCGCCGCGCGTTCCGAGCCTGGATCGCCCTGTGCTCGGCATCGGTCAGGAGTCCCGCGTCCCGCCGATATTTGAGGAGCGCGTTCGAGTGCGCCCACATCTCTTCTGCCTGTTTCCGAAACTCGCCCTGGTACATCTTCTGGATCGCGGTCGCGTCGGCGTGCGTGAGCCCGATGTCGATGTTCCGATCGTGGAGCTCCAAGGCTCGCTCGGCCAGGAGATAGCGGCGAAACGCTTGCAGCTTCTCCTTCGGGATCGACTGCAGGACCGGAATCAGCCCCTTCGTGACGCGCTTGCGCGTAGTGAAGTCGATCACGCCGCGCTCGTTCATTTCCTCGGAGAGTCCCGCGTCGCCTCGAGTGAGTCGCCCTAGGACGTAGGCGTGCTTCGTGATGTCGTCGGTGCCGCCGATCGCTTCGACCGCTTTCCGAAACGGGTGAAGATCGTCGACCGTCTGGCGAACGATCTCGTCGACGGTCGGCATGTTGCGCACACTCTCGTCGACCGATATCAATGCGTCAGCGCGCGCGGTCGCAGAATTCGCGTTGTGCGCGGCGAAATCTTCCCTGGCTTGGAGGAGAGCACGATGGAGAATCGGGACAGTCCGGATCTGCGCCTCGAGCGCGAGCGAGAATTCGGGCGCTTCTGCAGTGAGACGGGGCGGATCCGTGACGTAGAACTTAAACGACTCCGCGATTCCTTCTTCTCCGTATCCGGCTGCCGGCTTCCTGCTCCCGTACAGGTTCTTCCCCATCTGCCGGAGCTCCTTCAGCATGCCCTTCGTGAGCACCATCGCTCCGCGCCCTGCCGCGCCTTTGTTCGCGGGATTGCGGAGGTGTTTCTTCGACGCGAAGTGTCCGATTTCGTGCGCGACCGTGCCTACCTTGTCGTAGCGAGTTACGCGTGCAGTTTCGGAGTGCGGGAAGAAGACGCCGGCCGCTTGGCGCATCGCCGCATTGAACCGCCCTTGCCGAAGTGGTACGCCGGCCTGGTCAGCGAGATCGCGCGAGATGTCGATCAGAGCTCTCGGCGGCCTGGGTAGCGGCGGCAGCCCGATCTTCGCTCTCACGGCTTGGACTGCCGGCGTCGCAGCTGCGAACGGCGACTCGTGCGGCTTTAGATCGGCGTCGTATCCGTCGAGCAAGCCAGGATCGAGATCCTCGTCAGAAACCGCATCATCGCGTGTTCCTGTTGAAGCAGGACCTTCTTCTATAGAGGATGCAGCATCCTCGGCCGGCGACAGCAGAGATCCCTGCTCGTTATCCTCGAGAGCCACATCGTCCGCGATGGGGCTTTCCTCTGTGAAGATGTCTGACTGCGCGCGATCGGTCGACGTCCGGACAACTTCCTCGCCGGCGATCGCGTCGATCGCTTCCTTCGTCTCGCCGTTACGCGCGCGAGCTCCCATCTCGTCGGCCGAGACGCCCTTTGCAGGATCCTGGTTTTTGACTTTGTCGAGCTCTCTGAGCTCCCTTATGACAGCTTGGCGCGCGTCCTTACCCTGAGCGCGCGCCAGCTTGTCATACAGGCGTTGCCGCTGGCGAGCTACGAGCTCGTGCCAGGGCAGTCCTTCACCTTCTCTGACTTTGGAGCCGGATTGTACGGAGGACTCCGCTCCGAGTCGACGCGGCGCTGCTTCGCCGACGCCTTTGGATCGTACTCCACCACTTTCGGGCGATCGATCATCGTACCCTCCTGACTTTCCGAAGATGCGCTGCGGCTTCTGATCGGGCAAGGCTTCACCCGCGTCGAAGAGCGCGTCCTGGTTGGGATCCGGCGGTGTTACTTCTTCGTCGGGAGCTCCCCCCTCCTCCGCATGTCCTCCAATATCGCTTTCGTTTCCGGATACGTCTTCGCCTTTTCCTCCGCCGAAAGCGGTCTGAATTTCCTGTCGGATTCCTTCGTAGATCGAGTCTGCGACTCCTGCGGGTTTTTCTCCATGCGCGAGCCTCCTCGCTCCTTCCGTTAAGGCGTCACTGACAGCACCCTTCCTCGTGAAGAGCTGCCGGAAGACTTCGCCCAACTGCGCGGACTGCTCCGCGAGCTCGGCCGACTTCTCCTTGTTGATCGTGTTACCAGCTCTCGCGAGCTCGTCGGCCCTCGAGCCTTTGGTAACATAGGAGAATAACCGCTTATCATTCTCAAGTCGACGCTGAATCGCGCCGGCGAGCTGCGCCTTCTCCACATAAAGAGGAACCGTCTCCTGCTCAGTACCGAAGAGTGTCTCCTGAGTGATGTTCTCGGAGCCCTCGGCCACGATCTGCCGAGTGACGTCTGCCGCCTCCTTCTCCGTGAGACGTTTGCCGCTCTTCTGAATTACGGACGCGGCGGCCCGCTGCATATCGGGGTCGGCGGTTACGGTGCCGATCCCGACACCCGTCGCCTCCTCGATCTTGCCCGTCGCAACCTTTTGGAAGAGATCCGGAGCGAGTCTCGAGAGCCCGATCCCCTTCTCAGCGAGGGTTCCCTCGACAGGTACGCCCTGCGCTTTGAGATCCTCGAGCGTCTGATGCGTGTCACGTAGGAACTTGGCGACGTCGGTCGGCGTGCCCTGACCCTCCGCTATGTTCTGGATCGCGCCCTGCACTCGAGCAGCTTCCTCATTCGGAGCCGTGATGAAGCGCACGAGCACGGTCGGCGCTCCCGATCGCTTCGCCAGGTCTAGCCTGTGGTGGCCGTTGACGACGTAGACCTTGCTGTCCGCGGGATCGCGCCACACAGTCATGATCCCCGCCAGGTCTTCGCGGTAGAGATCGACCTTCTTGAGCGCTCCGCCCGCGCCGGTCTTCTCGTCCTTCCCGGCCTTGAACTGGAAACGCGCGGGATTGGCGAAGATGTCCATCGTGCGCATCTCGCCGACCTTTGGCGGCTCGACCGCGTCCGTCTTTAAGTCGATCGCATCGAGCTCGCCCTTGACGTCAGGATCCGGCACTCGGTCGTGTCTGATCTGATCCTGTGCCTCCGCGATCCGTTCCGCTTCTACGCGATCGACGAAACGCCCCTTGTCAGTGACAAACCCGTCGATCGCGCCGTGATCCAAGTGCGTCGCGTCCATCTCGCCGGCGTTCAATAGCTCCGCCGGCAGATCTCCGGCCTCGATCGCTGTGCGCACGGCGTCAGCGTGTATCCCGCCGGTGTAGGTGTTGCCCTTCACCTGGATCGCTGCTCCTGTGATCCTCTCCGGCTCGGCGGAAGCTCGAGCAGCTGCTTCCTGCTTGGCGTTTGCCGACTGAGCGATCCGCTGCGCGACTTCCGGCGGAGTGTCCGGATGGAACGCCGGCGGTCGGGAATTGACGCCCAAGCCGAGCGCGGCGGCGTCGGCATCATAGTCCGCTCGCGGTTGGCTCGCGACTGCGCGAGCCTCCGCTCCACCCATCACGCCGCCGACGAGTATCCCCCCGATCGTTGCCTCCGTCGCCTGGTCGAGCACCTGTCGCCAGTCGATCGGCTTGCCCGTCATCTTCCGCGAGCCGGCGGACGTGATAACCTGTTGCGCGCCTTCCGTCACGCCCTCAAAAAGCATCGTCTTTCCGAGCGACTTACCGACGACCTTGACCGTGCCCTTCAATCCGAGCGCGATCGCCTGGCGACGGACTGAGCTCCGGATGATGTTCCGGACGACGGACATCGGGACGGCCGTGTCGAGCAAGCCGACTGCGGGCGCTACGACGGCCGTCACCTTTCGGATCGTCGCCTCGTCGGTGATCCCCATCTGCTCGAGCTCCATCCTCGTCTCGCCGGCTGCGAACGCGAACGCCACTCCGCCGGCCGCGATCGGGCCACCGACGGCACCCGCCGCCATGATCGGGACGGTCGACATGCCGCCCTCAACAGCTGTCTCGACGCCATAAGTGAGAGCGTCGCCGACGCCGTGTATGTCGTGCCGCGTGGCGACGCGTTTGGGCTGCGCGGACTCGCGTACTGCGCGGCCGATCTTCCTGGGTGTCTCTCCAATCGTGTTGCCAGTGGCCGTCTGAGCGGCCGCGCCGAGCATCTCGATCGAAGAGCCCGCTCCACGAAGAACCGCGGATCCGACGACGCCAGGCTCGCCAGGAGTCCGCGGAGATGGATCGCCGGCGGCCTCCATCGCGATCTCCTGCATCCTGGACATCGGCTCGTCTTTCTTCGGACGGCGGGTCGGCTTCGGCTTGCTCCTCTTGGGCTCAGAGAGATCTATGTTGCCAGGGCGATCGTTCTTCGGGCGTGAGCTCGAGATCGTTGCCGATCGGCGCGTGGTGTAGCCCGTCGCCGGATCTGATACCTCGTCGTCCGAACCGATGGACGAGATCCGGTCGAGCGCGCGGCGGATTAGTCCGGGCTTCTTCTTCGGCGCAAAGGGATTGTCCGGCGAGTAGTCGCCGGACGTGTCAGAGCTCCCGCTCTGAGCGAACGGGTTATCGCTCGAGTATTCCCTGCGCGGATCCGGCACTCGCCGCTATTTCTTTCGGCTACGGACGTGGGCCGTCGCGGCGGCCGGCGTCATTCCCTCTGCGCGCTTTTTCTCCCACAGATCGGCATCGGAGAGCGCGGCGTCGCCCTGAGGCTTCGCCGGCGCTGGAACCTTGCCGGCCGACGCCGAAGCCCCGCCGTTCAGCTCGGGGTCCGATTCCGTTGACGACGACTTCGACGTCAGGCGATCCTTGAACCGCTGTGC